>JBHJOC010000034.1:0-72384 GCA_050330095.1 Hyphomicrobiaceae bacterium
GGCCTCGATTCGGCCCGGCGATGTCGGCGACGGCTCGTCCTCGGCGATGATCCGATAGCCGAGCCTGCGAATAGCCTGAGCTGCGAGATCGAATGCTTCAGCCGGTGGGCGATCAACGACGATCGGCTGAATATCGGGATAAAGGCTTGCCTGCACACGGGACGCAATAACACCACGGTACGAGACCGAGTTGGCGCCACGCGGGCGTTGTTCGGCGGCAGCGATGAACTCAGGCGGCTGTTCGGTGTCAGTCGTAACATCGTTGAGCGGCGGCGCTGCGAGGATCATCGGCATATACGCCGCGGGCCAAGCGAGCAGCAGCAATGCCAAGAGCAGCCCGCCGACGGCAACCCCAAAACCCGGCCGCCCTTTCCAGAAGATCACGGCCGCGGCTAAAATCGCGAAAAAAACGGCGAGAGCCGCGAGCGCAAATGCCACGGCGATCGAATTCATGAGGACCGGCGTCGATAGGCCGAACGCGCGGTGGAGGATCAGAGCGCAGGCCGCGAGAGCCAGCGCGAAGCTTGCCAGGCGAACCGACCACACTGCAGCCCCAACGATTGGTGGACGCGCCTTTGGTCGTGCCGTCGCCATCCCATTACCCCCTCAGTGGGCACCGTTGAGGCGTCCTGGTCGGGACCTCCCCACGCCGACGCCTGGCAATCATTCCGCAATGCGGGTGATAGTCAGACTGTGCGGTCCGGTCTACGGTCAGAAGCATCAACGCCCCTTCGCGCGTCGCCACTGCGTCATCGTCAAGCCCCGCTCGGTGCGGGGCTCGGCGCCGCGACCGGTGGACGCCCAAAGCAAGGACTTGCGCCATGCAACAGCTCACGAACTCAGCAGTCCGCGACATCGAGACGCTTCTCCATCCAACAACAAACCTGAACGTCCATCGTGAGAAGGGACCGCTGGTCCTGGAGCGGGGCGCGGGCGTCTACGTCTACGACGTGCAGGGACGCCGCTATCTCGAGGGCCTTGCTGGGCTTTGGTGCACCGGTCTTGGTTATGGGCATCCGGAGCTGGTCGAGACCGCGCGCAAGCAGATGGAGCAGCTTTCGTTCACGCATCTTTTTGGCGGGCGCAGCCGCGAGCCGGCGATCGAACTCGCCGAGCGGCTCAAGGCGCTGTCGCCAGCGCCGACGTCGAAGGTTTTTTTCACCTCATCCGGCAGCGAAGCCAACGACACCCAGATCAAGCTGACATGGTATTTGGCCAACGCCAGAGGTGATGTTCAGCGCAAGAAAATCATCTCACGTATGAGAGGCTACCACGGGGTCACGATCGGGAGCGGCAGCCTGACGGGCCTGCCGACGTTCCACGCTGATTTTGACCTGCCGATGTCGCGGGTCCTTCACACCGACTGCCCGCATTACTGGCGCAACGCCGAAGCCGGAGAAAGCGAGGAAGAGTTCTCCACGCGCATGGCCGAGCGCCTCGAAGCCATGATCCTGCGTGAGGGCCCTGAAACCGTTGCTGCATTCATTGCCGAACCCCTGCAGGGGGCTGGCGGGGTCATCCTGCCGCCAAAGAGCTATTTCCAGAAAGTGCAAAAGGTTCTGGACCGCTACGGCATTCGCTTCATCGTCGACGAAGTGATCTGTGGCTTCGGACGCACGGGGAACTGGTTCGGCTCACAGACCTACGGCCTCAAGCCCGATACGATCTCGGTCGCAAAAGCCATTACGTCAGCCTACGTGCCACTCGGTGCAGTGACCGTGTCCGAGGAGGACTATGAGCTGATGCTCGAGGCGAGCCGCAAGAACGGCATGTTCGCGCACGGCTTCACCTATACGGGCCATCCCCTCGCCTGCGCCGTCGCCAACAAGACGCTCGAGATCTATGAGCGCGATCGCATCGTCGAGCACGTGCGCCGTGTGGCACCGATCTTCCAGACGAGGCTACAGGCCCTCGCCAGCCATCCACTCGTCGGCGAAGCGCGGGGTATCGGACTGATCGGCGGGCTGGAACTGGTAGCAGATAAGGAAACGAAGGCATCTTTCCCTGCAGCCAAGGCCGTCGGCGCGAAGGTCGTCGCACTGGCTGAAGAGCAAAGTCTGATCTGCCGGGCCGTTGGCGGCGATACGGTTGCGATGTGCCCGCCCCTGATCATCACGGGGGCGCAGATCAATGAGGCGTTCGACGCACTTGGCGCTGCGCTCGACAAGACGCTCGATTGGGTCAGGGCGAGCCCATGAGCTTGGCGGCCGACGATCGGCGGCACCGGTCATGATCCGATATGCGATGGGAGGTCAGCGCCAAGCGTGATGAGTGGGTCATTGGGCTCAAGGCGTCGCCGTCTCGACGGATGAGCCGAATCGGCGCGGAATTGCGTGCAATGCCCATAGCGGTGGACGATGCATGAAACGGTTCGCTATCGCGCTCGCAGTTCCGCTTTTGATGCTTTTGGTGCTTGCGCTCGCGTGGCCGCAGTCCTTCTTGCGCCTGCTCGCCGTCGTCGATCGCGGACCACCCCGGCTGACGGCGGATGAGACGCTCGCAAAGCGGGTTGCAAACACATCAGACGAAGCGCTCCGCAGGAGGCCGGCAGGCACGCCCACCGCAGCAGCCATCACCGCCGCTCCCGCAGCAGACCGCGTCCAGTTTCCTGAAGCCGGTCGCTTGGACAACGAGGTGGCCATTGTCGTCGCAGCCTGGACACTTGAGGCACCCGATCTTGCGCCAAACACGCAGGGCGCTGAGGCGGGTGCCTGGCGCACGAGCTTCGGTTCCGAACGACGAACGCACGCGGGCGCCGCAGCGCGCGCCGGCTTCGAGGCCGACGTCATCGTGCTCCCCTCGGTTTCGAGCGCAGCACGCGTTCGAAGTCTCTTTCCAGCTGAAGACTTCTTCGTCATTTCCTCACCCCAGTTGATGCAGCTGGCCTTGATGGAGCGGCGCACGGGTAAGACGGCGTCCAGCACCGGGGCCGCGATCGTGCTCCGCCGTACCTCCGGGGTCAGGCTGCTCCAGCGCCAGCGGATCAGCCCACGACAATCGAGCCTTGATCAGGTTCTGAGCCCGCTTCCCGAAGATCTTGCGCATGGAATATCTGACGGACCAAAGCCGTTTGCGATCGCGGTTGCCTTCGGAGAGGCGCGGCTTTGGATCGTCGCGGCAGACTTTTCAGGCTCGTGCATCGGACCCCGTGATTGCCGTGCGCGCGACGCACACCGGGAGGCGCTGCGCGGCTGGATCGCGCATCAAGCCGCTGACAATCATGCCGTGCTCGTGGTGGCGCGTGGCGCTGGCGCCAACGCGGTTTTACCGTTCGCTCCATCGATGGCAGTCGATCAGACAACGCGCGGCATCGCAAAGGATCATGACTGTCGCCTGCCGGTCTCATCCATGGCGGGGACGGCAACGCGCGATCCAGAGCGCGCATCCCTGGCGGCGGCGGCCTCGCTCTGGCGATCACCCGATGCGCACGCCCGGGGAGGCGCCCAAGGCGAGGAGACCCGTGCCTGCGTGCTCCTTACACAACTGACGCTGCCGAAGCCTCGACCACTGCGTCGCGAGCTCGACTTTGCCGGCCAACATGAGAGCGATTCACAACACGACGCAGGACCCGCAGACGAACGCCCTGGCGTTCCGCCCACAGGGCCAGATTTCACGATTTCGTTCGATATCGAGCAGCCGCCGCCGATCGAGCGCCCGGCGCCAGACTGAGGCAGCGGCGCTGTTCGCCGCGCGTCCCACCCCGCGTCGGCAGCCAGCGCCGTCAGGGAAACAACTGCGCGCGCAGCCAAGGCTCTGACAGCTTTTCGCGCGCAAAGTGCAGACGGTCGTGCAGGCGATAGGGCCGGTCGTGCCAAAACTCGATCGATAAGGGCGTCAGGCGGAAGCCGGACCAGTGCGCGGGCCGCGGGACATCCCGTCCCTCGAATTCATTGGACAGGCGCGCGACCTCATCCGCCAAAGTCGTTGGAGAAGGCATCGGCTGCGATTGTCGTGAAGCCCACGCCCCGATTTGGCTCCCGCGTGGGCGCGACGCGAAATAGGCGTCGGCCTCGGCATCCTCGACACGCTTCACGAGACCGCGGATGCGAACCTGCCGGCGAAGTGATTTCCAGTGAAAATTGAGCGCCGCCTTGCCGGTGCCGTAAATCTCGTCGGCCTTCTGACTTTGGTGGTTGGTATAGAGGACAAATCCCCGCTCTGGTCCGAAGTCGGCCCCATCCAAGCCCTTCAGCAAGACGACCCTGACATTGGGCATGCCATCCTTGTCGACGGTGGCGAGTGCCATGGCATTAGGGTCGTTCAGCTCATGCGTCTCGGCGTCACTGAACCATGCCTCGAAGAGGCCAAAAGGGTCCGTGACATTGAGAAAGTCATCAGCTCCGGGCAGCGCATCTGCAGCCGGTTCGCTGGTCAGAACGCTCATGTGTCACTCCTCGGTCGATCCGTTGTCCATGTGCCGATCAGGCGTTGCAAACGCACCGGGCCACCCACGGCGTCGCCAGGCGGGCACACCATGGCATCCCCAATCTTGGCCCAAGGCGCTGTCCGCCACCAGACGTCGATCAACGCGCAATTAACCACAACCGGACATCATGCGCCCAGAGCGTGGTGTCGCGTTCACTTGAAGACGGGCGCCGAGCACGGCTGGGGCTCGCGATCATGGATAGCGCCCCCCAGTCGTCGGGAGATGTGTGTGATGCGTTGTGTCAGAAGTTCGCAAGCGGACCTTTCTACGGCGGTTCTGACCCTTCTCACTGGCTGCGGCCTCGTGTTCTTGATCTTGAGCTCGGCCTCCCCCGTGCGAGCCGAACGCGAGAGCGGTACCGCGCCTGTGACAGCCGAGCCGTCCTCGGCGCCATCGAACTTGAAGGGGACGACGCCGGACGCACGCAAGCCTCGCCTTGGCGGACAAGAGCGCGCCCACATGCTCGAAGCGATCGCAACCGCGCTCGAAGAAGTCCCGGACGGATCAACATATGTTTGGCATCGCACCAGCGGCGGGCTCAGCGCGTTCATCAAGCCAACCGCGGCGTTTGCAGATCGCGACGGGCGGGTCTGCCGGACGATCGAGGTCACGATCGTCCTTGCAGATCGTGAGCGGGCGGCCTCGGGCGCGGCCTGTCGTGAGACCGACGGCACCTGGCGTCTCGGCACGTCTTGAGGCGTTCGTCGCACCATTGCTGATCGGTCCTTCAATCGGAGAAGGTCTCAATCGAGGCGCGATGAACGCCTTGCTCAGATCTTGATGGTGCTCGTGGCGCCGATGCGGTTTGCTGGACGGCCTCTCGCCCTGAGTGCGCTCGTGGTGCAAAAACGCCAGGGCCCACGCCCTTGCCGAGCCGACATGGCTTGTCGTCACCAGAGTTTAGTGGTGTAGGATCGGGCTCAGGTTCAGGATAAGGGGCCAATCCGCATGAGCACGACGTCTTCAGAGAGCACGCCGCTGGCGGGGAGTTTGATGGCCGGCAAGCGCGGGCTCGTCATGGGCGTCGCGAACAACCGCTCGATCGCCTGGGGTATTGCCCAGGCGGTGGCGGCTCAGGGCGCCGAACTCGCGTTCACCTACCAGGGCGACGCGCTCAAGAAGCGCGTTGAACCGCTTGCCGCTGAGCTCGGTGCGCGCCTCGTCTTGCCGTGCGACGTGACCGACCGGCAGTCAATGGACGCTTTGTTCGCCACCCTGTCTGAAGCTTGGGGGACGCTTGATTTCTTGGTCCACGCGATCGCCTTCTCCGACAAGAACGAACTCGACGGCCGCTATCTCGACACGAGCGAGGAGAACTTCACGCGCACGATGTTGATCTCGTGCTATTCGCTGACCGCGCTAGCGAAGCGGGCCGAGCCGCTGATGAAGCCCGGCGCCTCGATCGTGACGTTGACGTACTACGGGGCCGAGAAAGTGATGCCCCATTACAATGTCATGGGTGTCGCAAAAGCGGCACTCGAAGCGAGCGTGCGCTATCTTGCGGCCGATCTGGGTCGGGACGGCATTCGCGTGAACGCGGTCTCAGCGGGGCCGATCAAGACACTTGCGGCGTCAGGGATCGCTGACTTCCGCTATATCCTGAAGTGGAACGAATATAATTCTGCCTTGCGCCGCAACGTGACCATCCAGGATGTTGGCAACTCGGCGCTCTATTTGCTGTCGGACCTGTCCAACGGCGTGACGGGCGAGATCCACCACGTCGACAGCGGCTATCACCTGCAAGGCATGAAGAACGAGGAAGCGCCGGACATCACGGTCGTCTGACTGCCATCCATCATTGCGCGCCAATCGGCTCACGCGGCAGGTCACGAAATCGTTAGCCGCGTAATCTCAAACGTGTTTTATCAATTGATGAATGGTCATGCATATAATTGGCCATGATCAAAACCAACACACGTGGCCGTCCGCGGTCTTTCGATGCCCGAACAGCGCTTCGCTCGGCAATGCGCGTGTTCTGGGCCAATGGCTTCAACGCCACGAGCTACGATGCGCTCGAACGCGCGACAGCCTTGCGGCGCCAGAGCCTGATCTATGCCTTCGGTGACAAGCGGTCGATGTTTTGCAGCGCTTTGGACCTCTATGCGCAAGATCGCATCGCAGAAGTCATCAGCATGCTCGAGACTCCTGGATCGCCGCTCGATAACGTCAGGGCGGTTTTTGCATCCTGGCTTCGCGATGCGCAGAACCCAGCCCATCGTGGTTGTTTGATCGTCAATACGGCCGGAGAATTCGGCCGGTCAGACCCCGTGGTGGCAGATGCGATCGCGCACGCCACGGACCGTTTGCGCGCGGCGTTTGGTCGTGCTTTCGAGCGCGCGATCGAGGCCGGGGAACTTGGTCCCGATCACGATCCACACGCGCTTGCGGAGCTTGCGATTGTCGCCGGGGACGGTGCCCTTCTTCATGCACGCGTCAGCGCCCGATCCGACCACGCAGCACGTGCCATCGGCGCATTCCTGAAGCTACTTCGCTGACCATCGCGCGATCAGGCGCAGGCCCCTGTGGGGCAATTTTATGAACCACCATACAGAAAAGGAAAGACGATGACCACCACGCTGCCCCCAGACCCGGCCAGCAACCGGCACGGCGGACTTGCGCCGGCTCGTTCGACCGGGCGCCCGGCAACCAAACCCGCTTGGTTGGCACCAACCGCTGCCTGGCGTTCGCCAGGCTCTCTGCAAGGGAGTGCCGCGCCATGACCCTCGCCTGGATTTATCTTGCCTTGGCTGTCCTGTTCGAGATCGCGTTCGCACTCTCGATGAAGGCGTCCAAGGGATTCACCGTGTTGTGGCCCACCTTGCTTACGGTGGTTGGCGTCATCGGTGGCATTGGACTGCTGACGCTGGCCTTGCGGACACTCCCGGTGTCGGTCGGCTATCCCGTTTGGGTCGGCGCAGGCGCTATCGGAACTGTTCTCCTCGGACATCTCATGTTCGGCGAGCCACTGGGTTTTGTGAAGCTCGCCAGTGTCGCCTTGATCGCGATTGGCGTGGCTGGGCTCAAGGCGAGTGCGGCGGAGCTCACAGTGGGACTACCGTCATGAACCGCAGATTTTTGACCGCTGGAGGTGGAGCATGCGCGGTCGTCGCAGGATGTCCCCGCCCAGTTCTGCGACCTCGCCGCACAGAAGGACCGTTCCGATGAACCATCTCCAGTTTGCCGCGCGCCAGAAGCGGATAACCCTCAGCGGCGTTGCGCACGTCCCGCTCGACATAGCTTACACCGACCTGGGCAGTGGCTCGCCCGTCTTGCTGATGCATGGCATCCCGACGTGGTCGTTCCTTCACAGCGAGGTCATCGATCGGCTGGCGGAGCGCCACCGCGTTATCGCTCCCGACTTCATCGGTCACGGTCACTCCGATCAGCGTGACATGTTCGATCGATCGCTGGTCGCTCAGCGCAAGATGATCCTTGCGCTGATGGACGCGCTGCAGCTGCCACAGGCGCATTTGATCGGACACGACACAGGTGGCGGCGTCGCGCTGATCATGGCGGTCGAGAACCAGGACCGGGTCGATCGGCTCGTCCTGTCCAATATCGTCGCCTACGATAGTTGGCCGATCGACGATATGATCCATGTTGGGCACCCTGGCTGGGCGCGTAAATCCGCACAGGAAATCCGCGACTTCCTCGTCGCTGGGTTCAAGGACGGCCTGTCGCGGCCAGATCGGCTCACACCTGAGTTCACGAACGGCATCGTTGCACCGTACCTCACGGAGACAGGTAAAATCAGCCTCATCCGCAATGCATCGGGTCTCAACACCAGTCATACGATGATGCTCGTGGACCGCCACGCGCAGATCAAAGCAAAGACCCTCCTCGTCTGGGGAGAAGATGACCCGTGGCAGCCTGTGACTGACGGTGAGCGGCTGGCTGCTGAGATTCCGAAGGCCCGCCTTGTTCGCATCCCCAACGCGTCGCACTGGATCACGCAGGATGCGCCATCAGAATGGCTCGGGCATGTGATCCCGTTCCTCGAGCAGGCCTAGTGTGATGACCGAGAAGTCCGCTGCATACCTTTCGGCTAGGGAGGGAGGCGGACTTCTCGGTCTGAATCACACTAGGATTTTGATATTGCTCGTGTCGTTCAGACCTCGAAATGCGTTCCGAGCGTGCGGCAGAATGAGACGAATTTCGCGGTCACGACACTAGGCTGAATCGACATTCACCGCATGCATAACAGGCTTGATGCGAGATGGAGGAGGGCACGGAAGTGGCGGGCCACGCGTGAGGCGTCACTTTCGGACATGCTCTTGCCCGTCCGGTCAGGTTCTGAGCAAATGTCCGTGCCGCGAGGACCATCCGCATCACTCGCGTCCTGCCGCTGCCACTCCCTGCCAATCGGACACCGAACGCCGCACAGAACGGCGTTGAAAACAAGGGCACGTCGAAATGTCCCAAAACCGTATCGTCCGCCTGATTGCCCGGCCGAAGCCCGGCTTGTTCACGCCCGACGTCTTCGAGATCGCCGATGAGCCCGTTTCGGACCCAGAGCCCGGCGAGTTCAGGGTTCGGATCCAGTATGTCTCGCTCGATCCCGCCATGCGCGGCTGGGTGAACGAGGGACGCTCCTATGTGCCGCCTGTCGCGCTGGGCGATGTGATGCGGGCCTACGCCGTCGGGCATGTGGACGCATCGCGCCATCCGAACTTCCGTGAAGGCGACGCGGTTCAGGGCCTGTTCGGCGCGCAGCGATATGCGATTTCCAACGGCACCCGGGTGCAAAAAGTCGATGAACGTCTGGCGCCGCTGCAGAGTTGGGTCGGCGGCCTCGGCATGCCAGGCTGGACGGCCTATTTCGGGCTGCTTGAGATCGGCAAGCCGAAGGCAGGCGAAACGGTCGTCGTCTCGGCTGCTTCGGGAGCGGTCGGTTCCGTCGTCGGGCAGATCGCCAAGATCCAGGGCTGCCGGGTCGTCGGCATCGCTGGCGGAGCAGAAAAATGTGACTACGTCACGCGCGAACTCGGGTTCGACGCGGCTGTCGACCACCGGGCAGGCAATCTCTCGGAACACCTGCGCGGAGCCTGCCCTGACGGTATCGACGTCGACTTCGAAAACGTAGGTGGACCAATTTTCGATACTGTGCTCGGACAGATGAACACGTTCGGTCGCGTTGCGTTGTGCGGCCTCATCTCTGCCTATTCTGCAACGACGCCGCCGCCAGCTCTCACCAATTACCGCGCAGTCCTCACACAGAGGCTCGTCGTCCAAGGGCTGATCGTCTTTGACTGGGCCCACCGCACGCAGGAGGCGATCGACGCACTCGGCACATGGTATAAGGAGGGCCGCCTCAAGATCAGGGAAGACGTGCGCAGCGGCGGTCTCGATGCCTTCCCGGATGTCGTCAATCTCTTATATTCCGGGGCTAATCAGGGAAAACTCGTGCTCGCCATCGACACGTGAGGTGCTTGTGCCCCACCCCCCGCTCAATGTCCGGCTGATTTTCATCCGCCATGGCCAGACGGATTGGAACAGGCTCGGGCGCCTGCAGGGCCATATCGACGTACCGCTCAATGAGGTCGGTCGCGCACAGGCAAAACGCAACGGGGCAGTGCTCGCAGAGAACTGGGCGAGGCTCGCGTCGGGCGGCACGCGGGGGAACGGGGCTGCGGGTGGCAAGGATCACGGCCCCAGCGGCGCTCAAGACGCGCTCGCAGCACTCCCGTTCGTCGCAAGTCCTCTTTCCCGCGCGGTCGAGACGATGGAACTCGTGCGCGCCAGCGCCGGGCTCCCCCGCGCGGGCTACTCGGTCGACCCGCGCTTGAAGGAGGTCTGCTACGGCCACTGGGAAGGCGCCTATCTCGCCGAGCTGAAGCAGCAAGACCCTCAAGGATACAACCAGCGCAGGTTCGACAAGTTTCACTGGCGGCCGATTGACGGCGAAAGCTACGCCGATTTGACGGCGCGCGTGTCCCAATGGCTCGCAACGATCGACCGGGACCACGTCGTCGTCTCGCACGGCGGCGTGAGCCGGGTGATCCGCGGCCTGTTCCTCGATCTGGCCGAGGATGAGATCCCCAATCTCGAGGTTCCTCAGGACCGCATCATGGTGATCGAGCGTGGGTCCCTGGTCTGGTTGTGACCTGCCGCACCCTGTCCCGGTCGCCTCACAGTTCCATCAGCGTTAGCCGAACGTCCGAACGCTCGCGACTTGTTTCGCCGGCCGCATGGTAGTTGAACCTTTCTGGCAGAGACGGGCAGACCAGCCCCACGCCGGGAGGATCAAGATGACACGCTATCATGAGGTTTATGCTGCGTGGAGCGCCAATCCCGAACGGTTCTGGGCTGAGGCGGCAGCCGACATCTCCTGGTATCGGCTTTGGGACAAGGTGTTCGATCCCTATTCTGGCCACTATGGACGTTGGTTCCCTGGAGCTGAGTGCAACACCGCCTACAACTGCCTCGACCGCCATGTGGAGCAGGGCCGCGGCGATCAACTCGCCCTGATCTACGACAGCCCGATGACGGGGTCGGGTCGGCGGTATACCTACCGCGAAATGACCGAAGAGGTTGCTATTCTGGCCGGTGTTCTGAAGGACCTCGGCATCGAGAAGGGTGATCGCGTCATCATCTACATGCCGATGATCCCGGAAGCAGCTTTCGCCATGCTCGCGTGCGCACGCATCGGTGCAGTGCATTCGGTTGTGTTTGGCGGATTTGCCGCCAACGAACTCGCAACCCGGATCGATGATGCGAAGCCGAAAGCGATCCTGGCCGCAAGCTGCGGGCTCGAGCCCGGCCGGACGGTCGCCTACAAGCCGCTGATCGACGCGGCACTCCAGTCCGCAGCACATAAACCCCAGGCCGTGCTCGTGCTGCAACGGCCCGAATTCGCGGCCGACCTCGTTGCAGGGCGCGACTTCGACTGGACCCGCGAAGTCGAGACCAATCGGGCCCTCGGCCGCCGCGCAGGTTGCGTCGCAGTCCAAGCGACGGACCCAGCCTACATTCTCTATACGTCGGGGACCACGGGACAGCCCAAGGGCGTCGTGCGCGATACCGCCGGGCACATGGTTGCGCTGAAGTGGACCATGAAGAACATCTACAACGTGCATCCTGGCGAAGTGTTCTGGGCCGCTTCTGACGTTGGCTGGGTCGTCGGCCATTCCTACATCGTCTACGCGCCCCTGCTGCATGGGGCGACGACGGTGATGTACGAGGGTAAGCCCGTCGGAACACCAGATGCCGGCGCGTTCTGGCGTGTGATCGAGGAGCACGAGGTCGCGGTGTTGTTCACGGCGCCAACCGCTTTCAGGGCAATCAAGAAGGAAGATCCAGAGGGCCTGCTGATCGCCGCCTATGACTTGAGCCAGTTCCGGGCGCTCTTTCTTGCAGGCGAGCGCGCGGATCCGGACACGATCAAGTGGGCTGAACGCAAGCTCAACGTGCCCGTGATTGACCACTGGTGGCAAACCGAAACCGGGTGGCCGATTTGCGCCAACCCCATGGGTCTCGGGCGGCTCGAAGTCCGCTACGGCTCTCCGGCCGTGCCCATGCCCGGCTACAGCCTTCATGCACTCGATGACGGTGGGCACGAAGTCCGTCGCGGCGAGACAGGAACGCTGGCGATCAAACTGCCCCTGCCCCCAGGCTGCCTGCCAACACTGTGGGGAGCCGACAGCCGGTTCCGCTCAAGCTATCTCGAACAGTTCCCGGGGTACTATTCGACATCAGATGCCGGCTATATCGATGCTGCCGGCTACATTTATGTCATGGCGCGGACCGACGACGTGATCAACGTCGCCGGCCACCGACTGTCGACTGGCCAAATGGAAGAGGTGGTCGCGACGCACCCCGATGTCGCGGAGTGTGCCGTCATCGGGGTCCATGACGAGTTGAAAGGGCAACTGCCCGCCGGCTTCATCGTGCTCAATTCAGGCGTCACACGGGACCCCGCCGTCATCGAGGCGGAGGTCGTCAAACTCGTCCGGGACACGATTGGACCGGTTGCAGCATTCAAAAACGTTATGACCGTCAATCGCCTGCCGAAGACCCGGTCGGGCAAGGTCCTGCGCGGGACGATGCGATCAATCGCCGACCGCACGGACTGGCGCATGCCAGCGACGATCGACGATCCCGCGATCCTCGACGAGATCGCAATCGCTCTGCGCGAGCGCGGCCTGGCCTGACAGTCAAAGGCTTAGACGAACCGCCGTCTGCTGACTTTACCTGTCAGCTCAACCCCGCCGAGCCGCGCAAGCGGCAACGGGCCGTACCCGGCAGAGCCTCGCTGCTGTTGGATCGCAACCAACGCTGGCGCGTGTCAGGCGTGCGCCTTCTTCTCGAGCCGGCGCGCGTGCAACACCGGCTCTGTATAGCCGTTTGGTTGCTCGCGACCGCGGAAGACGAGATCGCACGCGGCCTTGAAGGCTACGCCATCGAAGGTCGGCGCCATCGGCACGTAGGACGGGTCGCCGGCGTTCTGCCGGTCGACGACCTCGGCCATGCGCTTCATCGTTGCCATCACTTGGTCATCGCTGACGATTCCATGGCGTAGCCAGTTTGCCATGTGTTGCGATGAAATGCGCAGCGTCGCCCGATCTTCCATCAGCCCGACATCATGAATGTCCGGCACCTTGGAACAGCCGATCCCCTGGTCGACCCATCTTACAACGTAGCCGAGAATGCCTTGAGCGTTGTTGTCGAGTTCGGCTTGGATCTCCTCTGGGCTCCAATTCGGACGGTCGGCGAGTGGGATCGCAAGGAGCGCATCGAGATTTGCGCCCGCTCGGCCGGCAAGGCTGGCCTGCACGGCTGCAACGTCGACCTCGTGGTAGTGTGTCGCATGCAGCGCCGCGGCCGTTGGCGACGGAACCCAAGCGCACGTTGCACCTGCGCGGGGATGAGAAATTTTCTGCTCGAGCATGGCTGCCATCAGATCCGGCATCGCCCACATGCCCTTGCCGATCTGGGCGTGACCCGGCAATCCACATGACAGGCCCGTGTCGACGTTCCAGTCCTCGTAAGCCTTGATCCAGGCCTGTTGGCGCATGTCCGCCTTGCGCACCATCGGACCCGCTTCCATGGAGGTGTGGATCTCATCCCCCGTACGATCGAGAAAGCCCGTATTGATGAAGAACACACGCGACTTGGCCGCGTGAATGCAGGCCTTGAGGTTGACCGTCGTGCGCCGTTCTTCGTCCATGATGCCGATCTTGAGCGTGTTGCGCGCAAGCCCGTAGGCATCTTCAATTTCCGCAAACAAGCGATCTGCAAACGCCACTTCCTCCGGGCCGTGCATCTTCGGCTTGACGATGTAGATCGAGCCCGTACGGCTGTTGCGCAGGGCACCGGTGTGGCGCAGGTCGTGGATTCCAATGAGCGCGGTAATCAGGCCGTCGAGAATACCTTCGGGAACCGGATGGCCATTCTCGTCGAGAACGCTTTCGTCAAGCATGAGGTGGCCAACGTTCCTGATGAGCATCAAAGAACGGCCGTGCAAGGAGAATGGCTGGCCCAGCGGTGTGAGATAGTCGCGATCAGGATTGAGCCGCCGCGTGAACGTGCGACCACCCTTGGTCACGCTCTCTTCCAGGTCGCCGACGATCAGGCCGAGCCAATTGCGATAGGCAGCCACTTTGTCTGCCGGATCAACGGCTGCGATCGAATCCTCGAGGTCCATGATCGTTGAAAGCGCGGCCTCGATCACAAGGTCTGCAACGCCGGCCTTGTCTTGCCGCCCGATTTCGCTCGTCCGGTCGATGACGATCTCGACATGAAGCCCGTTGTTGACGAGAAGGATGGCCGATGGGTCGAGGTTGTCGCCGCGGTATCCGACGAGCTTGTTTGGCTGCGCGAGTTCGGTCTCGCGCCCATCGCTGAGGGTCGGGACGAGGCGGCCATGCACGATCACGTAGCGCGTGACATCAGCGTGGCTGCCGATGGCAAGCGGCGCGACCCTGTCGAGGAAGGCGCGAGCCCAGCCGATCACCTTGGCACCGCGGATGGGATTGTAGCCGCCGCCACGCTCGGCGCCGCCGGTTTCCGGGATCGCGTCCGTTCCATAAAGTGCGTCGTACAGCGAGCCCCACCGCGCATTCGCCGCGTTGAGTGCATAGCGCGCGTTCATGACGGGGACCACGAGCTGCGGTCCGGCGCGCTGCGCAATTTCCTGGTCGACGTTGGCCGTGTCGACTTCGAATGCCGCCGGCTCCGCTACGAGATAGCCGATCTCGGTCAACATCGCCTTGTAGGATGCGATATCGACCGGTTGTGCGCGGTGGTCCCGGTGCCACGCATCGATCTTGGCCTGGAGATCGCTTCGCTTATCGATCAGCCTACGGTTCTCTGGCGCCAGCCGATGGACGATCGTATCGATCGCGTCGAACACCTTGGCGGGTGCGAGGCCAGTACCGGGACACACTTCGTCAGCGATGAAATCGTGCAGGATCTTCGCTATTTTGATGCGGCCATGGGTCATGCGTTCGATCATCTGAGAAGCGGTCCTTCTGCTGAGGCTCTTCGTGTTGGGGAGACGTGGCTGCTGGAGGCGCGTGCACTCGTGTGGCGTCGCGGCCAAATCGTCAGCGGTTGCGGTCGACAGAGTGATTTCGGCGAGACAGCCCACGAGTACCGCCGATCAGAAGTCCCTGCACCCTCCGCAACACGAGCCTGCCAGGGACTTCTCATCGAAAAGCGGGACCTCGTGTTGCGTCACTCACGCCTAGCCCCCACCTTCTGCAGTCTCGCCTGCCAAGCGCTAGTGACAAAAGCAACACTAAAATCATGAAGTTGATCGTGTGCCCTGTGTCTCCGACACTTGGTCAATCGGGTGCTGAATAGGGAACCAAATGTCGGCGACGGAACACAAGGCCAATATGGTGCTCGTACCCTTTGCTTTCCGTCGTTCGTTTCGGCGCGTGAAGACTGACAGACGAACTACGGCAAGCGGGTACGAGTTGTGTGTCTCTGGCTCAGGGCGTGCGAACGTCGCCGGCCCCAAGCAAGGCCTCGCTCTCGTCGTTTGTGTATCCCGCTTCGATTAGGATTTCGCGCGTGTGTTCGCCGAGCAACGGTGCGGGGGTGCCGACGCGTCCGGGCGTTTCAGAGAACTTGACGGGCAAGCCGATCGTCTGGACGGGACCTGCCACCGGATGCGTGACGACCGGCACCATATCGCGGGCAACTGTCTGCGGATGCGTATGCATGTCTTGGATCGAGAGAACCGGACCGGCCGGCACACCTGCGGCCGCGAGGCGCTCGAGCCAGTCCGCGGTCGGCCGCGTCTTGAAGTGCGCGCTGAGCCGATCGACGAGCGTTGGAAGATTCGCCATCCGGTCGGCATTGGTTGCAAAGCGCGGATCCTCAGCGAGCGAGGCGTCGCCCAGAACTTCGACGCAGGTCAACCATGTCTTCTGGTTGGACGCTCCGAGATTGAGCCAGCCGTCGGCCGTTTCGAAGGCTTGGTAGGGCGCCGAGAGTGGATGCGCCGATCCGAGTGGCCCTGGGCTCGCCCCCGTCGCGAAACAAATTGCCGACTGCCAGTAGGTGTGCGTGATGCCGGCTTCGAACAACGACGTGTCGACGCGCTGACCCTGACCGGTCCTGAGCTTATGTGCGTAAGCCGCTGCTACTCCCATAGCAGCGAGGATGCCAGCCGTGATGTCGGTGACCGGGGGGCCGAGTTTCACGGGCGGGCGGCCTGGTCCCTCGCCCGTGATTGCCATCAGGCCGGACATGCCCTGAGCGACGAGATCGAATCCGCCTTGCGTCGCGAACGGTCCCGTGCGCCCGAAACCTGAGATCTCACAATAGATCAGGGATGGGTTGATCGCGCTGAGCACGTCGTAGCCGACACCGAGCCGCTCCAAGGTATCGTGGCGGTAGTTCTCGATCAGCACGTCAGCAAAACCGGCAAGCCGTTTGAAGACCCCGCGGCCCTGCTCGGATTTCAGGTTCAGCGCGAGGCCGCGCTTGTTGCGGTTCATCATCATGAACGCGGCCGACTGGCCTGCGATTTCGGGCGGCGTCATGCGGCGTGTGTCGTCACCCCCGTCGATCTTCTCGACCTTGATCACGTCTGCGCCCATGTCGGCCAGCATCAGCCCGCACACAGGCCCCGCCATGACGTGGGACAGGTCGAGAACGCGCATGCCCGAGAGAGGGCCGCTGCGCAGTGTTGGCGTCTCCATGACTCCTCCTGTGCGGACCCGTTGCCACGCGCCGCTCCGTTCGGCGCTTCTGACGCGAAGGCAGCATTCTGCCTCAGAATGTCAGCTCCGTTGGGTCTTCGAGCGGTGCGAAATATCCAGCGATCTCGTCGGCTGGGATCGCAGCAACACTCCCATGTTGCCACTTCGGCGCGCGATCCTTGTCGATCAGTTGCGCCCGCACGCCCTCGAGGAACTCACCGCGGTCAAACAGCCTGTTCGTCAAACGATACTCCGTAACGAGGGCCTCGCGCAGTGACCTCACGTTGCGGGCGCGGCGCACCGCTTCGAGCGTTAGTGTCATCGAGAGCGGCGAACGGTGCGCAAAGCCTCGCGCCTCTTCGCGCAGCCAATCCGGTGCCGATTCCGCCGTCGCAGCCGCGATGATGGCGGATACCGTATCCTCGGCGAAGATGCGGTTTATGACGGACATGCGGCCTGCAATCGTCGCAGGCGGCGGTGCTGACGTCGCCTCGGCCACCAGGACACCGACGGGATGGCCATCGCGGTTGCACAAGGCAGACACAAACTGCGGCACGTCTTGGCGGGCTACGTGCGCATCGGCGAAATTCGCATAGATGCCATCGGCAGCACCCATGTTCGTGCCCAGCAGACCGAGATATTCGCCGAGCCGACCCGGCGCGCGTGACAGCAGCCACGTGCCGCCAACATCCGGGATCAATCCAATCGCAGTCTCCGGCATTGCGAGCCTGGAGGCCTCTGTCACGATGCGGTGCGAGGCATGCGCCGAGAGCCCGATGCCGCCGCCCATGACGATGCCGTCCATGATCGCGACGAACGGCTTCGGGTACGAAGCGATGTCGGCATTGAGCCGATATTCGTCGGCCCAGAAACGGGCAGCCAGGCGCGGGTCGCTTTCACGCGCGTGGTAGAGTGCACGCACGTCACCGCCCGCACACAGACCGCGCTCTCCAGCGCCATCGAGAATGACGAGGGCAACGCGATCATCGTTCCGCCAGGCATCGAGCGCTCTCTGCAACTCACCGACCTGTGCATAACTCAAGGCGTTCAGTGCCTTCGGCCGGTTGAGCGTGATGCGGCCTGCTCGGCCCTCAACACGAACGAGGGTTTCAGCTTCGGGCGTAGACGGTTCGGACATTGGGGGCACTCGTGGCGTGTGGCATCGGACGATGGCAGGTGGAACTGCTATAGCGCAACTGCGGTGCCTCGCAATTGCCGAGGGAAGAGCGCGGCCGGCGGCAGGATCGCGTCGTGGCGGCGATCGTTGGCAATGCGTTTCTTCAGGCCCATCGGATCAAAGGGCGTTCTGATGTGCTGCCACGACCGAATGAGCACGTCGCATCGAGGCCATGGATGTCTCGCGCGGGATTTGGTGCGCCTCGCAGAGGAACCAAAACGATGACCATCACCATTGACATCGAGGCACATTATCCGCGCGACCCTGACGCACTGTTCGAACAGGCCTTGACGTTTGCCGATCTCGAAACCGCGATGCGTGGGGTTGCAACCTACTCAGGCTTCGACAACCGAGGGCGCTTTGCACAAGGCGACGTCATCACCGTCGACATCTGGTTCTGGCGATTGTTTCCGACGCGAGCGCACAGGATCACTGTCGAGCGCGTGGATTTGGGCCAGCGTGTTCGCGAGACGCGCGAGAGCCACCGCGGGATCAGGCGGTGGGAGCATCGTCTTACGGTGGTGCAAGGGGCTTGGGAGCCTGCCCTGACTGGCGGGCCGGCCGGAGCGGTTTGGCGGGATCATCTGATTCTGGATGCGGGATGGCAGACCCCCATGGTCGGCAGGTTCGTTCAGTCTGTATACCGATACGGCCACCGCAAGCGCGGTGCCGTTCGCGTCCGTTCGCGCCTCACGCGGTCTCCTTGAGAGAGCGACACCACCCGCGGCGCGCGATCGCCCAACGAGGCACGGACCGCGTTGAACAGGGTACGCACTGGACGTTTGGGCGTCGCAGCGCTGCAGCCCTGTTGACCGACGAAGACCTGGTCGCGACAGCGGCGGCGCTCCAACGCTATGCTCGCGCATGACCCAAACGATTCGACCTCAAACGAGTGAAGCCACCCACGCGCCGCGCTTCGTTCATCTCAAGGTGCACTCGGCCTATTCCCTTCTCGAGGGCGCTCTGCCGATCGGCAAGCTCGCCGATCTGGCGAAGGGCTACGGGTTTCCCGCGCTCGCGCTGACGGACACCGATAATCTGTTTGGCGCTCTCGAGTTCTCAGATAAGCTCGCGAAAGCCGGCGTCCAGCCGATCGCTGGGCTGTCGTTGGCGATCGACTTCGAAGACGAGGAATCGGGTCCGTTCGGACAGCGGGGCGGGCTTGCGCGCGCCAGCACCGGTCGCATCGCGCTGCTCGCCATGTCAGAACGCGGCTACCAGAACCTGATGAAGCTTGCGAGCCGAGCTTATTTCGATCCTGAGGACACAGCCGATCGACACGTCTGCTTCACCCGCCTCGCGGAGTTTTCCGACGATCTCATCGCGTTGACCGGCGGTCCTGATGGCCCGATCGACACGCTGCTTCGGGATGCACGGACAGAACGCGCTCTGTCGCGGTTGGATCGGCTATCGAAAACGTTCGGCGACCGCCTCTACGTTGAGATCCAGCGCCACGGCGTCGACAGCGAGGCCGCGGTTGAGCCACAGTTGGTCGAACTTGCCTACCTTCGCGATCTGCCGCTCGTTGCAACCAACGAGGTCTATTTCGCAGCTCCATCGGACCACGAAGCCCACGATGCGCTGCTTTGCATTGCCGAGGGCCGCTACGTCGTCGAGCCTGATCGCAGGCGCGTCTCGCCTGAGCACTATATGAAGTCGGCCGATGACATGGCACGGCTGTTTTCAGACCTTCCCGAAGCAATCTCCAACACGATCGAGATCGCTCAGCGGTGCCACTACCGCCCACTCGGCAAGAAGCCGATCTTGCCCCGTTTCGTTGCAGCGACGCCTGAGACCTCGCCCGAGACCCTGCAACGGATGGAGGCCGAGGAACTCGCCAAACAAGCACGCGCCGGCCTTGCCAAACGCCTCGCAGCGCACGGCCCTGCTGCGGGTTTCAGGACCGAGGACTACGACGATCGGCTCGCATTCGAGCTCGGCGTCATCGAGCGGATGGGCTTTCCGGGTTACTTTCTCATCGTTGCCGACTTCATCAAATGGGCCAAAGCCAAGGGCATCCCGGTTGGGCCCGGCCGTGGTTCCGGGGCCGGCTCGCTCGTTGCCTACGCGCTCACGATTACCGATCTCGACCCGTTGAGATTTGGGCTGCTGTTCGAGCGGTTTCTCAACCCCGAGCGCGTCTCGATGCCAGACTTCGACATCGACTTCTGTCAGGACCGCCGCGAAGAGGTGATCCGATACGTTCAGCAGAAGTACGGGCACGACAGGGTCGCGCAGATCATCACGCACGGGAAGTTGCAGGCGCGCGCGGTGCTGCGCGACGTCGGCCGAGTGTTGCAGATGCCGTTTGGCCAGGTCGACAAGCTGTGCAAGCTCGTGCCGAACAACCCGGCAAACCCTGTTACGCTGCCGCAAGCGATTGACGATGAGCCAAGGCTCCAGGACGCCGCCGACGAGGACCCGGCGGTCGCAAAGCTGCTCGAGATGGGTATCAAGCTCGAGGGGCTCTACCGCCACGCCTCGACGCACGCGGCCGGCATGGTGATCGGCGATCGCCCACTCGATGAACTCGTGCCCCTCTATCGTGATCCGCGCTCGAACATGCCGGTGACGCAGTTCAACTGGAAACTCGTCGAGGCTGCCGGACTTGTGAAATTCGACTTCCTCGGTCTCAAGACGCTGACCGTGCTCGAGACGGCCGTCGATCTCGTGAGAAAGGGCCGCGGGATCGAGATCGACCTGACCAAACTGCCGCTCGACGATGCGAAATCTTATGAGCTTCTGGCCGCGGCCGATACCGTCGGCGTGTTCCAGCTCGAAAGTACAGGCATGCGCGAGAGCTTGAAACAGCTCGCACCCGACCGGTTCGAAGACATCATCGCGATGGTGGCGCTCTACCGGCCAGGCCCGATGTCGAACATCCCGACCTATATCGCCCGCAAGCACGGCCGTGAGGAGCCCGACTACCTGCACCCGATGCTCGAGGGCATCCTCAAAGAGACCTACGGCGTCATCATCTACCAGGAACAGGTGATGCAAATCGCGCAGGTGATGGCCGGCTATTCCCTCGGCAAAGCCGATGTCCTGCGGCGCGCGATGGGGAAAAAAGACAAGGCGGCGATGGCGCAGCAGCAGGCGGAATTCGTCGCAGGCGCTGTCGCGAACGGCGTCAAGGAGAAAGATGCGGCCTACATCTTCGAACTTGTCGACAAGTTCGCCGGATATGGCTTCAACAAGTCGCATGCTGCCGCCTACGCGCTCGTCGCCTACCATACGGCCTACCTGAAAGCGAACTACCGGGCCGAGTTTCTGGCAGCGTCAATGTCGCTTGATATTGCAAACACCGACAAGCTCGCAATGTTTGCAGCAGAGGCCAAGCGTAGCGGCATCGAGATCAGGCCGCCGTGCGTCAACGCTTCGGAAGTGGCGTTCTCTGTTGAGCCTCCCGGGAAAGACGGTGGTGAGCGTGCCGTTCGCTATGCGCTCGCCGCACTCAAGAACGTCGGCGCTGGCGCTGTCGAGACGATTTGTGCAGCCCGGCGCCAAGCTGGTCCATTCCGTGACCTGTCTGATTTCGCCCGCCGCCTCAACACGAAGGCATTGAACCGCCGCGCGCTTGAAATGCTGGCCTGCGCAGGGGCTTTCGACACGTTCCGTATCGACCGGTCTCTGGCCTTTGCCAATGCCGAGCACATCCTCGCGTTCGCGTCGCGGTTGGCCGCGGATGCCGATGCTGGGATCGAGGACCTGTTTTCAAGCGGGGGGCCGGGCTCGACACCGGCTCTCGACTTGAGGCCGACCAATGCGTGGCCGCCGATGGAACGACTCGAGCGAGAATTCTCGGCCATCGGGTTCTTTCTCTCAGGCCATCCGCTCGATGAATATGCCGGCGTGCTCACGAGCATTGGGGTCAAGACCTATGCCCAGTTCCTCGAAGCCGTCGAGCGCGGCGCAAGAGCAGGCAAGATTGCAGGCATCGTCGTCGCGGCGCGGGTGCGCAAATCGCAGCGCGGCAACGCCTTCGCATTCGCGATGTTCTCGGACACGACAGGGCAATTCGAGGCGGTCGTGTTCTCGGAGACGCTCTCTCAAGCGCGCGACCTGCTCGAGCCGGGCACCGCGGTGATCGTCTCGGTGGAGGCCGACCCCGATGGCGACACGGTCAAGATGCGGGCGACCAATATCGAGGCCCTCGATCGCGTCGCCAAGAACGCAGGCCAGACGTTTCTGATCAGGGTCGATCCGAGGGCCGTCGATCCTCTGCAAGGTGGGGCAGCGCTCGATGGGCTCAAGCGCGTTCTCATTCCTGGGCGGGGCAAGGTCCGCCTCAGCGTCACGTTGCTCGATCAGGCCAAAGAAATCACGCTCGAGCTTCCCGGCCGGTTCGAGACGAGCCCGCAGGCGCGCGGCTCCCTCTTGATGCTGGCGGGCGTTCTTGACGTCGTCGCGGTCTGAGCACCGCGCGACACCCGAATCACGACGATATTCTGTCGCTCTCCAGGCGTGGACAAGCAGACCCGATCTATCGACCAATGCCAACCCGGCGCGCCGCGTAGTCTGCTACCGCCGCTCCGAACGCTTCAAAAAGCGTGCGGTTGATCGCATTTGCATGTGGCTCGTATTCCGCGTGCCACTGGACCCCAAGGGCAAACCCGGGCGCGCCTGAAATTGAAATGGCCTCAATGGTCCCGTCCTCTGCGACGCCCTCGACGACAATCCCATCGCCGATGCGCTCGATCCCTTGGCCGTGTAGGGAGTTTACGCGGATGGTGCGTCTGCCGAGCAAACGTTCAAAGCAGCCGTCCGGGGTCAGCGTCACGTCGTGGCGCTCGGCGAAGATGACGTTCGGGTCGGGGTGCGGCTCTCCGCTCGGCAGCCGGGTCATGCGATGGTTCATTCGGCCGGGCAACTCCCGGATCTCCGGGTGCAGCGTGCCACCGAACGCGACGTTCATTTCCTGCAGGCCCCGGCAGATGCCGAAAATTGGAACACCTCGGTCAACGCAGGCCCGAACCACAGGCAGCGCCACCGCGTCGCGATGCTCATCGAACGGCTCATGTGCCGGCGTCGGCTCGTGTCCATAGTGGGTTGGGTGAACGTTGGCCCTACCGCCCGTCAACAACACCCCGTCGACGACCGAGAGCACCGTTTCAGCATCGAAGTGGTCCGGCATGCCGGGCACGATGAGTGGCAGGGCGCCTGCGACATCGGCAACCGCACGCATGTTTCTCAGCCCCGCGAACTGCACCTTGAAACCGCCGTCGACGGTCCGCGTGTTGGCGATGATCCCGATGACGGGTTTGGAGCGTCGACGGCTCACTCGGGCCTCCCGAAATGGATGACTGACTCGCGACGTTAGCATGAGCCGCTGGTATGCGGGAGCATGCGAGCCAGCGCCGTCACCGGGCTTCGACAGCGGCAACCGCCCCACACGTCCGCGGCAAACTGTTGATGTCGGAGGCCCTGATGGCATTTCCGGCCGGGTAGATTCGCCGCGCAAGCCGTGCGGCATAAGAGTTTTCCGCCGCCTCGACTGCACGCAGGCCACGCGCGTCGATTTCGACCCACGTAGGTACGAACCCCGCAGCTGAGATGGCTGCCTTGCCATCGCCGCCGAGCACCATCTCGACGATCGCAACGGCGCCGACCCTCTGCGGCATCTGCCGCTGGTTCGAGATGAAATTCCCGAGCGAGTATATAATCAGCCCTTCCCGGCCGTCGGCTGTCGTGTGCTTCTCCCAGGGCTGCAGGACGTGGGGATGCGCGCCGAACACCGCAAGCGCACCGGCCTCGATCGCAGCCCGCCCGAGCGACCTCTGCCCGCGATCGGGAACATGCGTGTTCTCACTGCCCCAGTGCGGGGTGAAGATGACCCCAGCTACCTCGGGGTCGCGCGTGAGCGCCTGGATCTCGTCAAGCAACGCTGTCCGGTCGCGGAAGCAGTTCTGGGTCTGGCCATGGCGGTCCGGCATGCCGTTGGTCGAGTAGGTGCACGCCAGGAACGCAAAGGTTGCCTCACCGGCCTTGATGCGCGTGCTCCAACTGCGCGCCGCGTCCTCACGCTTGCGCGTGCCGACGTAGGCAAGGCCGGCAGCATCGAGGTTGTCGATCGTGCGATCAACGCCGACTGCGCCACGATCGAGCGCGTGATTGTTGGCGGTCGAGACGATGTCGAACCCGCTGTGTGCGAGATCGGTCAGCACCGACGGGTGGAAATTGAAGAGGAGGGTCTGGTTCTTGTAGCCGTAAACGACCTGATCAACCCGCCAGCCCGGATCGGCCACCACACGTCCGCCAGCAGCGACACCCTGCGCTGCCGGGCCTTCAAGATTTCCGTAGGTGATATCAGCGGCTTTCAACACTGGCACGAGTTCCTGCCAGAACTGCGTGAAGCCCGCACGTCGCGCCAAAGCATCCCGCTGGAGCCGATTGTGAAACAGCAAGTCGCCGACAGCCGCGATCGTCACGCGCTCGCCAGCCGTGCAGCCGCCTTCGAAGATTTCAGGGCCGCCCGCGCTGTCACTCGTCCGCCCCTTCAAGGCTGGATTCGAGGCCAGAGCAGCGCCGGCCACGCGCACCACGTCCAGCGTCGCAAATCCCATGACCATCGCGAAGCTCAGCACAGATGCCGAAAGCCGGCCACGCTTGCGACCTGACATGCCACCAAAACTCCGCGCTCAACTGACACAGCACTCCAGGGACATCGTGCAAGCCCCTGAACAGTCGGCGCAATCAATTTCCCACCGAACGCTGAAGACTTTCAACACAGCGTGGAATGCACGACACGCACCGGGCCGCGACACGGGCGGCAAGTTGCCGCAAGTTGCGGCACTGGGCGCCTCAATCGACCATGCACGCCGACTGTGAGCCTCCCCGTGCTCCGGCTCCGGCACGTGGGTCCGATCGCAGCATTCTCGGCCCCGTCGATTAACGCGGCTCGGCGCCACTATGAGCAACCGCGCGCCCTTTCAATGCTGCGGATGATCTGCACGTTGCTGCGCATGAGGCTGTTCAACGGGACGCTTGCCATGCTGTCGTGCTGGCATCCGCCATTGCCGAACCAGCTGATCGCGCGCGGCGTCTTGAAACAATAGCCAGCGTCTTTGTAGATCGAGTTCCGTAGTATCCAGAGGTCCTCACATGAGCGACCCTTGAGTTCATGGGCCTTGATTGCGACGTTCTCGACGCAGTCGATAAGGTGACAGCCGGCCTGGGCTGGACCGGCCGTTCCAAAACCTATCAGCACCAAGCCTGCAATCAGCGATCGAAACGACGTCATCGGTGTGACCCTCCCGTCATGGCGACCCGAAACCCGGGGACTACGTGAGGATAGCCCTTGATTTTTGAATGCCTGCTGACCGATCCGTTCCACAGGCAGTCATCCAAAATCGTCATTGACACCGTCGGGTCTGGCCGGACGCAGAGGCCCGCGCCTTGACAATTCTGCAGGTTAGGTTGGAGGCCGGATAGACCGCATGACGGAACAAGGTCGGCCCTACGGCACACTGAGCGCGCGAGATCTTCTGGAGACGGGGCTTCGGCGCGACCTTGCAGCGCTTGAAATCGAGCGCCAGGCCGCACTGTCCGAGCGCACCCGCAGGTATCGAACCGGCGCCGTCATCGTGATCCCCATGATTTTGTTGGTCTTCTTCGGGCTTGCGGCGCTGCAATGGTCGATCGGTTGGGGGATTGCCGCTACATGGCTTGGCGGAACCCTCGTCTGGGGATGGGGTCTTGAGGCCCAGAAGACCTTCGAGCGCACGGCGCGCAGCCGCATTATCGACCGCGTGTGCGAAGAGATCGGTGACATCACCTACGACGATGCCGCCGCTCGCGTCTCACTCGCCCCTTTCGATGCGCTCGGCATCCTGCCGCACTACACGAAACACCAGTTGAGCGGCGCACTGGCAGGCCGGTACCGAAACTGCGAATTTGAAGTTGCGAAGGCGGAGCTGAGGCGCAGCGGGCGCAGGGGCAGCAGCCGTAAAGTATTCGACGGCCTGATCATGCGGATCAGTATGCCAACGCCTGTCCGCGGCCGGGTCATGATCACCCGGGATCAAGGGACGGTGCTTAACCGCCTGGGGCAGTTCTTTTCATCGGCTACGCGCGTCGAAATCCCGCATCACACGTTCGAAGCAAAGTTCGAGGTCTACGCCGACCACGCCGATCAGGCCCATCGTTTCGTCACTCCCGTGTTCGTGCAAAATTTCCTGGCCCTCCGCTCGAACCTTGGCGGAACGGGCCTCACAGGCGGCTTTCAAGACCGCTGGTTCCATGTCGCTCTCGACGGTGTGCCGAGCTTTTTGGCCGTCGCCAGGATCGATGCTCCGCTGACCAACATCGAGAAGAGTATCGAACAGGCCATTCAAGAAGTCGTTTTGATCTATCGGATCATCGATCAGTTGCACGACGCGCCAGAGCAAGCGACAACGCGGGCAAGAACGAACGCCACTGACGCGCAGGCGCCGAGCTAGGATCCGCTTTCCGTAGTTCGTGACTCACTCTCGTCAGATGCCGAAACGAACGACGGACAGCAAAGGTTCCGCGCAACATTTGAATCTCGTACCGCTTTTCGATCAGACGTCCCTGGCAGGCGCGTGTTGCGGAGGGCGACGGGACTTCTGAGCGGCGGTACTCGTGTGGCGTCGCGCCATGCTTTGGGACTCCACGCTCGCCAATCCACTTTCGGTTCTGGAGATCGAAATGACCGTTCGCCGTAGCCAGCATCGAGCTTTGCCGAGTGCTGTTGTCGGAGCCATTGCCGCAGCTGTGCTCGGCACCGGCGCCTTGCCGTCGGAAGCAAGCAGTCGCTGCACACGCCTGCCGCTCTCGGATGTTGCGTTCGGGCGCGAAGCCTCAATCCAATCAGCCCGTGAGAAGCTCCGAGACTACGCCAACGACGTTGCACGGCAACGCGGCTGGTCTGTCCCAAATGGCTTCACCGAAAGCAATGAAATCGTCTCCTGCGAGGTCTACCTTGATCTCGGCCCGCTCGGCGTCGAGTACCAGTGCCTCGTCACGACAACATTCTGCGTGAAGTGATCGCCGGCCGCTGGTTAACCAGCCCCTGGCTGACCAGACCCTGAATGAGATGGGATCAGTCACCTGCCCGATGCGGCAGCGAGCGCGCGCCCGACCGTCCAAAGAATGAACCTCAGCAGCGCGCCGACGACGAGACCGATCATCAGCAGCAGAATTGATTTTGGCCCGAGCTCGCCAAGCAGCGTTGCATACGCTTGGTTCGCAGATGCTGGGAACATGGTCTCGATCACCGATGCGACAATCTGAAGGACATCGCGAGCAACGCGGACCAGCGAGCCGAATAGATTGAGATCGTACAGCGCAAGGCCGATGTAGACCATCATCGCTGCGACCAGTTCGAGCATCAGAAGCCCGACTGCCTTGAACACCGCAAGAATGCCCAAGGACAATCGGCCCAAAAAACCGCGTTGCGACCTTGCCGATGCCATGGCGATGCCCCCTCAGGCGCGGAACTGACTGCTTGCCGCAATAGCTGATCGCGATCGCGTTGTCGCCATCGGTTTGGTGTCCGAAGCCAGTACAATGACGGCTTGGTGCTCAAGCAGCAACGACGCGGCAGTCGAGGACGTCAGATCCGGGACGCCATTGGATTTTTGACAAGTTTGAGTGTCTGCGAGCAACTCCCCCGGCAAGCGCCGTGATCGCTAACCGATTTACCTGCAGGCCGCTCCGTCGCGCGACTACCTCAGCGGATCACATCGATCCGTGTGCTCCACATGCCATAGCGCTCCACCAGCTTGTAAAACGCGCGGGCGTTCGGGATGCTGAGCCTAATGCAGCCGTGCGACGCTGGCCGGCCGAGCCTGTTTCCCTGCGTCGTGCCGTGGATGGCCGTGCCGTCATCCCCGATCCAGATCAGATAGGGGAGTTCCATGTTCCACTGTTTCGAAAAATAGTACGGGAGCATTTTATAGGGGGTATACGCACCTGGCTGCGTTTCCCAGCCTTTGCGTCCGGTCGAGACGGGCCAGGAAAACCTTCTCTGGCCCTCGACGAACACCTCCATCCGCTGGGCTTTAAGGTCAACGCGCGCAACGAGGGGGGCGGCAGTTGCAGTCACCGACGCAAAAGAGAGAACGAACGCAGCCAAGATCCCGACAGCCGTTCCGAAATCAAACCGCGTCGCCATCGCCTGATCTCCCGATAGCCCTAGAAGTTATGCCACCTAGAGTTCTGAGTGACCGCGTGGAATTCAACCATGTTGAGCAATCGCACCGGCCCTTGGTCGAGATTTTGGCGTTGCATTGCACAGGCGCAACAACGCAACGGCCGTCTTGAAGTTGCAGTGTGTCCGAAAATCACCACCAAAAGGGCGAAACTGATCCGCGCTCAACAGCGATCCTTGAATCCAAAATTTCGGAGGCGTTCTGTCGAGGTGTTGGGACAACTCCACGCTCTATTCGGAGATCGACGATGAAAAATCGGGGCGCGTTTCTGGTTATTGCTCTGCTCGTGACTGCAACTGCGATCACTGCCTGCCGTCGCGAAACGCCGGAGCCGAAGGGTCTCGGCGGTCCCGTGCCAGCGCAACACGTCACACGCTAAAGCACGTGACGCCGTCTCGGCGGCGATTGCGCTCTTAGCCCGTCGCGCCGGAATCCGACGTGCTGGCGCGATTCCATACGAATGTTGCGCCGGCCGGATTGGGTCGAGCGCTTCAGATGCAGTGTCTCACTTCAGAACCCTGGCTGCCCCGCAGCCGGGGTTTTGCAGTTTATCGGCATCCGGGTAACGCGGGCGCTTTCGTCGCGGATTTTAGGCCAGCCCGACAACGGAGGCCGATCGGTGACACGCCGGGCTGAACCGAAGTTCCGGCTTTGCTTCCCTCCCCCACCCAGGGAACGAATCACTTAAGTCTCATGAACGCACGTGACCCTTCCGATTTTGGAGCTGCGCCATGGACTTTTCGAAGACAGCGGCACTGTTTGTCTTGACGCTTGCAACGGCTGCGCTCGCCGCAAACAATCTGGTTCTAGAAGCCGTCGCCAGAGACCAAGCTGCCAACGTTTCCGACGAGGCACTGATTGTCGTCAGCAGTGGTTCACAGCTCCACCTGGTCGAGCGCTCTGGGCTCGCTTTGGCTCCTCAGGCTGGGCAGATGAGCTGTGCGCACGTCGCGAGCCTCGGGTCGATCAGCGTGGGCTATGACTGTATGCGCTGAAGCACCCTGACATCGGCGACCTCATTCCAGCCCGCCTACTCTCGCCAATCGATGACTTGCGTCGCTTATTCGACGTAAGCTTATCAGGCTTGATCATGACATTTGAGGTCATTTGGCGAGCGGCAGCCCTCAACTCATCCGGCGTATCCGACTAACCAAACTTTTCGATAGCTCTCCCCGATCACCGATTGTTTCTTTGTGCTTCCGGCAACATTCTGCGATAGCGATCTCAATGGTCGAGGCAACCGGTAGGTGTCTCGGCGCAGCTTCGGGAGCTCGCCATGTCGAGTTTGTCGTCGCCCCGCCGATCATTGGCACGCTGGGGCCAACAGTGTCTTGTCGTGGCCGCGTTAATGACAATCGTGTCGTCCAGCGCAGTTGCCTCACCCTTTGCAACCTACGGCGGAACCTGGGGCGGATCTGGGCGCGTGACGCTCGCGGGCGGAAGCAGCGAAGCGATCCGGTGCCGTGCCTACTACAGTGTGAAGTCCAGCGGCAGAGAGCTTGGGCTTGCCATTCGGTGTGCATCGGCGAGCTATTCGATCGAGCTGCGATCGCAGCTCAAGCAATCGGGCGGCTCGGTATCCGGCTCGTGGGTCGAACGTACCTTCAACGCTTCCGGTAACGTCGTCGGCAGCGCGTCGGCGTCAGCGCTGAACCTGACGATCAGCGGCGGGGTCGCTGGGAGCATGTCGATCCGCGTGTCGGGTCGGACGCAAAGCGTATCGATCCGCACCTCGACCACGCAATTGCGCGGTGTCGATATCAACCTGTCCCGCAGTTAGCTCGACCCCGCTTCTGACTGGATTTATCCCAAGTGACGTCGCGCCATCACCGACCGATGGCGCAACGTGCCACGCGCGCAGGCTCTATGTGTCGGCGTGTCAGCCGCGCCCAACGAACGGCATTTTTGTCGCCATGATCGTCATGAACTGCACGTTCGCATCGAGCGGCAGCTGGGCCATGAACACGATCGCGCGCGCCACATGATCGACGTCCATGACGGATTCAGCCATGATCTGACCGTTCGCCTGCGGCACGCCGTGCTTCATCCGGCCGCCCATTTCGGTATCTGCGTTGCCGATATCGATTTGTGAACAGGCGATGTCGTATTTTCTGCAATCAAGCGAAATCGACTTCGTCAGGCCCGTGATGGCGTGCTTGGTGGACGTATAGGCGACGGAGTTCGGTCTTGGCGCGTGCGCCGAGATAGACCCGTTGTTGATTATGCGCCCGCCCATGGGCGATTGCGCCTTCATGATCCCGATCGCTGCACGGGCGCAGTAGAATGAGCCCGAGAGATTGACGGCGACGACGCGATCCCAATCGGCAATCGCGAGGTCCTCCATCGGAACCGGCGGCGCGCCCATCCCGGCGTTATTGAACAGGACGTCGAGGCGACCGAACTCGGATTTGGCACGCGCGAACAACGCTTCCACCGAGCTGGCATCTGACACGTCGCTCGCGACGGGGAGCATCCGCCCACCAGCGGCCTGGCCCAGACCGGCCGTCGCCTCCAATTCCGCAGCGCGGCGTCCCGCCAGCACGACGTTGTACCCTGCAGCTTGCAGGGCGAGTGCTGAAGCCCGCCCGATGCCGCTACCAGCTCCCGTTACGAGTGCAACCTTGTCCAAGCTATCCTCCCGACTATTATCTGTGTCGCGTCTCCAAAGACGAGGCGTGAGCCTAAGCGATCGGTGGCGGCTTGCCAGCCCCGAACCGCTGGCGACGTGGAGCGCCAGTCCGACAGACGCGTCTTCTCCGCCCGAGACACGGTTTGCAATGTCGGGCCGGCCACCGTGGCCAGCAGACCACGCCCTCGTGAACTTGGCCCGATTTTCTCTCGGTTAACGGTGTCGCGCCACAGTTGGAGGCCATAGACTATACCGTGCGATCGCCAGCTTGGAGCAGCCATCATGCCTGCCACGTTCTGCCTGACCCCGCGCCCGCGGCTGACGCGCTTTGCCACCCTGGCTGCAGGCATCCTTGCCGGAGCATCGGTTCTTGCCGCCCCCGTCTCCGCAACCCGTGCAATCCCCGGCGATGCGACAATCCCTGAGGGATACGTGATTGCCCAGAGCGATTTCGGGTCGGAGACCGTGCGCGGTTCGGTTCGCTTTCACCATAACCGCCTTCAGGTGCAGCTGCCTGGCGGAACCTGGGTCGACTGCGCGCAAAGCTGCAGCGAGACGCTGCGGCTCGAGACCGTGGACTTCTGGTACAGCGACAAGGGTCGCGGACAGAACGGCGCAACGACGCATGGTCCGGGGCTGTTCGGCCGCTTGCAGCTGAATTTTGGCTGGTGAGCGATCACGGCGCGCGGTAGCACTCGCGGCTGATCATTCGACCAGAAACGGGTTCGTGCGGCGCTCATCACCAAAGGTACTCGGCCCACCATGGCCGCAGATGAACGCAATGTCGTCTCCGAGCGGCAGTAGCTTCGTCTTGATTGCAGAAATCAATGCGGTGTGATCGCCGTATTCGAAGTCGGTGCGACCGATCGAGCCTTGAAAGAGGACGTCGCCGACAAGGGCAAAGCCATCAGCCGTGCTGACATAAACGATCGAGCCTGGCGAGTGACCGGGGCAGTGATAAGTCGCAAACTGACGATCTGCGATCTCGACCACGTCGCCCTCTGAAATCCACTGGTCGGGCGCAACGTTACGGGCATCACCGATCCCGAAACGAGGCCCGCTCTCCGCCAACCGATCGAGCAGGAACTGGTCGCCACGATGCGGACCGATGATCGGGACGCTCAGACGCTCTCGCAATTCGTCAGCCCCTGCGGCATGGTCGAAGTGCCCATGCGTAAGAATGATGTTTTGTGGCGCCAAACCCACTTGCGTGATGGCTCCAAGGATCCGTTGGACATCACCACCCGGATCGACGACGACGCCGCGCTTGCTGTCGCTGTCCCAAACCAGCGTGCAGTTCTGCTGTAGGGGTGTTACGGGAACGATCGCAACGCTCAGTTGGCCCATCGCGAAATGCCCTCCAAGGTTGGCCCTATGGGCTAACAGCGTCCCAGCACCCGAGCCGGATCGCACCAAAACCAAACAAGGGGCCCCTTGTCGAATTCAGCGGGCCACCAACAGCCCTTGGCGCCCGAATCGACACCTGGTCGCAACCGCCAACGATTTCGGCGCAACACAAGGGCCACGCGGACCTCGGATCAGCAGTCGCTTGCAGCATCCGCAACACCCGCCCTCCAGCGACTTCTGATCGAAAAGCGGCACGAGCTTCATGAGCTTGCTCATACGCTTTGCGTTCCGAAGCTCGGCTCGGCGCCTGACGAGGGTCAGGCACGAACTACGGAAAGCGGGTATGAGTTGGCCTGGGACTCACCGCACCATGGCTCGACCATGCCATGCCCTCCGACGACCGCGCCGGAGCCCTCCTCATTCCACGAGCGCGAGAAAGGGTCAAATCCTGCGGACGCGTGCGAACCGGCTTCAACCGGTCGGGGATTGTCGGCAACCCTGCAGAATTTCCACTGTCGTCAGTGCAAGCCGGGGAAAAAACTGAACTCTTCGGGGGCCTCGCCCCAAACGCGCGATCGCTGCACACCGGCGTTCGGGCGCTGCTGCACATTTACTCTATGGCAAGCATTTCCACGCGCGGCGCGGGCAGCTTGATGCGCCCGCCATTCACGCTGCAGTGAAACGCGCTCAGGCGGCCGCCGATCCTTCGTCGCCCGGATCCCGCAGCACGTAGCCACGGCCCCACACCGTTTCGATATAATGTTTCCCGCAGGCTGCGTGCAGCTTCTTGCGCAACTTACAGATAAATACGTCAATAATCTTGAGCTCTGGCTCGTCCATTCCACCGTAAAGGTGATTGAGGAACATTTCCTTGGTCAGGGTCGTACCCTTGCGCAAAGAGAGAAGCTCGAGCATCTGATATTCTTTGCCGGTCAAATGCACGCGCTGCCCATGGACCTCGACGGTCTTTGTGTCGAGATTGACGCGCAGGTCACCAGTCTCAATCACCGACTGGGCATGGCCTTTCGAGCGGCGAACGATCGCATGGATGCGAGCGACCAACTCGTCCTTATGGAATGGCTTTGTCATGTAGTCATCGGCTCCGAACCCGAGCCCTCTGACCTTGTCTTCGATCCCCGCCAACCCAGACAGGATCAGGATGGGCGTTGCGACCTTCCCGACCCGAAGTGTCTTCAACACTTCATAGCCGCTCATATCGGGTAGGCCTAAGTCCAACAAAATAATGTCATAATCATAGAGCTTGCCAAGGTCAACGCCTTCTTCACCAAGATCCGTCTGGTAGACGTTGAAGCCCTCCGACTGCAGCATCAACTGGATGCTTTGAGCCGTCGCGCTGTCATCCTCGATCAGAAGAACCCGCATTGATACCTCTCCTGCCCATTCCCGTTGCCTGCGATGCGCCCCGAAGGCTTGACCGCGTGATCAGCCCTCGCCCCGTCGTTCGAAAAAACTACGCACGAGAGGTTAACAAACGCTAAGTAAACCTTGCCAAACTTCAGAAATGATCAATGAACCAGACGCGTTCACATCCACACTCCAAATCAACAACGCAGAAACAGACATTCACCCACACTGAAGCGCTCGCCCCAGCGGTGCCAACTTGATACGAATTTTCCGATGAGCATCACCGCTTGCCCTAACGGTGACGCACGAATGTGAGGAACCCCCTACCTTACGTGCCGAAGTTAGCACTGTTCGCGCAGGCGAGGTAGGCGTCGGACGGCATTCGGAGGCACGCTGATTCTAACCGGCGTGCGAACAATGCAAGATGTTGCCTTAACGCCACGCGAATGCTGATGTGAGAGGCTGTCCACATGAAGCACGGTTCGGTCTGGCACGCGGTTGTGCACGCCGAGACCGGCTGCGCCGGGGGCAGTTTCGCAGCATTCAAATCGAGCGCGGCAGCAGTTGAACACGACCGCAGGGTCGACATGGTGTGGCACGGAACTTGTTTACTGCGTTTGGCGTTCGAGTGAAGACAGGGGTACCGGACGATGAAAGCGCGTGAAGTAGCGTTGCGATTGAAGCGGTTCGACGTCGAGGAGAAGGCACGGAAGGTGCGCGACCTCGGCCAGATGATCGCCGACTTCGAGCAGTTGGCAGATGACCTCGATCGCCAGATCGTCGCCGAGGAAGACCGCACTGGCATTCGCGACAAAAACCATTTCGCTTACTCGACCTATGCGCGGGCAGCGGCGCAGCGGCGGCGCAACCTCCAGACATCGATCGATGACCTGAAACGCCGGATGGGCGAGGCGGAAGCCGAGCATCGCGATGCACTGTCAGATCTTGATGATGCAGCAGATGTCGCTCAGAAGCGGTCGAGCACGCAGGCACAGGCGCGGTCCCCGCTCTCGGCCTGACACCGCCAATGCTCGTCGGCCTACAGAGTTAAGGGCCGGCCAGAGGGCGGTCGTTGCTTGGTGCCCGGCTGCGCTCCTGCTCTCACTCTTCCTTAAGCGCCGCGAGTTCCGCCTTGAGCTGGCGCACCGCAGACCAGAGTACGGGCACGAGTTCGTCAGACCGCAGCCACTGCCGGCTTTCAGGATCGCTCGCGTCATCGAGCCCCCATGCCGCAAACTCGACACCGGCCGCATCCATCGCGCTTTTGACATCTTGTGCAATGAAGCCTGCATGTAGACGGCGCCCAGGCACTGGAACGGCTTCCATCCTTGGCACTTCGACGCCGTCGTCCGTCGTCTCTGTTTCAGTCCGGCTTGGCACGATCACCTGCCCACCCGTGCGCCATCGGAACAGCACCGGGTCGATCGCTTCGACGAGTGCCAGCGCAGTCGCCGGATCGAATTGGCTCTCGACGACCTTCTCGCGGGCATCCGAGGTCTGAATGGTGCCGTTCGCGGCCCAAACCTGAGACCAGCGGTGCGTTGCAGACCCGAGGGCCTGGGCGTTGTCGGCGCCGGGCCGCACGGTTCCGCCGCTTTCCACACGCATGCGCTCGACCACAGCGGAGCCGCCACCGTCGACCGCCGTCAGAAACAGAATGCGGCCAGGCACGTTGCCCGTCGTCGGCGTCCCGTCGACCTGACCGCGCACAGCAGCTGCCGGCATAAATTGAGCACCGTCATCGCCGGTCCACGTGAACCCGCCCATGCCGTCGCCTTTGGAAACAATCCCGCGCGTGCCCACTGTCGTGCCGCGTGACTTTGCAAAGTGAATGTTCGGCTGCGCGCCTCCGGCCGCCCAGCGCACGACCGAGAACGACGCCTCGGACCCGAGCCCATTGACCTGCAAGCCGGATTGCATGATCCCGGCCTGAACATCATAGACCTCGCTCGAGCCGATCGCGACGCGGCCGTCATGCAAAATGCGCAGGCGCTCAACAGGAACCGCCGTGCCATTGGTTGTCGTCTCGATCGACACGGCGGCGCTTTGGGCACTATCTGTCCATGTCTCGGACGCAATCAGGATGATGTTCGCGCGTCCGCTGTTCGGCCCGCCATTGTAGCCCGTCGCGCCATATCCCCACGCGGTGATGCCGCCGATCTCTGCGTTTGCGGCCACGGGCTGCGGGCTCGCCGCGGTCCCCTCCGCGCGCCTGAACGACAGCATGCAGTGTGCGCCGTAACCGTCCAACAACACCCGGCTTGATACGCCATCGCCCGTTGCGAACTGCGCCAGCGTACGGCTGTCGCCTGGCTGCACGACCGTCGTCCGGTTCGACACCACGAACCTCAGCTGGTCCGCGATTGTTGCCGGCGCGCCGCCACAGATGGCGGCTTTGCTCTGGAGGCGCAGCGGCGTGTCCCAAACCGTTCCGTTCGACGACACCTTGAAGGAAAACGTGTCGTCGCCCGTTGTGCCGATCTCTGCGCGGCCCGAGAACCCAGTTTGGAACAGAAACGACGCCGTGTCGCTGGACGCCGCCTTATTCACCTTGAGCTGATGGCCGGCGCCTGCGTTGTTGAACAGCGAAGCTGGCGAGGAAACAGCGAGCCGGTTGGTTGTATCCGCCGTCGCATTGACACCAAGAAGCCCGCCCGACACTGGATTGAAATCTGCCGTCGGGCCAGAGCCGCCCAAAGCAACGTCAACCCAAACACCCGCGGACAACACGACAAGCTTGCCCTCGCTGACGACCCACGCCGTCCAGCCTTCCAGTGGCGCGAGCATCGCCCAGGCGCCATCCTGCCATGCTGCGATCTTGCCGTCGTGGCCCTGCCAGCTCCCCGTGGCGCCTGGGCCGATCAGATAGCGGTCACCCTCGAGGGGGGTGGCAGGCGGCGCCGTCAAACCCCGGGCGATCACCACCAGTTGCACGAGCGCATCGAGCGTGCGCAGGGCCTCGTTGTGGGTGACATGCTTTTGCGCTTGCGCAGCAGCGATATACGGCAGCTTGAGGTTGGGAGAGACAGTCATCGAGCTGGAGCCTCATCTCTGCAACGGCTCAGCAAGGCTACATTTGCACCGTCAGACGGGGATAACTGGAGCCACGCGCGACCGCATGGGCCGATGCCCGGCCGAGCTTCCGTCTCGTCGTGGATGCGCGTGGACAAGCTCTTGCCGGACGACAGACCCGCGCCTATAAGGCGGACTCGATGAAGAGCGCAGCGGCTGACCTCCCGTCGTTTCCACACAAGCACCTGCTGACCTTCGATGGTCTGTCGGCGCGGGACGTGAACGCGTTGCTCGATTTGGCCGACGTCGAAGCCGAGCAAAATCGCCAAGTCATCAAGAAGCGCGACGTCTTGCGTGGGCGCACCCAGGTCAACCTGTTTTTCGAAGCGTCGACGCGAACGCAATCGTCGTTCGAACTGGCTGGCAAGCGGCTCGGCGCAGACGTCATGAACATGAACGTCTCGACATCGTCCGTTCAAAAGGGCGAAACGCTGCTCGATACGGCCGCGACGCTCAACGCCATGCGCCCCGATATCCTCGTTGTTCGGCACCACTCGGCGGGTGCTGTGGCGCTGCTTGCGCGCAAGGTTGACTGTTCCGTCATCAATGCCGGAGATGGTGCGCATCAGCATCCCACACAGGCCCTGCTCGATGCCTTGACGATCCGGCGCGCGAAGGGGCGAATCGAAGGCCTGACGGTAGCGATTTGCGGCGACATCGGACATTCACGCGTTGCCCGGTCGAATATCGACCTGCTGAACATTCTCGGCGCGCGGGTTCGCGTCGTTGCGCCATCGACGTTGTTGCCCGTCGGGGTGGAGAAGCTCGGCGTTGAGGCCTTTGTCACAATGGCCGAGGGTCTCAAGGATGCCGATGTCGTCATGATGCTGCGGCTGCAGCGCGAACGCATGGGCGGCAATCTTGTTCCATCAGCGCGCGAGTATTTTCATTTCTTCGGGCTTGACCTCGAAAAACTCGGGCATGCCAAGCCGGACGCTCTGATCATGCATCCCGGTCCGATGAACCGGGGTGTTGAGATTGCCTCGGTGGTTGCAGATCACGCCCGCAGCGTCATCCGCGAGCAGGTTGAAATGGGCGTTGCCGTGCGCATGGCGGTGCTGCAGGCGCTCGCGCGCAACCTGCCAAACGCATGAGGGCCGCATGGAACCTCTGAGCGCCCCTCAACGCCCCCTCGCCTTCATCAACGCCCGCCTCGTCGACCCCGACAGTGGCCGCGACGAAGCCGGCGGATTGCTCGTCTCGAACGGAGTGATCGCCGACCTCGGCAGTTACCTTCGACGGAACGCCCCTGCCGATGCCGAAGTGATCGACTGCCAGGGCCACGTTCTCTGCCCGGGCCTCGTCGACATGCAGGTGTTCACGGGCGAACCCGGCAACGAGCACCGGGAAACACTCAAGACGGCGAGCCGCGCGGCGGCGGCGGGCGGTGTCACGACGATCATCGTCATGCCTGACACGAACCCCGTCATCGACCAGGTTGCCCTCGTCGATTTCATCCTGCGGCGTGCGCGTGACAACGCGATCGTCAACGTACGCACGATGGCGGCCATGACCCGGGGCCTGCGCGGCGAGGAGATGACCGAGATCGGGCTCTTGCAGCGGGCAGGCGCCATAGCGTTCTCAAATGGCAAAGAGAGCGTGATGAACGCCGCGGTCATGAGCAACGTTCTCACCTATGCGCGGGACTTCGACGCCCTGATCGTGCACCACACCGAGGATGCCAACCTCAGCCGTGGCGCGTCCATGAACGCGAGCGCGCTCGCAACCCGGCTTGGGCTGCCGAGCGTTGCCGCAGCCGCAGAGACGATGGTGCTCGAACGGGACCTTCACCTCGTCGAACTCTCGGGTGGCCGCTACCACGCTGCAACGGTCACCTGCCGCAGAAGCCTCACAGCGCTCCAGGACGCAAAGAGCCGTGGCCTGCCCGTTACGAGCGGCGCTTCGATCAACCATCTCACCCTTAATGAAAACGACATCGGCGCCTACCGGACGTTTTGCAAGGTCCGCCCACCGTTGCGCAGCGAGGACGATCGCTTGGCGCTCGTGCGGGCTGTCGCAAATGGAGTGATCGACGTCATCGTGTCGAGCCACGACCCGCAGGACGAGGACACGAAGCGGCTGCCGTTCGCCGAGGCCGCTGATGGCGCGATTGGGGTTGAAACGCTGCTTGCGGCGGGGCTGCGGCTGGTTCACGGCGGTGACGTGAAGCTGACGACGCTGCTGAAAGCGATGTCGACGACGCCTGCCAAGTTGCTCGGGTTGTCGGGCGGGCGGCTCGTGCGCGGCGCACCGGCAGACCTGATCATTGTTGATGTCGGCATGCCTTGGATGGTCGACCGCGCGACGCTGCGGTCACGATCGAAGAACTCGCCCTTCGACGAGAGCCGGATGCAGGGGCGGGTGCTCCGGACATTGGTTGGCGGGCGAACGGTCTACCAGTTCGAGCGAGAGAGCCAGCGGTGAGCAGGCCCCCTGTTGATATTGGCCAGGCAACCCACGCGGATGCGACCCGATGATGTTCGGCATCCTCACGGCATTTGTCATCGGTTACGCGCTCGGCTCGATCCCATTCGGCCTGCTGCTGACACGCGCCGCGGGGCTCGGCGACATCCGCAAAATCGGCTCTGGAAATATCGGCGCAACGAACGTCCTGCGAACAGGCAACAAGGGCCTTGCCGCCGCAACGCTGGTGCTCGACGCGGCGAAAGGCTTCCTGGCGGTTGCAGCGGCGTCCCTGCTACCGGCCGAACTGATTGCTTCGTTTGGAGCAATCAGCGATCCAAGCGCGACGGGGCACTTTTCAGCCGCCACCAGCATGGTCGCATTGGCCGGCGGTTATGGTGCGTTCGTCGGCCACTGCTATCCCGTCTGGCTCGGTTGGCGTGGCGGCAAAGGCGTCGCGACTTTCATCGGGATTCTGCTCGCCCTCGATTGGAGGGTTGGTCTCGTCTTCTGCGCCCTCTGGCTCACGATCGCAGTGATCGTGCGCATCTCGTCACTTTCGGCACTGTCTGCCGCGGTGCTTACACCTATGGTGACCTGGCTCGTCATCGCCCGTCCCGAACTCGCAATCGCCATACTCCCATTGTCGGCCCTGCTCCTCTGGAAACATCGTGCGAACATTGCCCGCCTGATTGCCGGTGAGGAGCCACGCATTGGCCAGAGGACTTGAGCGCGGACCGGAGCGCATCACGCCCACGACTGGCGGTCGCCAGCAGGAGACCTCGAGCGAGAGGCCGGCTACACCAGCGGCATCACGGGGCCCGCCGCCCTTGCCGCTGCCAACAGCCGAACTCAGCCAGTCGGAACGACTTGCCTGTCTGCGGCTCGTTCGCACTGACGGCATCGGTCCCGCCAGCTTTCGATCGCTGGTCAATACGTTCGGCGGTGCCCAAGCCGCAATCGATGCGTTGCCCGATCTTGCGCGCCGAGCCGGCCGGCGCAGGCCGCTCATCGTGCCCCCGCCGGCCGTCGTCGAAGATGAACTCGCAAACGCGCAACATATTGGCGCCGCACCGATTTTCACGATCGAGCCGGGGTACCCGCTGGCACTCGCAGCCCTCGATCAACCGCCACCGATGATCTACGCGCTCGGCGCCCGCGATCTTCTCAATCAGCCAAGCGTAGCGATCGTCGGCTCACGTGAAGCGTCGGCTGCCGGGACTGCCCTCGCCGGAATGTTCGCAAAGGACCTTGCTTCGCAATCATTTATCGTCGTCTCCGGGCTTGCGCGCGGAATTGATGCTGCAGCGCATGCGGGGGCGGGCGCAAGCGCTTCGATTGCTGTCGTCGCCGGAGGCGTCGACGTCATCTATCCACCGGAGAACCGAATGTTGCATGAGGCCCTGGCTGCGGAGGGCTGCATCGTCTCGGACCAGCCTCCAGGCTTTCGCCCGCGCGGCAAGGACTTTCCAAGGCGCAACAGGATCATTTCTGGTCTAAGCCTCGGCATCGTGATCGTCGAGGCCGCCGCAAGGTCGGGTTCGCTCATTACGGCCCGCCTCGCAAGCGAACACGGACGCGAGGTATTCGCAGTGCCGGGCCACCCGCTCGACCCGCGCGCTTATGGCACCAATGCGCTCCTCAAGCAGGGCGCCACGCTTGTCACGGACGCGGCTGACGTGGTCGAGGTGCTGCGACCGATGATCTCGGCGCCTCGCATGGCCGAGCCATCATCAGCCCGCGACACTCTGCGCCCATGGTGTACGCTGGACGGTGTCAGCCACGACATCGCGATCGCACCGCGGGTGCGATCGCGAATCGTATCGGCCCTTGGGCCGGTGCCCGTCTCCATCGACACGCTCGTCAGGGCAGCGGAGTGTGACATCCGCGAGGTCCAGATCACGCTGCTCGAACTGACGCTCGCCGATCGGCTAGAGCATCACGCTGGCGGGCTCGTGTCTCTAAAGCCACAACGATCCTGACACTCAACCATCCAGGTATTTGAGTTCCGTCGGTCCTCTGTCATTGCACATCCGAGCATGGGAACCATGCGGCAATGCGCCGAGTGATGGTGCCTCAAGAGGTTGTTCCGGTTCTGACATTTGCCTCGCGGTTGAGCTCGGTTCCGAGCAAATGTCAGAACCATAGGAAAGACGAACAACCATATGATTATAGTGTTGCTTTGGTCACTGACGCTCGGTCACGATCCAAGCTGCGACCGGGGACCAAGCGTCAGTGACGCAGCACTTGCGCAGTCCGACATAACGATCAGCGTCGTTTGACATGCCGAGGGTCATCCCACATCTTCCGCGCCCAAAAGGCAGGTCGGCTCCCCGTGAGGGCGTGACGACGCAACACTTGGTTGATCATGAACGTCCTGATTGTCGAATCGGCTGCCAAGGCCAAGGCCATCAATAAATACCTCGGCAGAGACTATCTCGTGATCGCATCCTACGGTCACGTGCGCGATCTGCCGGCCAAGGACGGATCGGTCGATCCCGACAACGGATTCGCCATGATCTGGGACACCGATGCGCGCTCCGCGAAGGTGATCCGGGAGATCGCTGATGCGGTCAAGAAGGCCGACAAGCTGATCCTTGCGACCGACCCGGACCGTGAGGGCGAGGCGATCTCCTGGCATCTGCTCGACATTCTGGAGAAGAAAAAGGCGATCCGAAAGGGAATGCCGATCGAACGGGTCACGTTCAACGCCGTCACAAAGCCAGCCGTATTGGCAGCGCTCGAGCATCCGCGACAGATCCATGCGCCGCTGGTCGATGCCTATCTCGCCCGCCGGGCCCTCGACTATCTGGTCGGTTTCACGTTGTCCCCGGTCCTCTGGCGCAAGCTTCCGGGCGCACGCTCCGCAGGCCGCGTGCAGTCGGTCGCGCTGCGGCTGATTTGCGATCGCGAGGCCGAGATCGAAGCCTTCAAGACCGAGGAATATTGGTCGATCGAGGCGATCGTGACCGGCGCGACCGGCGAAATCGCTGGCCAGGACGTCGCAACACGGCTCGTCTCAATCGACGGAACCATCCTGAAGCGTCTCGACATCAAGGACGGTGTCACGGCCCACGCGATCCGGGACGCAATCGTTGGGGGGGCATTCGAGGTCGCCTCCGTCGAGAAGAAGGCAACCCGCCGCAATCCGGCCACGCCGTTCACAACCTCAACGCTGCAGCAGGAAGCCTCACGAAAGCTCGGCTTCTCGGCCAAGCAGACGATGCAGGTCGCCCAACGGCTCTATGAAGGCGTTGACATTGGCGGTGAAACCGTCGGCCTCATCACGTACATGCGGACCGACGGCGTGCAGATCGTACCGGAAGCCGTTCGTGAATTGCGCAACCTGATCGAACGCGATTATTCGAAGCGCTACGTGCCTCCATTCATCCGCGAGTACAAGACGAAAGCGAAGAACGCTCAGGAAGCGCACGAGGCGATCAGACCGACCGACTTTTTCAAGCGCCCCGACCAAGTCGGGCGTTATCTGGATCGCGACCAGGCACGTCTCTACGAACTCATTTGGAAGCGCGCGGTCGCAAGCCAGATGGCATCGGCCGAGCTGGAACAAACGACAGCCGAGATCACCGTCAAGGGGCGTGATGGCAAAACCTATGGGCTGCGCGCAACGGGCACGATCGTGGTCTTCGACGGCTTCCTCAAGCTTTACGAGGAAGGTCGCGACGACAGCGACGACGAGGAAAGCCGCCGACTGCCACCCTTGAAGCAGGGCGATCGTCTGTCCGACAAGTCGGTCGAGGCTTCGCAGCATTTTACCCAGCCGCCGCCACGCTACACCGAGGCAACACTCGTCAAACGCATGGAGGAACTCGGCATTGGCCGGCCGTCAACCTACGCCTCGACAATGGCGACGCTGCAGGATCGTGGCTACGTTCGCACCGACCAGAAGCGCCTGCTTCCCGAGGACAAAGGCCGCCTCGTGACGGCGTTCCTGTCGGGCTTCTTCGACCGCTATGTCCAGTACGATTTCACCGCGAGCCTAGAGGAACAGCTCGATCAGATCTCTGACGGCAAACTCGACTGGCAGCAGGTCTTGCGCGACTTCTGGGCGGAATTCACGGCCGCCATCGAAGAAACCAAAGAGCTTCGCGTCTCGGACGTTCTCGAAGCCTTGAACGAGATGCTCGGCCCTGCGATCTTTCCGCCGCGTGCGGATGGTACCGATGCGCGAGGCTGCCCGAGCTGCGCAGGTGGCCGCCTCAGTCTCAAGACGGGCAAGTTCGGCGCATTCATCGGGTGCTCCAATTACCCGGAATGCCGCTACACGCGGCAGTTCTCAGAGGCCGGCACCGATCCGGGGAGCGCCATCGCCCCAGACGGAAAGCTGCTCGGCGAGCACCCTCAGACGGGGGAGCCTGTCACGCTCCGGTCGGGCCGGTTCGGACCTTACGTTCAGCTCGGCGAGCCAAGCGACGGGGACAAGCCAAAACGCGCCTCGGTGCCGAAGGGCATCGACGTTGAGACGCTCGATCTCGAAAAGGCGTTGAGACTGCTGTCATTGCCGCGGGGCATCGGCAAGCACCCTGAGACGGGAAGCGATATTGAGGCAGGGCTTGGTCGCTTCGGGCCGTATCTGCTGCACGATGGCAAATACACGCGGCTCGACAGCGTTGAGGAGGTCTTCACCGTCGGCATCAACCGCGCCGTCACAATCATTGCCGAGAAGGCGGCAGGCGGAGGCAAGGGCCGATTTGGTGCGGCGAAGGCCGAGGTGCTCAAAGACCTTGGCGAGCACCCGCAAGGCGGCAAGATCGAAGTGCTCGCCGGAAAATACGGTCCATACGTCAAGTACGGCAAGATCAACGCGACAATTCCAAAGGACAAGCAGCCGACGGAGCTTACGCTCGATGAAGCCGTGACGTTGATCGCAGAACGCGCCGGCAAGGCCGGGGCAAAAGGCGGACCAAAGTCCGGCGCGAAGGCGGGCCGGAGAACTGCGCAGAATGGCGGCTCGGCGGGCGCGTCTTCGGCTGAACCCAAGACCAGGGCTGACACAAAGTCCAAGAAGGCGCCAGCCGGCAAAGCCACATCCAAGGCGACCGGACCCAAATCGACCCCAAAGCCTGGAACCAAGAGAGCTGCACGCAAGCCAACCCCGAGCGAAGCTTAAGTCTCGTCAGGAGCGACGCAACCACACCGGTTCCAGCGACATCAAAGGACGCCCGAAGGGCCATGCCGCGACGATCGACACGCAAGGCCCCAATGACCAGAGATCGCGGTGAACTGCCGACGCGCGACCAGATTCTCGATTTCCTCGCCAGCCGTGACGACACTGTTGGAAAGCGCGAGATCGCCAAGGCGTTCGGGGTGCAGGGGGATCGGCGGGTTCTGCTGAAAGCCCTACTGGCCGAGATGGTGGAGGAGGGCTTGATCTCTGGCGGCAAGCGTGACCTTCGCCAGGCAGGGGCTCCAGGCAACGTGGCGGTGCTCGAGATCGTCGACCAGGATGGCGATGGCGAGTTGATCGCAGAGCCGATCCAGTGGGACACGCGAGACGGACCGCGGCCACGGGTCTGGATCTCGGCGCACCCGGGAGAGGAACTCACGCCTCCGGGACACGCACGCACAGGCAAGCGGAGCGATGCGGCCAGCACTGTCCAGACGATCGGCATGGGCGACCGCGTCCTTGCCCGGATCAGCCGCAACGCCGACGCCCACAGCGCGCCGGGCGGAGCAGCATTCGTCGGCCGTCCGATCAAGCGGCTGCCGCGCGAGAAGGATCGACTGGTCGGAATTTACCGGCGGACGAATTCGGGCGGCGGTCTTGTCGCCTCGGTCGACCGCAAGTCGCAGACCGAGTGGGTCGTGCCGCGCGACGCGGCCGGCGACGCCAAGGACGGCGACCTCGTGCGTTTCGATCTCGTCCGAAAGGGGCGCTTCCACACGCCACAAGCCCGGATCGTCGAGGTCCTCGGCAACCCCGCGGATCAGCGCCAGATCAGCCTGATCGCAGTGCACGCGCACGCCATCCCCGATGCCTTTCCGGAGAGCGTACTGGATGAACTCGCAACGCTGCCACCGCTCGACGAGCGCGGTCGCGTTGATCTCACGGATCTCGCGCTGGTTACGATCGACCCTGAAGATGCGCGCGACCACGATGACGCGGTTCATGCCAAGCGCGACGACGATCCCTCGAACCCAGGTGGCTTTATCGTCACCGTGGCAATCGCCGACGTCTCGCACTACGTCCGGCCCGGGACCCGGCTCGACCGGGAGGCACGGCGTCGGGGAAACTCGTGCTATTTTCCGGACCGCGTCGTTCCCATGCTGCCGGAACGCATCTCCAACGACCTTTGCTCGCTGATCGAGGCCGAGACGCGCCCGACGCTCGCCGTCCGGATGACGTTCGATGCCCAGGGGCATAAGCGGCGCCATGCGTTCGTCCGCGGCCTGATGCGATCTGCCGCAAAGCTCACCTATGCGCAGGCGCAAGCTGCGTTTGAAGGGCGCCTCGATGCAAAGACCGCACCGATTGCTGAAACGGTGCTTGTGCCGCTGCTCGCGGCCTATCGCTGCCTTGCCGCTCAGCGCGACCGGCGTGGCCCGCTGGACCTCGATCTGCCAGAGCGCAGGATCCGGCTCGATGACACGGGTCGCGTGCGCGACGTTGTTGTGCCTGAGCGCCTCGAAGCCCACCGGCTGATTGAAGAGTTCATGATCCAGGCCAATGTCGCAGCGGCAGAGGCACTCGAAGAGCGCAGGGCAGCGCTCGTCTACCGCGTGCACGACCAGCCGTCGCCTGAGAAACTGCAAGGGCTCAGAGAGTTTCTGGAGACGCTGAACCTTTCACTGCCTCAAGCCAACATTCTGCGTCCGCAACACATCAACGGGGTGCTGGCCCGGGCGCGCGAACTTCCCGTGCCACAGCTTGTCAGTGAAGTGGTTCTGAGAGCCCAAAGCCAAGCAGTCTACGATGTTAGCAACATCGGCCACTTCGGGCTCAACCTGAAGCGGTACGCACACTTCACCTCACCCATCAGACGTTATGCCGATCTTCTCGTGCATCGAGCCCTGATCGCGGCGTTGCGCCTTGGACCTGACGGTGAGGTCAGCGCCGACGTCCAAAGCCTGAGGGAGACAGCGGAACACATCTCGATGACCGAGCGGCGCGCGATGGCCGCCGAGCGTGAGACCGTTGACCGGCTGATCGCCTCATTCCTTGCCGAGCGCGTGGGTGCGACGTTCTCCGCCCGCGTGTCGGGCGTCATCAAGTCGGGGGTGTTCGTCAGGCTCACCGAGACTGGCGCAGATGGCTTCATCCCAGCGAGCACGCTCGCGCCAGGGGAGTATTTTGAGCACATTGAAGCAAGCCATGCCATGGTGTCGCGGGAGACAGGACGTGGCTATCGGCTCGGCGATCCGGTCGACGTGCGACTGGCGGAAGCGATACCCATGCTTGGAATGTTGCGCTTCGAGATGTTGAGCGAAGGCGTAAAGCTCCCGCTTGTCCTCCAGAAGGGGTATCGCGGCCAAACACGCTTCGGGCGTGGGCAGCGCGGCGTGGGACACGGCGGCACCAGCCGGCCGCGCGGGCCCCGGCGGTAAGGTCTGCGGCGAAGGGCATGGAGTGCCGGGCTTGACGCATACCCCGGACGCGTGTGTCTCTCTCGCCATGCCAATCATCATCGAAACGAGCGAAGCCACCAAGCACGCCGACGCGACCCGATCATGGACCGAGGCCATGGCGCGCGGTGCCCGGCTCACGTGCCCGGCATGCGGCCAGGGCGCTCTGATCCAGGGTTTCCTGACGGTCAACCCCGAGTGCCCGTCTTGTGGCGAAGAGTTGCACCACCATCGCGCTGACGACGCACCGCCCTATTTCACGATTTTCATCGTGGGGCACGTCGTACTGGCTGGTGTTCTGGCGCTCGAACAGACGTCGCCGCCACCAATCTGGGTCCACATGGTCATCTGGCTGCCGTTGACCGTGCTGCTCTGCGCACTCGTTCTACCCCGGATCAAGGGCGCGCTCATCGGGCTGCAGTGGGCACACAGGATGCACGGGTTCGGGGATTCCGCAGACGATCCGAGCGCACCAGACACGCGGCCTTGACGTCGCGGCCACGACCGCAGTCATGCGACCCTGGTCGCTTGCTCGTCCGGCCCGCTTGACCGCGAGATCAGGCGCAAGGTGCGCAGATCAGAGGATCCGAGATGACCGAGACTACTCCGATGCCCAAAGCTGCGCCCGTTTCGCCGCAGGAGCCGGTGGATGCCGCTTCGCTCGTGATCGTCGACGATAGCGATCATGGTGAACTGAGAGTACTCATGGGGCAACGATCGGCGCGCCAGACGTTCATGCCTGACAGGTTCGTCTTTCCCGGTGGGCGGGTAGAGCCGGATGATCTCGCAGTTGCTTTCTGCCCCGAGGCTGATTTGGCGGCCATCGAACTGCGAAAGCTCCAGCTGCGGATGTTGGGCACCGCAAGCGATGTGCGTGCGCGGGCTCTTGGGCTCGCGAGTGTTCGTGAGTGCGCCGAGGAGGCCGGCGTGATCGTTGGATCATTGCTGCCGGCTGGCATGCCTCCGGAGAGTGGAGGCAGCAGCCCAGCGAGCACGCAGCCAGCGGCGTTCCAACCCAGTTGGTGTGCGGGCTACGCGCCACGCCTCGCGCCTCTCACCTATTTCGCGCGTGCCATCACACCGCCTGGTCGCACGCGACGGTTCGATACGCGGTTCTTTGCGTTACGACGTTGCGATATCGCTGCCGAGACGGGTTCCGACGACGGTGAATTGCGCAACCTGGATTGGTATGCGCTGTCGGCTATCGAGCGGTTGAACCTTGCGCCGATCACGCGTGCGATACTGCGCGAATTGCTTGATCGGCTGAATGCCGGCGCGCTTGAGCCATCTCGGCTGGCCGTGCCCTTCTATCACCAGGACGGCGACGCGTTCGTTCGTGAGCTCCTGGACATTGCGTCTGACTAGTTGTGGTGCGTCACGCACGCTTGGTCCCCACCCTCGCCAGTCTTGCCTGCCAAGCGCTAGTGACGAAAACAGCACGAGAAACATGACGTTGCTCGTGTTCCCTCTGTCTCCGACACTTGCTCAATCGGGCGCTGCAAAGGAAACCAAGTGTCCGAGACGGAACACGAGGACCCGCTTTCCCTAGGTCGTCTGTCACCCTGGTCAAACGCCAAAACGAACGTCGGAATGCGAAGGGTACGAGCAACATATTGGATCTAGGACCGCTTTTCGATCAGAAGTCCCTGGACGGCGGGTATTGCGGATGGTGCAGCGACTTCTGATCGGTGGTACTCGAGCACCGCGATCGCCGCAAAAATGGCAAACTCATTCCACGCTCGCGTGCTTGACACCGGGGCCGTTCGGCGTACGTTGCGCGACCAATCATCGACCCGTGCACCGATCTTTCAAGGCCCAATGAGATGGCGAAGCCTGTTACCCAGAAGATCAAGCTCCTCTCGACTGCGGGAACGGGGTACTTCTACGTCACGAAGAAGAATCCACGGAACCTGACAGAGAAGCTTTCCCTCAAGAAGTACGACCCAGTCGCGCGCAAGCACGTCGAATTCAAAGAATCCAAAATCAAATAGTCGACGCGCGCATTCGTAGATCACGAGCACAAGGAAATGGGTTTGGCCACCGACGCGTTGCGTTGGTGCTACCAATGCCATTGCTTATGCCGGCGTGAATTGTCCGACGGAGGGCCGATCGTTCGGGCCCTGCTGGCCGGTGCTGAGGTGGATCGAGGGACGCGACGGCACCAACGGCTCGAGCGCACCCTCCGATCCGCCGGAATGGCCAATGCGGGTCACAGATCGAATGAAATCGCTCTAGTGCCCGCTTTCGGTAGGTCGTCCGTCAGACTCGTCAGACGAAGAAGCTCACTTACGAAAGCAAAGGGTACGAGCAACAGATTGGATCTCGTACCGCATCTCGATCAGAAGGCGCCAGAGGTCGCGAGAAAGCTCGGCAGCGGGGTAAGTTCCGAACTGACCGCGTCCTCTGGCTTGCGCAGCTTGGGACCAAAGAGGGCGTAGGTCCCAATGCCCGCACCGCTGACGTTGACCTGAGCCAACTTCAGCGAGCGTTCAGGTTTGACAGGAGATGCGGCGGACCTGACTTCACCTGAACACTTCCTGAACGACGCCTCAGAAGGCGCCGTTTGGCTCGACACTTGCGTCTTGTCTGCGAAAAGGCAAGCCCCCAACGCCACCTCGCATCGACTAACCTAAACGCCTAACGTCCTGCGATATCAGCGCGACAATCAGGCAGCTCACGGGCCGTATGGCGTCGCAGTTGGGACGGAACATTGTTCGTTATACGGCGACAGCCGAAACGAGAAGCCTGCCCTTCTCGTCAAGATCGCACAATGGAACGCATCGCGAGGCGTGATGGGTGTTGCGATTCCACCCCAAGCGGCACGCTACGATCCCTGAACGTTTCGCAGGGATTGCCACACTCCTATTGGCTTCGACCCCGACAAGTCCCGATCAGGCCGCGTCGGCCATGACGCGATTGCGGCCATCTCGCTTTGCTGCGTACAAGGCGTTGTCAGCGCGCTTGAACAAGGTGTCAGGCGTGTCGTTGACAAATTCCAGGATTGCGATCCCAACGCTCGTCGTCACGTCGATCTGCACATTGTCTGGAAGCGAGAATGGCTGTGCCGCGATGTTTTGTCGCAATCGTTCTGCAACAAGATATGCGTGCTGAAGATCTGTGTCAGGCATCACGAGGACAAATTCCTCGCCGCCGAAGCGACATGCCAGATCAACGCCGCGGGTGTTGGCGCGGAAGCGCTCAGAGAACTCGATTAGCACCTGATCGCCAGCATCATGACCGTACGTATCGTTGATCTTCTTGAAGTAATCGATGTCAGCGACGATCATCGCCAGCTGGGAGTCGTCGGATAAGGCGCGATCGATGAGGGTCTTGAGGTGCATCTCAAGGTATCGGCGGTTGTGCAGACCCGTGAGCGGGTCGATCACGGAAGCCTCGACGCTCTGCACCAGACGGCTCCTAAGAAATGCGGTGTGGCGCTTGCGTCTAATCTGCGTTCGCACCCGAACGAGCATTTCGTTCATGTCGATCGGCCGCATCAGATAGTCGTTGACGCCCAGATCGAGACCACGCAGCAGGCGCGCCTCATCGGTTGCATCGACCAGAATTATGATCGGCAGGTGTCGCAGACGCTCGATCGACCGGATCTGGCCACAGAGCCGCAAGCCATCGGCATCCTGCAAATTCAAGCTGACCAGAATGACATCGAATTCGTCGGGCCCCTGCAGGGTTTCGATCGCATCGCTGACATGACACTCGACGACGGACTGGTGCACGCGCAGCAGGGCATCGGCCATCCGCTTCGATGTCCGAGCCTGATCTTCGACAACCATGATCCGACCGTTGGTCCCGAGGGCTTCCTCGCTATCGAGGAGCCTTGGCTCGAGGCCGAGTTGGCCACTCGTCTCGGCGCGGAGCTTCATCTCGTCGTTGAGCAACTTCAAGCGAGCGAGATTTTTGACGCGCGTGATTAACGCGATGTCATCGACGGGCTTTGTCAGGAAGTCATCGGCGCCAGCCTCGAGGCCCTGCAGCTTGTCCTGCGGTTGGTCCAGCGCCGTGACCATGATCACGGGCACGTCTTCTGTCGACGGATCGGCTTTGAGCCGACGGCAGACCTCGAACCCGTCCATCCCGGGCATCATCACATCGAGGAGGACGACATCAACGCGCTCAACCGCACAAATGTCGAGGGCTTGCTGCCCGCTATAGGCGGCGATCGTTTCGAAGTACTCGGACTGCAACCGAGCCTCGAGCAGCTTCACGTTCGCCAGAAAATCGTCGACGACCAGAACGCGCGCAGTCATGCTCGAACCTCAACTCCCCGAACCAGCCGCGTCAAGCCTCGGGCACAGACGGCTGACAAACCCACCTTCACCGGCATGCAAGCGCCACCCGTGGCGCGGAAAACCTGCGGATTGTCTCGATGAAGCTTCCGATCGAGATCGGCTTGGAGATGTAGGCTTCGCACCCACCCTGACGGATACGTTCCTCGTCCCCCCGCATGGCGAATGCAGTGACTGCAACGACGGGGATGTCGCAAAGTTCGTCATCCTGCTTGAGCCAGCGCGTCACCTCGAGACCGGATACTTCTGGAAGCTGTATGTCCATCAGGATCAGAGCCGGTTTGTGCTCGCGCGCAAGATCCACCGCGTCGACACCGTTTCGCGTCAGCACCGTCGAAAACCCATGCGCCTCGAGCAGGTCGTGAAAGAGCTTCATGTTAAGCTCGTTGTCTTCGACGATCAGCACGACCGGCCGTACTTGCTGTTGACCCATGTCTGGTCTCCTGGCGCGTATCGACGATTGACGACGATGCGGCTATCGCTCTGTCGGCGAACTGTTCCGGGTTGCATGCACCGATTCGAACCAATGGCCGAACCACACTTTGCGCGCTGTCTGGTCACCAACAGCTTAAGCTCGGCAGGTATTGCCAGCCGATCCGCCGGCCGCCCCTCAAACGCTGCGCGCGGCCACAATCCAGCGGACCACGGTGAGGGCCGCCCATGCGCCTTGCGATTTGTGACGTGGACGGATTGTTGGGGCGATCAGCGTTCAGTCTTCTTGGCCGCGTTTCGATTGGGCGCCGTCGGCAGCGACCCACCAATCGACAACCGGCCCCTTGAAAGGTGTGCACGGACAATGATGCTTACGGAAGCCGAGACAATCGCGCTTAATGCTCTCGCATTCCTGTCGAGCGAGCCAGACCGGCTTCGCGCGCTCTGCGAGGCAACGGGTCTCAGTCCTCGCGATCTTGCTTCGCGGGCAACGGATCCGGAGGTCCTCGTCGGCGTGCTCGATGCAGTGCTGTCCGACGACAGCACGCTGCTTGTGTTCTGTGCGGACTTTGGCCTCAATCCAGAGCGCGTTCTTCCCGCTCGATACATTCTCGAGGGGCCACAAGAGGAAGCGCCATGAGCCTCCGGATCGGAGTTGATCTCGGCGGCACCAAGATCGCTGCCCGATGCCTGATGCCGACGGGGTTGTTTGGCCCGGAATTTCGGGTCCCAACACCACGTCACGACTATGCTGCCACCATCAAGGCCATCGTCGAGCTCGTCGGCCAAGCCTCGCGCGTTTCTGTTGCGCCGGTTGAGCCTTACTCAGGTCGCGGCGCCAACCCTGGCGGCGGGTTCGGCGTACGTGTCGGCGTCGCGATCCCTGGATCCGAGGCTCCAGGTGGCGCACTGATCCAAAACGCGAATTCGACCTGGCTCAACGGTCGCCCTTTCCGAACCGACCTAGAGGCTGCGCTCGGGTTGCCTGTCAGGCTCGCCAACGACGCCGATTGCTTCGCCCTCTCGGAAGCAACGGATGGTACCGCGCGCGGTGCCCGAACCATGGTTGGTCTGATCCTAGGGACGGGCTGCGGCGCTGGCATCGTGATCGAGGGCCGGCTGCTCAACGGGCCGCGCGGCACCGCGGGCGAATGGGGCCACACCCCGCTGCCGAACCCGACGGCCGACGAACAACCCGGCCCAATGTGCTGGTGTGGTCGTCGCGGCTGCCTCGAAACTTGGATTGCCGGGCCAGCGATCGCCCGCGATCACGAACAAGTGACGGGCGAAAGCCGCGACGTGACGGAAATCGTCTCGGCCGCTGAAGCCCGCGATCCGGCAGCGCGGGCGACGCTCCACCGTCATCTGCACCGCACGGCGCGCGGCCTTGCGGTGCTGACCAACATTCTCGACCCCGACGTGATCGTCATTGGCGGTGGCCTCTCGAACCTTCCCGGATTCTGCGACAACCTCGCCACCGCAATCGTCCCCCACATCTTTGCGAACGACCAGCGCGTGCGCATCATCGGGCCAAAGTGGGGCGACGCCAGTGGCGCCCGTGGAGCGGCTTGGCTGTGGCCGACAGAGGGCTGAGCCCGCCACGCCCTTCATGCTCCTCCAAAAAGATTTCGCTTCAACGTGGCGACAGACAGGGTGCGGTTTCGAGGACCTGCAGCGATTTCAGGTTCCCCCGGATCGCAAATGTCCCGTAGTCGATGAACAGGTCGCTCGAAACGCCGTTCTCGTAGAGCACGAACGACAGCTCGTACTCCGGGACCCCGTCCGACGGTTGCTCTTTCTGCTCGAAATAGCTGAGCGCCACGGGCCAGGCGCTGAGACCAGCAAGAACGTCTCCACCCTCGACCTCTAAGCGATGGCCTTGTGCGCCGGCTGGTGTCGGCGGACCGATCACGGCGGTCGTGAGATAAACCTTCTCGCCACTATCGGATCCATCGAACAAGTGTGTGGTGATCGTGCGCTCGCCGGCCTGCGCAGCCTCGATCACGGCCTTGGTATGCTGGACCGGAAACAACGCTGCCCGCTCGATCCGAAGGGATTTCGTGCTCGGTTGTTGCAGGCTGAGATCAATGCCTTCCGGATCGGCTGCAGTTGTCCGACGCGCCGTTCCAGCCGTCCGCTTGGTCACGCGCCGATCCTGGAGTGTCTCGGAGGTGAAGACGAGTTCGCTGGCATTCGCGCGCTCTTCAAAGCCCGCGCGAATATCGCTCAAGGTCGCCTGCCCCTCACCGTTGGTCGATTGCGTCACGAACCGCATGGTTTGCTTGTAGCCACCACACTCGTCCGCAACCAGTTCGAAGGCAAGCCGGCCCTTGAGCTTTGCAACCCCCGCGGACGCACTCGTGCGCGCAAGCGACACGTCGTAAATGGCGCGGTGGGAGGCAAGGACCGTCGCGTTGGCCAATGCCACATCGGTGCGCGTGACCAAGAACCCTGCACTCACCGCACCGGTCGCAGCGAGACCGACGACCGCGGCCAAGCCTCCCGAGATAAAACGATCTCTGTACGTCATCTGATGAGGTCTCCAGCGCTCCACCTGCGTGAAGCGCGCTCGGGTTTCGATCTCGCTCTCTGTTCGCAGCGCAACGCCACCAAAACTAAAGCGCCCGCACCCCATCTTGAATTTGCTCGCCGCCGGCGACCTTGCGACATTGGCACGCACGGGCCTGCCGGCCCCCAGCGCCGCTCAGGCCCAACCGCGGCGGTTGCCAGCAAGGCTCCCCATAGGCCTGGAGCAGAAATGTCTCGATGAGATCGCGCATCCTATAGTCTCGCACCATAGCAGGAGGCTTCGCAATGGTTGAACCCGTTCGGCATCTGAGGGACGTGTTCGGCGGCGAGCCCCGTCCCATTGCCCACCGCGGCCTCCATGATGCCGGTGAGGGACGGATCGAGAACACTTGGCCCGCATTCGCAGAAGCGATCAGGCAAGGTTTCGCGATCGAATGCGACATTCAAGCCAGCGCCGATGGCGTACCTATCGTCCACCACGATTCAACCCTCGATCGGCTGACAGACGAGCATGGCCCCCTCGTGGCACGAACGGCAGACCAGTTGGCGGCGATCCACTATCGCGCACAAGACGAGCGTCTAATTGCGCTCGAAGACCTCATCGAACGGATTGACGGCAAAGTGCCCCTGATCGTCGAAATCAAGACGGATTGGGTGCGGCGCGATCCCGTGTTCATCGCCAACACGGCGCTAGCCTGCCGTCGATCGCGCGGACCAATCGCGGTCAAATCGTTTGATCCTGATGCCATTGCGGAATTTCGCAACGCCGCCCCCGGCGTAATGCGTGGCATCGTTGCCGGGAACTACGTGGCGGGCAACTGGTGGAGCGCCTGCCTGTCGCCGGAACGCCAAGCCGGCCTGACCCATCTGTTCGATCGGGTTCGGCTGGATCCTCAGTTCATTTCCTATCACGTCGGAGATCTTCCCTCCTCCGTCGTGCGTTATCTGCGTGAGGTGTGCGGGCTCGCCGTGATGGCCTGGACCGTTCGGACGCGAGCCGATTGGGATCGGGCAGCACGGTATGCCGATGCTCCGGTTTTCGAAGGGCTTGCCGTCGATATCGTGCAGGACCTGTGGCGCATATGGCCCAGCGCCCCAGTCGATGGGCAAGCCGGGACAGGGGTGGGGGCCCATGATCCTGGCTCTGAGAGCGATCCATAACCGCGTCCGAGATTGAGCCACGCGTTGGCCGCAGCCCGTTTGCCGAGCGATCGCGGGCGGGACCGGGGACAAGAATGAGAGGCTGGAAAGTTGACGCGCGAAGACGACCGACACGTTCCGCAGGCCGTTGGTGGATGTGAGCCAGTGGGCTCTGCCCCACCGTCGGCCACCGTTCGCCTCGTGCGCTCCCTGGCAGACATTGCGCCCGAGGCCTGGGACGCATGCGCTGTACCCGATCCGGCGACACGCAATCCGTTCGTACAGCATGCGTTCCTGAAGGCGCTCGAGGAGTCCGGCACGGTCAGCGACCGGACCGGCTGGAGCCCCCATCATGTCGCCCTTGAGATCGACGGGCGCCTTGCCGGTTGCGCCCCGGCCTATCTCAAGGCCCATAGCCAGGGCGAATATATCTTTGATTACGGATGGGCTGATGCCTACGAGCGCGCAGGCGGAGACTACTATCCTAAGCTGCAAATCGCAGTCCCTTTCACCCCCGTCCCTGGACCTCGATTACTGGTTGCGCCGACAGCCGGAACGACGCCGGTGCGCCAGACACTTGCGTCGGCGATCGGAGAGGTCGTGCGCCAGAACGGACTTTCATCGGCGCATGTGACATTCACCACCGAGACCGAATGGCGTGAGCTTGCGGCTGCCGGTTTCCTGCAACGCACCGATCAGCAATTTCATTGGACGAACCAGGGCTACAGTTCGTTCGAGCAGTTCCTGGAAAGCTTTGCATCCCGCAAGCGCAAGGCGGTTCGCAAGGAACGCGAGACGGCCCGCTCCGCCGGGCTCGATATCGAATGGCTGTTAGGTCGAGACATCACCGAGGCCCATTGGGACGCATTCTTTGCGTTCTACTTGGATACCGGAAACCGCAAATGGGGCCGGCCTTACCTGAACCGGACATTCTTTTCGCTGCTCCATGAAGCCATGCCGGAGAGTTGTCTGCTGATCATGGCCCGCAAAGGTCCGGACTACATCGGCGGCGCCCTCAACCTCGTCGGCGGCGATTGCCTCTACGGACGATATTGGGGGGCAATCGAGCACTACGCCTGCCTTCATTTCGAGGTCTGCTACTACCAGGCCATCGAATATGCGATCGCAAACGGCCTGTCCCGCGTCGAAGCCGGCGCCCAAGGAGAGCATAAGCTCGCGCGCGGCTACCTGCCGACGCCCACCTACTCGGCGCACTTCATCGCTGATCCGAGATTCAGAGCCGCTGTCTCGGATTTCCTCGCGCGCGAGCGACGGCATGTCGAACGCGCCATCGACGCGCTTACCACCTACGCGCCCTACAAGCGCGGGCCCGAGACCTGAGCGACACCACAGCACCATGTCTGAACCGGCTCAAGGCGCCGGTGACATGCCCCATGGCCAACGCTCGTCGACCCGAAAGCCAAGCCTCCGCCGCAGCCCTGCCCGTTCTCGATCCTAATACATCCCTCGCGCCTTCATCTCGGCGTCCATGGCGAGCGATTGTTCGATCGACAGCCCATCGACGTGGTCTGCGAGCATCTCGGAGTAGCTCGGCAGGATGCTTCGGTCGATCTGGCGCGCAGGGTCCCAGAGACCCGACCGGTTGAGGGCCTTCGCGCAGTGAAGGAACGCCTCCTCGACCGTGATCAATAGCCCGATGATCGGTGCACGCCCCTGAACGGCGGATGCGGCCAGCAGATCGGCATCCTCGACAACGCGGGCGCGCCCGTTGATGCGCAGTGTCTCCGCCATGCCCGGAACGAACACCAGCATGCCGATACGTGTGTCCGTGAACAGGTTTGCGATATTGTCGAAGCGATTGTTGCCAATGCGATCGGGCAGCAGAACGTGGGTGTCGTCCAGAACCCGCAGAAATCCGGGGGGATCGCCCCGCGGCGAAACGTCGATCCCGGACGGGCCCACGGTCGAGATCACACAGAACGGCGAGAGCGCGAGGATCGCTTTGCAGTGCCGATCGAGCCTGGTGAGCACCTTGTCTGATGCGCGCTTCATCATCGCTGGGTGACGCGCCCGCACCGCCTCGATAGTTTCGACTTCTGACACCCATTCTGGATCGAAAGTCATGCTTACCCGCTCCTGCCGCCAAAGTGCCGACACCCAAGCTTGCCAGGTTTGGACGCGCCCGCAAGCGGTGTCATGCCAACAGGGTTGCGCCCGTGTTGGACCACGCGCGTGACTAAATCTGCTGGCGAAGCGCGACACCCCGCGGTCATGATCCAGGGCACCGGCTCGAACGTCGGCAAATCGCTGATCGTTGCTGGTCTCTGTCGCGCGTTTCGGCGGCGGGGTCTCACGGTACGGCCGTTCAAGCCGCAAAACATGTCGAACAATGCCGCTGCAACGCCAGACGGTGGCGAGATCGGTCGCGCGCAGGCCCTCCAGGCGCGGGCCGCTGGCACGCCGCCGAGTGTGCACATGAACCCGGTGCTCTTGAAACCCGAGAGTGAAACGGGGTCACAGGTGATCGTGCAGGGCCACCGGTGGGCAACGCTGAAAGCGCGCGCGTACGGAGCCCGAAAGCATGAGTTGCTTCCAGCCGTCCTCGACAGTTTCGAGCGCATCGGTGCTGGCGCCGATCTTGTGGTGGTTGAGGGTGCCGGCAGTCCAGCAGAAGTCAATTTGCGCGCGGGCGATATCGCAAACATGGGCTTTGCCGAGGCAGCCGACGTCCCCGTCATCCTCGTTGGCGACATCGACCGTGGCGGTGTGATTGCGAGCCTCGTTGGGTGCCATGCGGTGCTGGAGCCATCCGAGGTCGGGCGCATCAAGGCCTTCCTGATCAACCGGTTCCGCGGCGATCCGACGTTGTTCGACGAAGGGCTCTCGGTCATCGAGGCCCGAACGGGCTGGCGCTCGCTCGGTGTTGTTCCCTACTGGCCGCAGGCCGCTCGCCTGCCGGCTGAGGACTCCGTCGATCTCGACACCAGACCGACGGCCTTGCACCGCGCGGGAGCCGTCATCCATATCGCCGTCCCGCGCCTTCCGAGGATCGCCAACTTCGACGATCTCGACCCGCTGCGGCTCGAACCGCGGATCGCCGTGACGATGGTCGAGCCGGGAACCGCCATTCCGGGCCACGTGCACCTTGTGATCTTGCCAGGCTCGAAAGCAACGCGCGCTGACCTCACGCACTTGCGCGCCAATGGCTGGGATATCGACATCCTCGCACACGTGCGTCGCGGCGGGCATGTGCTCGGGCTCTGCGGCGGCTATCAGATGCTCGGTCGAACGATCAGCGATCCCGAGGGCCAGGAGGGACAGCCTGGCTCCGATCAGGGTCTTGGGCTGCTCGACGTCGAAACCGTGCTGACAGGCGACAAGACGGTGCGCGTTGTCCATGCAGAGCACCTCGAGACAGGCCTGCCACTCGAGGGGTATGAAATCCACCTCGGCCAGACACGCGGCACGGATTGTAACCGCCCTGTGTTTACGCTCGAGGACGGTCGCCCAGATGGTGCCATGTCGACCGACGGTCGCGTTATGGGAACGTATGTGCACGGGATCTTCTCGAACGACACATTCCGCAGGCATGTCCTCGCGCGCCTCGATGGCACGAACCGTCGTGGGCCACGGTTCGACTACAATGCGACCATCGAAACAACGCTCGATGGTCTAGCCGACCATCTGGAGCGTCATGCCGATCTCGACATGATCCTGAAGATCGCCCGGACGCGGTCAAGTCTGACCTGAGACCCAAACCAGAACGACAGCAGCGATGCCCGCAACGAGCGTCGCATGGACGACGCAAGCGGCAACGAACACCCGAAGCGCGCGGTCGATATCGGCCGGGGCCGCCGCGCGACGGCCCGCTTCATTGAGCCACGGATCTTCGACCGCGACGCCAGCGTAGGTGCGGGGCCCAGCCAGTGCCAGCCCAAGCCCGCCAGCCATTGCAGCCTCGGGCCAGCCCGCATTCGGCGATTTGTGTTTTCGCGCATCGGTGATCATCGCGCGCAGAGCTGGAGCTGGCCTCCCGCCGACGAGGCCGGACGCGACGATGACGAAACATCCGGAAAGCCTCGCCGGCAACAGGTTGGCGAGATCGTCAAGGCGCGCGGCCCCCCAGCCGAACGCAAAATATCTCGGACTTTTGTGGCCGATCATGCTGTCAGCGGTGTTCAGCGCCTTGTAGGCGACCATCCCTGGCAGGCCTGCGACCAGATACCAGAATGCGGGCGCGACAACGCCATCGGAGAAGTTCTCGGCCGTGGTCTCGATCGCAGCTCTTGCGACGCCCGCTTCGTCGAGGGTTGCAGGATCCCGGCCAACGACCATCGAAACCGCAGCACGTGCTTGCTCAAGACCGCCCGTCGTAAATGCCCGGGCCACCCGATTGACGTGAACGTAGAGACTATTCTGGGCAAGCAGGACGGCGACGAGCACGACCTCGAGGACGAGACCGAACGGCAACGCACGACAGATTTGGTGGAGGCCAAGACCGGCGGCGCCGGCCATGCCGAGAAGCGCGACAAGTGCCAGGATGCCCGCGCATCTGCGGGCTGCCTCGCTCCAAGCCGCCCGGTTCAGCGCGCGTTCGAGCCAACCAATCATGCGGCCAAACAGAACGACCGGATGGGGAAGGCGACGCCAGAGCCAATCCGGATCGCCGACGACCGCATCGAGGGCAAGCGCCAGCACGAGGATGAGGGCGACTGCGGGATCGAGGATCATCGGCGGGACGCAGTTCCGGCGATCTCAGCAAGCCGCTGCGCCACCAAGCCCAACGCTGCAGCAACCTGCGGCCCCCCACACGTGACAGTGTTGCTCGGGATTGCGATCCAGCGATCACGGGGCACAACGCCAGCAAGGGCCGGGTGGGCGAGCAGCGCCTGACCTTGGTCGAGAATGGGGCCAAATCCGGGCAGGCGTGTCGCCTCGGGGTCGCTCGAGAACAGCAAGATCGCGTCCGGTGCGAGTTTCAGGATCGTCTCCAGGTCGGTGCGCACGACGCGCCCACCAAAGGCAACCTCGGCGCCCGCGTTGCGCGCCCCGACGGAACGCAGGAGGTCGTCGATCAAGGTCCCGGCGCCTGACACAAAACCGCGGCGCTGCAACTGAAGAACGCGCACACCAGCTGCGATCGGGCGTACGCGAGCGATCTGGCGATCGAGCGCTTCGACGGCTGCGCGCCCGCGCTCCGGCTGGCCGAAAATATCGGCTGCATTCAGGATCGTGGCACGCGTCTCTGCGAGTGTGGCAGGTGTCGAGAAAAGTTCGACCCGTAAACCGAGGTAGGCCAGCCGCTGGCGTGTCTCGCGTCGGGTAAAGCGCCCGGCGACGACGAGATCGGGCTCCAGTTTCAAGACCTCTTCCGCCTGCCCCCTGATGCGCAACACCCCTTCTGCGCGATCCGAAAAGTACGACATCGAGGGATCGTCCACGTGATGGGTGAGAGCTTGGATCTGGGCTCGGTCGGCCAAGGCGAGCAGCAGCTGGTCCGTGCAAGCATTGATCGACACGATCCGTTGTGGCGCTGCTGCGACAGGCGCAGCCATCGCCGCGCAGGTCGCAAGCATCGCCCAAACGGCAACGGCGAGACGCGTTCGCATCGCTATGCGCCTCACGGAACCCGCATGCCGGTGGCGCAGACGCGTCTCAGCCGACAGCCGAACAGCATCATGGCTCGATCTGTCCATTGTGGTTTGCCCTCCGCGCTGCTAGCCGCTGTCCGGCCGTGACACATCCCGTGGCGGCGCCGGCCCCGCAATCGCGGCGCTGGAAAACCGATCTTGACGAGGTTTTTTCGGAATGCGTCATGCGTCTCGTCCGGCGATCCGGACGCTTGTGTCTATCGCCTGCACTCTCGGCATCGCAAGCGCTGCATCGGCACAGCAAGCGCCAGATGCGGCAAGCAGCGCCCAAGCCCCGAACCAGTCTCAGGCCCTTCCGCTTCAACTTCCAGAGGTCGTCGTCGAGGCGCCGAAACCACCGCCGATTGCGCGGCCTACCGCGACAGATCCAGGACCTGCCGCCCAGGCCCGCGCGCCATCTCAGTCTCAACCAAGCAGACAAGCGCCGCGCCAGAGCGGACAGGTACCACCGCAACAGCAAACCGGGCCTGTTGAGGAGGCGGCCGGCTCCGATGGCCTTGCAGAGGCTCCTATCGTGGTATCGGCCGACCGAGGCGTGTCCGCAATCGGGGCGACCGCAAGTGCGATTACGGTTGTTGGGCCGGCCGAGATCGAACGGGCGCGGGGGACTGGCGCATCCGTCGAGGAGGTACTGCGCGGCGTCCCCGGCCTCGCGATCCGGCGATCCGGCGGCATTGGCGGTGGCACCGATATTTCGATCCGCGGTGCCGACAGTGACCAGACGCTTGTCATGATCGATGGCATTCCGGTGAACGATAGCGCGAGCGCTCAAGGCGGCTTCGATTTCAGCGTGTTGTCGCTCGCAAACGTTGCGCGCGTGGAAGTACTGCGCGGTCCGCAGTCGGGTCTCTACGGCGGCGATGCGATCGGCGGTGTGATCAACATCATCACGCGCCAGGGATCAGGCCCGCCGCGTGGGTTTGCAGAGATCGAGGGCGGATCGTTTGGGACATTCGGGCAGCGCGGGGGTGTCAGCGGCTCGAGCGGTCGGCTGAGCTACGCGATCGGACTCAGCAACTTCTATTCCAGCGGCTTCTCGCGCCGCAGCGACGACAATGAAGCCGATTCAACCAGAAAGCAGGCGATTTCAGCGCACCTCGGCTATCAGATCTCGGACACCCTGAAGCTTGGTGCCCGGTTTGGATACTATGGTCTCGAGGCCGAGATCGACCAGCTCTCTACATCACGATCCGACGCCGGCAACACCTTCGACCGGCAGTTCCTGGAAGGTGCGCTCTCGGCCACGCTGACGTCTTTCGGCGGTGCCCTCGAGACGCGCGCGGTCCTGTTTGCCAACCAGACCACCCGCGATGTGCGCGAGTGCCGCAACCTTGCCTGTTCGAGCCGGCAAACGACAGAGTTCGCAGGCGAGCGCTACGGCGCGGAGATCACATCGACGGTCAAGGTGCGTGATGGCCTGGATCGCCTGACTTTGGGCGGCCGCATACTCAATGAGTCCGGCGCGCAGCAAAACCAGTTGACCGGCGGGGCCCTCAACCGGCCGTACGACATCTCTGAGACCCATCGCGCAATCTACGCCGGCTACGGCTTCAGTCCGTTCGAACGCCTTTCGTTGTCGTTCGCAGGTCGGCTCGACGACTTCGGCTCAGGCGATTTCGAGGGCACGTACCGGCTGTCTGCAGCATTTTCCGTGCCTGAAACCGGGAGCAAGCTGCGCGCAAGTTTCGGCACCGGCATCAAGGCGCCGACCATCTTCCAGCGCTTCGACGCGACCTTCGGCAACGCAGGTCTCGAAACTGAACGCAGCCGCGGCTTCGACATCGGCCTCGATCAATCCCTGCTGGCTGGCCGCGCAGAGCTGTCGATCACGTACTTCGACAACAAAATCGACAACCTCATCATTTTCGTCGGCAGCACTCTGACGGGAACTTATGAGAATGTTGACGCGGCCGAGACGAAAGGCGTCGAAGTTGCGGGCGAATGGCGGATGACCGACTGGGCGCGGTTCCGGGCCGCCTATACCTACCTCGATGCAATCGACGCAACCACCGGGGCCCGACTGCGCCAGCGCCCCGAACACGAGGGAAAGGTCACGCTTGCCTTCCAACCGGTTCCGGCCGCCTATCTCGCTGCAACGGCGGTCTTCCAAAGCGATCATTTCAACCTGGCGTTCCTGCCATCAAACCCGGGTCGCGACCGCCAGCAGGTCGAAGGATTCGTACGCTTCGATCTCGATGCCTCCTATGACCTCAGCGATGAGGCGACTGTGTTCGTGAGAGCAGAGAATGTCACAGATGAGGTCTACGAGGTGAACCGCGGCTTCAATACCCCACGGCGTTCGGCTTACGGTGGCGTAAGGGTGCGTTTTTAGGGTCCGCACGTAACGTCCAAAAGGGCTGCCGGGGTCGCGAGTGATGCAGGTCGTGCGCTTGAACGTGGTGTTGATTGCGCTGGTTATCGTGCTCGCCGGCGCCTCGCTCACCATTGGACCAGCGCAACTTTCGCTATGGGCGGTCCTGACAGCACTCGTCGGCGTCGGCGATCCGATCGATCGCGTGATTATCCAGGACCTGCGCCTGCCGCGTACATTGCTCGCCATTCTGGTTGGCGCGACGCTGGCCTTGTCCGGTGCGGCGTTGCAGGGCCTGCTGAGAAACCCGCTTGCTGCACCGACCGTCTTCGGTGCGCCGGGAGCCGCAGCCTTCGGGGCCGTGTTTGCCATCTCGCTCGGGCTTTCGGACGTGCTGTCGGTGTCGCTGCCCGCATTCGCGATTGCCGCCGCGTTTGCATCCGTTGCAACGCTCATTCTGCTCGCGGGCCGCGATGCGAGCATGCTGACGTTGCTGCTCGCGGGCCTTGCCCTCTCGAGCTTGGCGAGCGCAGCCGTATCCCTGACACTCAACCTCGCACCCAACCCGTTCGCCGCACTAGAAATCGCGTTCTGGCTGCTCGGCTCGCTCGAGGATCGAAGCTTTCAGCACATTCTGATTGCAGCACCCTTCCTTGCTGTCTCCTGGATCGTTCTGCTGTGGACGCGCGGCCAACTGACCGCACTGTCCCTTGGCGAGGATGTCGCAGCCAGCAGCGGGGTTGCGATCTCGCGGCTTAAGTGGATGACGCTTGCCGGCGTGGCGGCCGGTGTCGGTGCTGCTGTCTCAGTCACCGGTGTGATCGGCTTCGTCGGGCTCGTAACCCCACATCTCGTACGCCCGCTCGTCGGTCACATCCCTGGTCGCGTACATGTGCCGGCGATGCTCGCAGGAGCGGCGCTGCTGCTCGCAGCCGACATCGCCTCGCGCCTGATCCCGAGCCAAACTGAAATCCGCATCGGCGTCATGACGGCGCTCATCGGCGTGCCATTCTTCATCTGGCTCGTGCTGCGCCGACGCCGCGACGATGCTCTGCAGGCAGTGTGATCCATGGCGCTGACATTGACCAACGTCGAGGTGCGGCTGGGGGGGAGACGCATTGTGGAGGTCCGCCACCTCGAAGTCCCAAGCGGACAGCTGATCTGCGTCCTCGGACCCAATGGAGCCGGAAAGACAACGCTCATGCGCGCGGTTTCAGGACTGCTGCGGGCGCAGGGCAAAATGCGGTTGAATGGCGAGGACCTACAGGCGCTCACCCCGCGAGCGCGTGCGCGCCTTCTCGCTTACCTGCCCCAGGGACACGTGGCCCACTGGCCACTGACCGTCGAAACAGCCGTCAGGATCGGTCGCACGCCGCATGCGTCATCGCTGTCACGGCCGAGCCCGGCAGACGAAGCTGCGATCACACGGGCACTTGAGGATGTGGACGCCAGCCATCTGCGCCACCGCACCATCACGGAGCTCTCCGGCGGCGAACGTGCACGCGTCATGCTGGCGCGCGCCCTGGCTGTCGAAGCGCCGGTTCTGATCGCTGATGAACCGGTCGCAGCGCTCGATCCGGGGCACCAACTCGGCATGATGGCGTTGTTCAAGCGGCTTGCCCGAGAGGACGGCCGAACGGTCATACTTGTCCTTCATGATCTGACACTCGCGAGCCGCTTTGCCGATCGCGTTGTCATTCTGAACGACGGTCGGGTTGCAGCCGAGGGACCGCCACGCGAGGCCCTCACGGCCCCTGTTCTGAAAGAAGTCTTCCGGATCGAGACGCGCCGGATCGTCATTGACGATGCGCCGATCGTGGTGCCATGGCGTGGCTGATGCTCGGCGCAGGTCAACCCAAGGTGTCAAGCGCGGCGGCGACGCGAGGCAGATCAAGCTCGCGTGGCAGCCCGAAACGGAGCCAGGTCGGATACCGCTCGAACCGCCGCGTCAGAATGCCGAGCCGGCACAGGGCGTCGTGGCGCGTTCGGGCATCGGGGTGGGCGACGAGAACAAATAGACCGCCCGAGCCTATCAGTCGAAATCCTGCACCGACCAGTAAGGTGGAAAGCCGGGCCGCGCGCGCTGAGACTTCGCCCCGCGCGCGCTGCGCCCACGCGCGATCGGCAAGTGCTTCGATCCCGATTTCGATCGCGGGACCGGACACCGCCCATGGTCCGAGTTCGACCGAGAGCCGGGCAGCGACGTCGCCATCCGCCATCGCAAACCCGAGCCGGACGCCGGCAAGCCCGTAGAACTTGCCGAACGATTTCAGGACGATGATGCCACCATCGCCAGTCCTGTCGATGTGTGAGAGGCCTGGAACGACATCGGCAAACGCCTCATCCAGGATCAACGCACCGCCTCTGGCGCCGAGAACACGCTGCACGCGCACAACGTCTTCGACCGCGAACAGGCGACCGTCCGGATTGTTCGGGTGCACGGCAACCACAATGTCGTCAGCGGACGAGACAGCTCGCAGACTGCTGATTTCGCGCACTTCGGCGCCAGACCTCGCCCACGTGATCGCATGCTCGCTATAGGTCGGACCGACGATAGCGACCTGGGCAGCGGGCAGGCCTGTGCGGGCGTGCATGAGCACACGCGGGAGAACTTGGATCAGGGCCTGCGTCCCGGGAGCTACGACGATGCTCGCGGCCTGCGGAACGCAGTAGGCGACGCGCGCGGCCTCGATCAGCGTCGCAACCCGGTCAAACTGTGGCAGGGCGCTCCAGACGGGCTGCGCGAGGCGCGATTCATCGAACGGGTAGGCATCGGGATTGATGCCCGTTGACAGATCGAGCCAGCCACCCTGCGGCTCGCCGAAGTGTGCGCGTGCTGCTGCGATGTTGCCACCGTGGTCCATCCGCGATCCCGCTATTGCACCACGTCAGAGGCTGCCATGTCCGAGGACAAGCGCGCCGAGTGGTGACATTGGCACGGCCACGAGTGCGAGCAGCAGTAGCAGCTCCGTCGCCTCAATCGTGGCGCCGGTCGTGTCGCCCGTGAACCCGTTCAGCTTGTGGCGCCAAAATCGAAGGGCGCCCAGTGCTGCAAGGGGGCCTGCGACCAAAAGAATCGGAGCTACCACCGCCGAGAGTGCGCCGGCCACGACGCCGGCGATCCAGATCGAGCGCGCGGTCAGGCCGGACTTGAATGTCGCACCGCGTCCGCGGTCGAGCGGGGTGAGCCGGTGGGCTGCGACAGTTGCACACCAGCGCGCCCAGAACGGCACCAAGGCGAGCCCGGCCATAGCCACTGCCGAGGAACTTCCACGCGCCAAATCGGCAAGCAACGCGATCTTGCCGACCAGCACGCAAGCAACCGCGACGATTGCAAAAGCGCCGGAGGTCGGCTGGCGTGCAACCTCCAAGAAGCGCTCGGGGCTCCGGTGGCTTGCAGCAAGGCCGTCTGCGCTGTCCGCGAGCCCATCGAGATGCAGCCCACCCGTGACCCAGATCCAGACGCCCACCGCTATCACACCCGCGACGCCTGCGCTGGCGAACTGGCCGATCGCGAACGCTGCGCCGACGAACAGCCCGACCACGAGGCCAGTCCACGCGACGTAGGGCGCTGCCCGCGATAGATCATCAGCGCGGAACTCAGCAATCTGCGGCATCGGCAGCCGCGTCATGAACTGCAGTGCGACGATCAGATGCCGCACGGGGGGGGCATCCGGCGAGATCACGGCTGTTGCAGGGCGACGATCTCGCCCCAGAGCCCGCCGCGCTCGTCGTGGCGCACATCGAGCGTGAGAACGGCGCTGTGGGCGATCCGAAAGCACCAGAGCGAGGAGCGTTCGAGCCCGCAGGCCACCGCGAGCGCAGCCCTTATCGCGCCTGCGTGCGTCATCACGAGGCACGGCGACGCTCCCGGGTCGGCGAGTGCTGCGCGCAAGCCACGATCGATGCGGGTTTTGAGCGCATCCCAGGTTTCTCCGCCGGGCGGCGGATGGGCCGATGGATCGTTGTAGAAGTCGCGAAACGCCCTGGCGTGGTCGCGACGGATCACCTCGGTTTCGAGGCCATCCCATGCACCAAAATCCATCTCAGCCCAATCCGGATCGATGCGAAGCTTGGTCCCAGCGCGGTCGGATGCTTCAAAGGCTGCAGCTTGCGCGCGCTTGAGCGGCGACGTGACCACCATTGCCCATTCGAGCCTCTCGATCTGGCGCCGCGTGGCGCGCCAACCGTCCTCGGATAGCGCGACATTGGTGCGGCCGATCAGATGGCGGTCGAGTTCCGTGCGACCGTGGCGCATCAAGTGCAGGATCAAGTGCGGTTCCCTTCGGTTGACACACCTGCGTCAGTGAACGTCGCCATATCGCAATGCAACGCGCAGGCAAGCCTTATCAGTGGTACGGCCACCGCCGCCCCGCTCCCTTCACCGAGCCTCATCCCGAGATCAAGCAGCGGCTGGGCGTTGAGGGCCCGCAGAACGGCGTCGTGGCCCGGTTCAGCAGAGCGATGCGAGAAGATCGCGACATCTCGTACCGCCGGACAGAGGCGGGCCGCCGCCCGCATCGCGACGCCTGCGATATAGCCGTCAACGACAATGACAATCCGATGGCGGGCGGCCTCGACCATCGCGCCCATCATCGCCGCGATCTCGAAGCCGCCAACCGAGACGATGACACGGCGTACGTCAGAGCTTGCGTTAAGCGCGTGCTTGGCAATCGCCGAGCGGATCAACGACGCTTTGCGAGCAATGCCTCGCGCATCAAGGCCGGTACCGGGGCCCGTGAGTTCGTCAGCCTCTCGGCCGAGCAGGGCCGCGGCGATCGCCGTCGCCGAGCTCGTGTTGCCGATGCCCATGTCACCGAGCACGAGCCCATGGAGCGAACCTGGATGACACGCCGCCAAGGCGCGCCCGACCGCCGCTGCGCCCGCATGAAAAGCTGCCTCGCGTTCGGCTTCGGTCATCGCGGGGCCAACCGTGAAGTCCCGCGTGCCTTTGGCAGACTTGTCGATCGTAAAGCGCGTGCCTGCCGCCGATGGAACGGCGCCCGCCGTGCTGATGGTCCGCTCCCCCTCACACGCCCTGGCCACGCCAACGTCGACGACCTCGAGCGCGAGACCGACGTTGCGTGCCATGACCGAGATTGCAGCCCCACCGGCGAGGAAGTTCGCGACCATCTGAGCTGTCACGGCTTGCGGATAGGCAGACACGCCCCGAGCCGCAACGCCATGGTCTGCCGCAAAAACGATCGCGGCGACGGCCGCGAAAGCCGGATTGTGCGTGTTCTGGATCGCCGCGACTTCGACGGCCACGTCCTCGAGGCGACCGAGGGATCGAAGGGGCTTCGTCAACAGGGCTTGACGAGCAATTGCGGTTGAGCGCGGCGCATCCAACGCTGGAGGCTCGACGTCGAAATCGAACGGCTTTTGGCTCACGCGGCGGGTTGTCCTTCCAGGCCCCGTGTCCACGGGTCGGTTGTATCGGGTTGTCTTGGATCGCGTCAGCGGCCGGTGCCCTGAAGCTCAGCCGGACTTATCGCAGGCCTGGCGGGGCCCTTGCAACGCTGTTGGCCAATTTGGTTTGCAACGCCGTTGCGAGGGCCTAAACCAGCGCAATCCAACACAGCACACCAAAAACAGGGGAAACGCTCATGAAGCTCGTCAGGTTCGGGCCCGCCGGCCAGGAAAAACCAGGTCTCGTCGATGCCGATGGGGCAATCCGCGACCTGTCCGCGCACGTGCCGGACATCACAGGGGCCGTCCTCGACGATGCCTCGCTTGCAAAACTCAGGGCGATCGACGCCTCGAGCCTGCCGAGGGCGCCAGAAGGCGTTCGGCTCGGAGCGCCCGTTGCCGGCGCGCGCTCCTTCATTGCCGTCGGCCTGAACTATGCCGACCACGCCAAAGAGGCTGGCCAGCCCATCCCGACCGAACCGATCCTGTTCAACAAGCTGACCAACTGCATCGTCGGTCCCAACGACGACGTCATCATGCCGCGCGGTTCGACCAAGCTCGATTGGGAACTGGAGATCGCGTTCGTCGTCGGCAAGCGGGCGCGCTATGTCGACGAGGCCGATGCGATGGCACACATTGCTGGCTACTGTATTTGTAACGACGTCTCTGAACGCCACTTCCAGCTCGAGCGCCTCGGCACCTGGATGAAGGGCAAAAGCTTTGAAACTTCGGGCCCCCTCGGGCCGTGGCTCGTGACACGCGACGAGATCCCGGATGTCCAAAACCTCGACATGTGGCTCGACGTGAACGACGAGCGCATGCAGACTGGGAACACGCGGACGATGATCTTCCCGATCGCCCACTGCCTGCACTACATTTCGCAATTCATGGTCCTCGAGCCAGGCGACGTGGTCACGACCGGTACACCTCCCGGTGTCGGCCTCGGCATGAAGCCGCCGAAGTTGCTGAAAGTCGGAGACGAGATGCGCCTTTGGATCCAAGGGCTCGGCGAGCAGCGCCAGACAGTGGTCGCTTGCGACGTCGCCTGAAGCGCGACGCCTCGAGGGGGAAACGCTGTTGGGGCGCCGATGCGCCCCACGACGCCATGTGCCCTCGCGCGTGGCGATGCTGATCGTGGAGATTAACGCCGAGATCACCGCCGCTGTGCGAAAATGGGACGATCGTTGTCATTCGAGGCGGAAGCGATCAGGCATCGCTTAACGCAGCTTTCAGCGGTTCTGGTGTTTCCTCGCCGCTCCGGCCTCTGAGATGCCGGGGCGTGGCGAGGACCTCGAGCATGCTAGCGGGTGCACTGCGTTCCGTTAAGTCCGACCTCGAGGCCTTCGCGGCAAAGCGGGGTTCGTTGCGCGACGAGACGGCAGCGCCGTCCGCGCTTCCGGGCCAGTTCATGCTCCGCGACCGCCTCGTATCCGGCTCGCCCAGCCGCGCACCAGACCTCTCCCTTGCAACCGCAAGCCTTGTGTTCGACGGCTGGCAGCCCTTGCGAACCGCAGAAGTTGTCGATGCCAGTGGCAAGTCGATCGGCCTGCTGGTTGGCGATGCGCTCGACCTCGAGGCGAGTGTGATCATCGCGGAGCGGCTGACTTGCCGAATCCCGTTCGAGGCCTTAAATGCCGACCGCTTCGTCGAGCAGGAGATCTACCGCCTCGGCGGGAGCTTTCTATTTATTCTGGATGTTGCAGGGTGCCGTCGCGTTTATCTCGATGCCGACGGCACGCTCTCTTGTGTCTTCGATCCGGCTCTTAAGCGCGTCGGCGCAACTGCGGCTGCTATTCTCTCTGCCGAAGAGTATCGGTCGCGCTTCGATCTCGGCCTTTATCGCGGCCTGGCGATCGCATCGGATGGCTGGTTTCCAGCGGGGCTGACAGCACATCGCGGCGTGGAACGCCTGCTGGTCAATCACTATCTCGATCTCGACACGTGGCGGCAGGTTCGTCACTGGCCATGCGGCGACATCCCGCCCACCAACGACCCGAACGCACAGTGCCGCTTGATCGCAGCTTCAACCAAGGCCGCAATTGCAACGCTCGCAACGGCTGACGATCCCCTCGCCTGCTCGCTGACGGCCGGCAACGAAACACGCCTGCTGCTCGCCGCCAGCAAAGACCTGCGCGATCGTATCACGTTCGTTACGATCGACGCTCCCGAGACGGCGCTTGATGTTCATCGCGCGCGCGATCTCGCCCAACGGTTCGCCTTGAAGCACAGCCTGTTGCCGCTGGTCGTTGCCGAGCGCACCGCACGCGCGGAATGGCACGCCCGCACGGGTCACTGCAACGGCGGCCTCAATTGGAGGACGCACCCCTCTGTCTGGCCACTCGAACCTTACGCCTACCTCCTGATCGGTCTCGGCGGCGAGGTGGGACGCGGCTTCTACTGGCGCGCGACGGATCAGTCCGATCTGGCCATCACAGCGGACCTCCTTGTCGCGCGCACGGGGCTTGCGCCCTTGCCACGCCTCCGCGACGCCGTGGCACGCTGGCTTGCCGGCTTGCCGACGCGCGACCCATTCCAGATCCTCGACCTGTTTTACCTCGAGAACCGGATGGGGCCTTGGGCCTTTGCTCAGAGCTATGCAAACCCCCGCGTGCGGCAGGTCAGCCCGATGATCAGCCGCCGCGTATTCGAGGCCATGTTGAGCCTGCCGCCGGAGTGGCGCCGGTCCAACCGCATGATGCGCGAGACGATCGCGGTGAGCTGGCCTGAGCTACTGGAGGCCCCAATCAACCGGTGGGGCGACCATCGCGACCTGACCTCGAAGCTCTTGCGTGCGGTGCGGCGTCCGCAATTGATTGTTCGAAAGCTGCGACGCATGGTGTCGTGAGGCGACGTTCGGCTGCGAGTACATCCGCCAGGGCACGAGGCGGCAGCGGGACTGGGCACCATCCCATACGCCGCCGCGAACGTGGCAGTGCTCGACCAGTGCTGAGCGATAGGCGGAGAACACCGTCAGCATCAAGACCCCCGCGAACAGAGCGGCGGCGATCTTGATCTTGAGATCAAGTGTGGATGTTGCGTCGTCTGGCTCTTGTTGGAAGATCCCTTCAGGGCTGGACGTCATGAGCGATGTCGATCCCGCCACGCTGGCGGCCCCCGATAAGCCTCCGACGGGACCTTTGCCTCGAAGACACCGCGGGCGATCGCACGCGCGAGGCAATCGGCGGCGCCCTGGCCGATCTCCGTGACGGCAAGGATCGGGTCCGTGACCCCAACCCTGCAGGTTGCAACCACAAACACCGTATCGCCATCCATCGGCGCATGAGCCGGACGCACCGCGCGCGCCAGGCCATCGTCAGCCATGTGAGCAACGCGCTTGGCTTGCGCCTTGGTCAACACCGCATCGGTTGCAACGACGGCGATCGTCGTTGACGGCGGCGCCCCACCCTTCATCACGAGGCGCAAGGCTTCCGACGGCAGTTGCTCGGGAAAGCCGAGGCCGCCGAACTCGTCACCAACCTCGTAGGGCGCAGCCCAGAACTGTGCCGTATCTCCGATGGTGGCCGATCCGACCGCGTTGACAACCGCCAGCGCTCCGACGCGATACCCACTTGCTGTGACCGTGCTTGCCGAGCCGAGCCCGCCTTTCAGAACGGCGGTTGTTGCTCCAAGCCCTGCGCCGACCGAGCCGAGTGCGAAGGGTCCGCCCATTGCTGCTGCCGAGGCTTGCCACCCGAGGTCGAAATACGGCGACGTGCGACCCCAGTCCTTTTCGCCACCGCTCAGCAGATCGAAGATGATGGCCTGCGCTGCGATCGGAACCGTTGCGTTCCCGATCCGCAATCCAATGCCTTGGTCTCGAAGATGAGCCACCACGCCACCGGCCGCATCAAGGCCGAATAAAGACCCGCCGGACAAAACGATAGCATCCACACCGTCGATGGTCATCTCGGGCTCGAGCAGCGTTGTGTCGCGCGTTCCCGGTGCGCCGCCGCGGGTGAGCCCACTTGCGACGGCCGGTTGATCGACTCGCACGACGGTGACGCCACTCAAGGCGTCCACGGATTCTGCATGTCCCACCGCGAGCCCTGGGACATCGGTGATGAGGTTCATCGTCATCGCGTCAGCCTCATCTCCGCAGCTCTTGGGACGGTACCCTACACGCTCGGACCCCTTGCTTTCCGAAGCTCGTTTCGGCGTTTGACGAGGGTGACCGACGAACTTCGGAAAGCGGGTCCTCGTACCGCCGATCAGAAGTCCCTGCACCATCCGCAACACGCGCCGTCCAGGGACTTCTGATCGAACAGCGGTACGAGAGTTATTTTTTGCTCGTACCCTTTGCTTTCCGAAGTTCGTTTCGGC
>JBHJOC010000035.1:0-80432 GCA_050330095.1 Hyphomicrobiaceae bacterium
CGCCGGCCAGCGCTGCTCGGCCTTGCGCGTGCTCTATGTGCAAAACGAGGTCGCTCAGCGTGTCGTCGAGATGCTGACCGGAGCGATGAACACACTCGTCGTCGGGGATCCTTGGAGGCCAGAGACCGATGTCGGCCCGGTGATCGACCGTGCAGCCCAAGCCGATATCACTGCCTATTGTGCGGCTGCGGAGCGCGAGGGACGCTTGATCGCGCGGCGTCCCGCGCCGGATGATGGAACATTCGCGGCGCCTGCCATGATTTCCGTAGGGGGCATCGATGACGTGCCGCGCGAGGTGTTCGGGCCGGTTCTGCATGTCGCGCGGTTCTCAGCGGGTGACCTCGATGCCGTCGTCGATGCGATAAATGCCCGCCGGTTTGGTCTGACATTCGGTCTCCACACGCGCATTGACGATCGTGTCGAGGCAGTGGTCGCCCGCATCCGCGTCGGCAACGTCTACGTCAATCGCAACCAGATCGGCGCCGTTGTCGGCTCCCAACCGTTCGGCGGCGAGGGCTTGTCAGGTACGGGGCCGAAGGCGGGCGGCCCGACGTACCTCGACCGCTTCATCGCGCCTGCCCAAGACACGAGCGGAGGCGAAGCGTCGCGATCCTTCGGCGAAACCGAGGCCGCGACGGGCTTGGCCGGACTGACCGGTGGCGCGGGCCCTGGTCCGGCTGCGTGTCCGGCTGCGGGAGCTGGCGCTCGCGCTCCAAACGCGGATCATGCCCCGCTCAGGGGAGTGGCGCTCAAAGATGTCTTGCGGTTGGCCGCTATTCCGGCACGCGGTGACGCGATGAAAGCGGCGATGGCGTTACCGGGGGCTGCGGACGGCATGTTCTCGCGCCGCGAGGTCCAAGCAATCGCCGAGGCCCAGACACGCGCCGCGACAGGTCTCGACATGCCAGGGCCAACCGGTGAAAGCAATCGTCTGACCTTTCACCCGAGAGGCGCCATCGTCTGTCTCGGGCCGCGCACCTGCGATGTCGAGCGCCAGGCCATCGCTGCGCTGGCGCTTGGCAACTCGGTGCTGGTTGCGGCAGATGCGCTCGAGCGTGTGCTGCGCCACCTCCCGGACGGGTTAGAGGTGCGCAACCGGGTCTTCGCTGTCGACCGCACTTGGCTCGTTCCACATCATCTCACCAGCGCCGATCCGATTGCCGGTGTGATGTACGACGCGCGCACGGATGACTTTGAGGCCGTGCGGCGCGCTCTCAGCGCACGCGAGGGCCCGATCGTGCCACTTGTCTTGTCGCTGCTTGAGGTCGATCGCCTGCTGGTCGAGCGGCACGTCTGTGTCGATACGACCGCTGCTGGGGGCAATGCGCGACTTCTCGCAGAATCAGCGCGCTGAATGCCTTTGCCCGTGTCGCGCGCGCGATGTCGCGCGGGGCAAGTCATCGCGGGCTTGGCAAAAGCTCGCGGCCCGCGCACAACGAGGGGCAACCATCGGAGATCGGGCCCATGAAGCGCAATCGCTACGCAAAGATCGTTGCAACGCTCGGTCCCGCAAGTTCGACGCCTGACAGTATACGCGCGCTCTTTCTGGCCGGTGTCGACGTGTTCCGGCTGAACTTCAGCCATGGCACGCAAGAGGATCATCGGGCCCGCCACAAGGTCATCCGTGATCTCGAAGACGAGTTCGGTCGCCCCATCGGGATCTTGGCAGACCTTCAGGGTCCTAAGTTGAGGATCGGGGCGTTCAGGTCCGGCGCCGTGGATCTCGCCCGCGGCCAGGCATTCGATCTGGTCTTGGGCGATGGCATCGAAGGCAACGAGACAGAGGTTGGGCTGCCTCATCCTGAGATCTTCGCCGCGATCAAGGCCGGAGAGGATCTGCTCGTCAATGATGGCAGGATCCGCTTGCACGTCGTCGCTAATGATGGCGCGAGGCTCAAAACCGAAGTCGCTGCCGGCGGTCGCATCTCTGATCGCAAGGGTGTCAATGTTCCAGGCACCATCCTGCCGATCGAGATCTTGACGGCAAAAGATCGCGCCGACATGGAGGCCGCCCTCGACATGGGTGTCGAGTGGATCGCCCTTTCGTTCGTCCAGCGGCCCGAAGACGTGCGCGAGGCGCGCGCGCTGATCGGCGCCAGAGCGCGGGTGCTCTCGAAACTCGAGAAGCCTTCGGCGATCGACAACCTCGATGCAATCGTCAGGCTTTCGGATGCGATCATGGTGGCACGCGGCGATCTCGGCGTTGAACTGCCGCCGGAAGTGGTGCCGAAGCTGCAGAAGCAGATCATTGCGACCTGCAGGCTTCAAGGCAAGCCTGTGATCGTTGCAACGCAGATGCTCGAATCGATGGTGCATGAGCCCGTCCCGACCCGGGCAGAGGCCTCTGACGTGGCAACCGCAATCTATGGTGGGGCCGATGCGGTAATGTTGTCTGCGGAGTCAGCGGCCGGTGCCTATCCGGTCGAGGCGGTCGCCGTGATGAGCCGGATTATCGAAACGACAGAGAGTGATCCCGACTACGAGCGCATCCTGCATGCCCTCGTTACGCCGGTTCAGGCCGACGACAGTGATGCGATCGCGGCCGCGGCGAGCGCGGTTGCCGTCAATCGCGGGTGTGCTGCGATTTCGACGTTCACCGAGTCAGGGGCAACGGCATTGCGTGTTGCGCGCCTGCGCACGATTGTGCCGCTGCTCGGGCTGACGCCAAACCGACAGACCGCGCGTCAACTCGCGCTGGTTTGGGGCGTCCACAGCGTCAAAACGCGTGACGATATCACGGGCTTTATCGATATGGTCGGTAAATCCACCCGGATTGCGCGGCGCGAGGGCCTGGCGGGCAACGGCGACCGTGTTGTGATCACCGCCGGTGTTCCATTCGGCAAGGCTGGCACCACCAATATCCTGCGCATCGCCGTCGTTGGTGAGCATGAGCGCTCGTCCGCCGACGCCAGCATGGGCGACACCTGACCCGTCCGCAGACGTTCATGCCGGTTCGGCAGCACTGCTGGCGTGTGTTCGGACGATCGCCGCGCTTTGGGGGACCCCGTCACAGCACACGAGGCCATTGATTTCGCGAGTGGCTGTCCAACAGGTGGCTCGTATCCTTTGCCTTCCGTCTGCCTTCCGTCGTCCGCTTCGGCGTGTGACGAGGGTGAGTTACGAACTACGGAAAGCGGGTCCTGCGGGTCCTAAAGCGTCATGCCACCGTCGATCTCAATCGTGCGACCGGTGACGAAGCGGCTTTCATCGGAGGCAAGATAAACCGCAAGAGCTGCGATTTCCTCGGCCGTTCCAAGCCGGCCCATCGGTTGGCGGTCGATGAAGGCCTGGCGGACTTCAGCCGTGGTCTTGCCGCTCTGAGCCGCCTGATCGCGGATGCGGTCATCAAGCGATGGCGTATCGACGGTCCCTGGGCAAATGACGTTGCACCGGATCCCGTCGCGAATGAAGTCAGCGGCGACCGACCGGGACAAGCCGATCACGGCGGATTTCGTCGCGGAATAGACGTAGCGGTTCGGCACGCCCTTCGGTCCGGCAACCGAGCCCACGTTGACGATCGACCCTCCGCCGCGCTTGAGCATCTTCGGCAGGAAGGCGCAAATGGTACGGTGCATGGACGTCACGTTGATGTCGAAGGAAAAGGCCCAGTCCTGCTCCGTCGTGGTCAGCACAGTGCCCGAATGAACGAAGCCTGCGGCGTTGAACAGGATGTCGATCGCGTCGAGATCCTTGGCCAGCGCGCTGACGGCGAGACTATCCCGCACGTCGAGCTTCTTGACTTCGGCGATGCCGTTTTCTTTCAGACCATCAAGCGCCGCCAGGTTGACGTCGGTTGCGACGACGTGGGCGCCTTCTGCTGCGAATGCCAGTGCGGTCGCGCGGCCTATCCCGGCGCCGGCAGCGGTGCAGAACGCCCGCTTGCCTTCTAGCCGTCCCATGGGAATCTCCTGCGGTTCAGATGCCCCCCGGGTGGGAAGGCATCGGGTTGGGGGTGTGTGCGGCCCGACATCACGCACGGCTGAGAAGGCCGCGCTGTGCAAGATTTTCCATCAGCGCGCGGGTCCCGAACGTCCATGCAGGCGCATGGTCCGAAGTCGTCATGACATTGGTGAGCCGCCCGAGCCGCGGCGTCGAGATCGTCACGATATCCCCCATGTGATGCGTGAACCCCATGCCGGCCGCACCGCGATCCTCTGTTGGGGCGAACATTGTGCCAAGATACAAGACGGCACCGTCGGGATATTGGTGGGTCGGCCCCGTCATCTCGGAGACAAGCGCTGCCGGATCGCGCGCGATCTCCGTCATCGACGAGCGGCCGTCGAGCACGAAGCCATCCACACCTTCGACCCGTAGGTCGACCGTGGCGCTGCGCACATCATCAAGCGTGTACTCGCTATCGAACAGGCGCACGAATGGGCCGAGCGCCGCGGAGGCGTTGTTGTCCTTTGCCTTGGAAAGGAGCAGCGCAGATCGCCCCTCGAAGTCGCGCAGGTTCACATCGTTGCCAAGGGTTGCTCCAATGATGTCCCCCGTCGACGTGATCACGAGCACGACCTCGGGTTCAGGATTGTTCCAGGTCGAACGCGGATGAAGGCCAGCTGACATGCCATGGCCGATCGCTGCCATCGGTTGAGCCTTGGTGAAAATCTCTGCGTCCTCGCCGATCCCGACTTCGAGATACTGGGACCAAGCGCCCTCGGCGATCAACGTGTCTTTGAGAGCGAGCGCTTCGCTCGAGCCCGGTATGAGGCGCCTCAGATCACCGCCGAGCAGAGCTTGCACCTGTTGCCTGATGGCCTCGGCCTTGTGCGGTGAGCCTCTCGCCTGCTCCTCGATCACGCGCTCAAGCATCGAACGTGCGAACGTCACACCTGCTGCTTTTATGGCCTGCAAGTCGATCGGCGCCAGCAGCCAGGGCTTGTGTGGTTGACGCGCATCCTCAGGTGTATTGGCGAGGACATCGGCGACACTCCCGATCGTCGGGCCGTCGGCCTCGCGACAGAGCGCGACGCGGTCACGATGTTCGCACAGCGCGCTGACGGTTGGAGCGTATGCTGTCACGTCGATGAGTTCGCTGCCGCGCACGGAAACCACACACGGGCCCGAAACCTCGGGCGACCAGACTCGGCCGACCAGCACGGCATTTGCCGCATCTTCGGGCAGCGTTGCGGCGGGCGTAAGTTCCAGTTTCATCCGGTGGCGTCCTCGGTACGTGTTTTCGTTTTCGCCACGGTAGGCGAGGGCACTGCTGACGGGAAGCTGGTTCGCCGTTGAATGGGTCAGCACCGTCATCGCTCGTACCTGCCTTCCGTCGTTCGTCTGTCTCCCTCGTCAGACGCGGAAACGAACGTCGGACCACAAAGGGTATGAGCAACATTGTGAATCTCGTACCGCTTTTCGAGCAGACGCCCCTGGACGGCGGCTGCTGTGGATGGTGCGGGGACTTCTGATCGGCGGTACGAGCTTGGTGGCCGTGCGATAAACGCATAGGCTTGCAACATCCGATCGATTTAGACGCGACGGGCCGTTAAGAGTCAGCGCCAAGGACCGAACAAGAAGACCGCCGGAGGAGATGCCGAGATGTCCATTCGATGCCGCGCTGCGGTGCTCGTTGAGCAGCAACGCCCAAGGCCCTATGCACAGTCCCGCCCGCTCGAGGTCACGGACGTGGACCTGGATCCGCCGGGAGAAGGCGAGGTTGTTGTCAAGATTGGTGCCTCGGGCCTATGCCACTCGGATCTGTCAGTCATCAATGGTGATCGACCACGCCAGATCCCTTTGGTTCTCGGCCACGAGTGTGCTGGTGAGATTGTTGAGGTCGGTCCGGCTGTTCGAGACTTGAAGGTCGGTGATCGGGTCATTTTCGTTTTCATTCCGAACTGCGGATCGTGCGTTCCGTGCTCTGAGGGGCGGCCGCAGCTCTGTGAGCCCGGCGCCAAATCGAACGCCGATGGGACGCTCATCCTGTCAGGCGCCAAACGGATCAAGCGGAATGGCCATCCCGTCGCCCACCATGTCGGGGTGTCCGCATTCGCCGAGTATGCGGTCGCTTCGCAGCATTCGCTCGTCAAGATCGAACAGTCGCTGAGCTTCGAGGAAGCTGCACTGTTCGGATGTGCGGTTGTCACGGGGGCTGGCGCCGCAATCAACACGGCCGGCGTGAAGCCCGGGACATCGGTGGCCGTGGTTGGTCTGGGCGGCGTTGGGCTGATGGGGTTGTTGGCCGCGAAGGCCGCAGGTGCCGCGCAGGTCATCGCCGTCGACGTCGTTGACTCGAAACTTGCCCTCGCCCGCCAACTCGGTGCCACCCACACCGTTCGCGCGGACGATCCAAGCGCGCTTGAGCAGATCCGCGACATTTCGAGGGGCGGTGTCCACTTCGGCCTCGAGTTCGCTAGTTCGGCAAAAGCGCTGGATTTCACCTACAAGGCGACACGCCGTGGCGGAACCACAGTGACGGCCAGCCTGCCACCGCCGACGCATACGCTCGACATTCCCGTCACGCAAATGGTTGCCGAAGAGCGGACGGTGAAGGGCAGCTACATGGGGTCTTGCGTACCGAAGCGCGACATTCCCAGGTTTATCGCGATGTACCAGCAGGGACTTCTGCCTGTTGATCGGATCATGTCCGAGCGCGTCACCCTGGATCAGATCAACGAGGGCTTTGATCGGCTGGCCGACGTCGCGAGCGTGCGTCAGCTGATGGTGAATTAGATTGTCCGATCATCCATGAAGGCGCAACGCCTCACGCGTGGCCTGCCGCGCCAAAATCGATACCTTGCCGTGACCGCCACCCGATCCTGGCGCGGTATCTGGGCAAGGGACGTGATGGTGGAGGGATGCAATCAGCCATGTCCGAGGCCTCGTCCCCGCTTTCCGTCGTTCGTCAGTCATCCTCGTCAGACGCCGGATCGAATTACGGAATGCAAAGAGTACAAGCAACATATTGGATCTCGACCCGCTTCTCGATCAGAAATCCCTCGCAGGCGCGCGGTGCGGAGGGTGCAGGAACTTCTGGTCGGCGGGACTAAGTTCCGACTCCGACACTTGGTTTCCTTTGCAGCACCCGATCGACCAAGTGTCGGAGGCGCAGAGAACACGAGCAACGCCATGAGTCTCGTGTTGCTTTTGTCACTGACGCTTGGCAGGTGAGACGGCAGAAGGTGGGGACCAAGCGTTCGTGACGCAACATTAGAAGCCGAAGACCGAGTCTGATGGTGAAATCATACAGTCCATTGCCTCACAATGATGCAATGACGGGATTAGCGCTTGGGGCCCGGCCGTGGTTGGAGGTCGCACGCTTGTGTTATGGCCCGGATGCAATACCGTCCCTCGGCGGAGAGAATTGCGTCAGCCGAGGAAAGCGATCATGTGCAAGGTGTTGTCCATTACGCTGGCTCTAACGCTGGTGATCGGGTTGGCGGTGGGTACCCCAACAGGCGCGCAGGCCCTTGACCTCGCGCGTGTCCTTTCGTCGCCAAAGCCGTGTTTCAAAGTCATTCACACGGCGGAGCACTTAGCGGCACACCCAAGTCAGGTCGTCGGTGCCATCGGCATGGAAGCGTCCGGGTCGATCAATCGCTCAGAGCAGTTCCAGATGACGTTCAGTGTGCGCCGCCGCTCGGATCGAGCGCGCTTCCAGAGCGCGGCGCAGTGCGGCTTCACTTCGGTCGAACAGGTGCGCTGTAACCTCGAGCGCGATGGCGGCACGGCAACATTCCGGATCGGCGAACTCAATGGCAACAAGCGTATCCGCCTGGAGACGTCGGAGCTTCGCTTTGAAGGTTCGGTCGGGATTTTTAAGTTCGGTCCGTCGACCGACGACGCCGTCTTCTATCTCGGCGCGTACGCGATTCATCACTGCCCGGTCTGACGGGCGGCGCGCCATCAATGACTGGGTGACCAGCAATGAGCGAGAGAGGCGCGTGCCTCGCGCGTTAAGTGACGACCAGCGTGCCGCCCGCATAGGTCAATCCAGGCCCGCCGCCTCATCATGCAGGCCTCAAAGGCAGAACAACGCAGCCGCTCCCGTCGCGAGCTCAACGATCAGCGCGGGTGCTTCGCTATAAGCAACAACCAATGCTCCAAGGATCAGCGCGGCAACGGCCACGCTCACGCCGACGCGGACGGCGCCGGGCATGGGGTGTGTTTGTCTCGTCTCGGTTCCGGTCAGTCCAATCTGGCCGCTCGACATTGTCCGCACCTCTTCACAGTGGCCCGTGCCCGCCTGACGCCCGCCTGCCGCACGAGCGTTCGGCCGTCAGCGCTCGTCTCTGACCTACTCAGCCGCGGCAGGGATTCGCAGGCGCTCAACGGGCTCTTCGCGGATCGGCAAATGGATCAGCATCGCGAACACGCCGAGTATCGCTGAAATCCACCACATCGCATCATACGATTGCGTCAGGTCGAATGCCAGACCCGCCATGTAAACGCCGAGGAACGACCCGACCTGATGGGAGAAGAAGACGATGCCGTAGAGCATTGTCATCCAAGTGGGCCCGAAGAATGTCGAAACGAGACCACTGGTCAGCGGAATGGTCGAGAGCCAGAACAAACCGAGCAGCGCACTCATTATGATGATTGTGATGGGCGTGATCGGCAGGAACAAGAAGCCAACGAAGATCAATGCGCGCATGCCGTAAATAAAGCTCAGTCCATAGCGCTTCGAATAGTGGCGGCCCCACTGGCCGGCAAGGTACGTGCCGACGAGATTGCCGATCCCGACGACGCTCAGCCCTGTCACTGCGACCCAGGCGGGAAGGCCGAGGTCCGACACGTAAGCAGGCAAGTGTGTGGCGTAGAAGACCACATGGAACCCGCAGACGAAAAAGCCCGCATTTAGCAGCCAAAAACTCGGATGCCGGAATGCCTCGCGCAATGCGGCTCCGAGTTCCTGCTTCTGTGTCCCGGCTGGCGGGGCCGCAGGTGCTCCACTGATCGTCCAGGCGAGCGGCAGCATTGCGATGATGGTCGCTGCGATCACGATCAGGCTCGTCTGCCAGGTCAGGAGTTCGATCAGAAAATGCACGTAGGGGATTGCCACGAGCATCCCGATCCCACTGCCGATCCCGAGCGTCGCGATCGCAGCCGTGCGCTCCTGCGGCGGTGCGGCGCGGGCAACCGCACCAACCATGGCGTTGATGCCGGCTCCGGCAACACCAAAGCCGAGCAGAACGCCCGATATCATCAAGTGCAACTCAGAGGTTGCAGCCCACAACATCATGATGCCGAGGAACGTCGCAACGGCTCCGAACAGGACAACGCGGCCGGTCCCGTATTTGTCGGAAACAGCTCCCGTAAACGGAGCAGCGAGCCCCCACACGATATTTGCGATCCCGATTGCCAGGCTGAAGGCATCGCGGCCCAGGCCGAGGTCACTCGAGATCGGCTTAAGGTAGAGGCCCATCGACTGGCGGATGCCCATCGCGATCGCTGCAATCGTCGCGCAGGCAAGCAGGATGATCCAGAGCGGCAGCCGCTCGATCGGCGGCTTCGCGGTTTGCGCGGCCATGTATGGCGTCCTCGAAAGAGTAGGTGTTGGTGGGGAGACCTATCATGCCCGTGCGGAACGCGCGCGCGAGTTTTCGTCAAGAGTCTCATGAGCGAGATTGAGCCATGCGGCGTGAGGGGCGGGCCTACACTGCCAAGCCCGACCCGCAAGGCCTGCTGGCACGCTCATGGCCCCCGACGGGGGACATCGAACGTGCGGTCCAGGAGTTTTTCGACCGGCCCTGGGAGCCCTCGCGCGAGCCCGAACCGCTGCCAGCGCACGCGCCACAGAGCCTCGCCGGGTGAAGGTGCGATCTCAAACAGGTGATAGCTTGCGGCAGGCTCTTCACCGCGCTGGACCGCCGTCGACGCTGAGCCAGCGCCGATCACCGGAAACGCTCCGTCCGGTCCATCGATCCAGGTTTCTGAGACCACGTGATTGTGGCCGAAGACGACCAACTCGGCGCCATGACCGCTCAGCATGGCCTCAAGTTGGTTGCTATCGCGAAGGCCCTTCCGCCAGCCTGCGAGGCGCGGCAAGGGCGGGTGATGCACGGCCACCAGTCTGAATTGGCGTTGATTTCGCAGCCAATCGAGGATGTGCGCGAGGTCCTGCCGCTGGCGCTTGCCGAGGACGCCCCAGGCGACGCCGGGTGGAGTTGGCCGCGCAGAGTTGAGACCGATGAGGGTCGCGCTGCTCGGGCCCCTGCGGAGCGTTCGCACAAACGGGAAGGCTTGCGTGCCTCGATGCAATTGAGGCAGCGGTTCGCCGGTCATGAAGGCCTGCCAGCGCCCCACGCCACTCTCGGTCCACAGCGGGGTGTAGATGTCATGGTTGCCCGGCACCACCGATACGTCAGCGGGCGCCCCGAGTTCGAGCAGCCATGCGAGTGCGGCGCGATATTCTTCCGGCAGCCCGATGTTGATCAGGTCGCCGCTGACGATCACATGATCCGGCGATTGAGCTTTCAGATGTGCGATAATCGCGCGAAGGGCGTCGCTGGTGTGGATGAACTGTCGTTTGCGCTGCCAGTTGGCATAGCCCAGACCGCGTTTGACGTTCCAATGTCGTATCCTGAAGCGCGGCAGCGGTGGCAGGTGAATATCCGTCAGGTGTGCGATACGAAGGCACGCGGTTTGCAGTGTTGCGGGCATCGTCGCGGCCATCCTTGCGGGCATGGAAGCAAGCTCTGTCGAAGACAACAGCGCCACGGGAAGGGCGCCGGGGAAGAGGATCGATGACGCCGGCTCGAAAGCCATTGCCATGGCCGCTTTGGCAGCGCGTGACGCTTCGCGTGCTGCAGAGCTATTGGCGCACGACGCGCGGCTTGACCATGGGTGCCCAGGGTATTGTGCTCGACGAAAGCGATCGGGTTCTGCTTGTCAAGCACGGCTACAAGCCTGGATGGCAGTTTCCAGGCGGCGGCGTTGAGCGGGGTGAGACGACAGTCGCAGCCCTCGCTCGAGAGCTTCAAGAGGAAGTTGGCGTGCGTCTTGAGGCGTCACCACAACTCATCGGGATCTATGCGAATTTCGCGTACTTTCCGTCGGACCACATTGCCCTCTATGCCGTGCGCTCCTGGTCGCGGCCGGTGGTCCCGAAGCCGACGCGCGAGATCGTCGCGCAGGAGTTCTTCCATCTGGATCATTTGCCCGAAGAGGCAGTCGGTTCGGTGCGGCGCAGGCTCGCAGAACTACGCGAGGGCGCCGCACTGTCGCCAGACTGGTGAGGCGTGACGGCAAGCACGCTCAGTTCTCGCCCCACTCCAATCCATGCAAAACGTGCATCGTGCAGCGGCAGAACTGTCTGCGAAGTGATCGCTGGCACCCACTGGCGCCGATGGCCTCGACGTGCTATCGGCCCGAACATTCAGAAATTTCGCCAACTCCCGTCTGAGGCTGGCTATGACCCCCAAGGTCCACATCGCGCGACGACGACACAGCTGACGGAACCGTCCGAAGCTGTTGCGGCCATCCGTGGCCATTGTCCCGCCCGACCTGGACCTTTGCATCATGTCAGATCAACCCGTCGTTCGCGCCATGGCGGCAGCGGACCTGCCAGCAGTGGACTGGCTCCATCATACCGTTTTCGGCCCCGGCCGTTTCGCTCGCACGGCATTTCGTGTCCGCGAGCTGAGCCCGCCTGCACTGCACCTCAGTTTCATTGCCGAAACGGTCGGTACCCCTGATGCTCGACCGAGCCTGATTGGCGCTGTCTTGCAAACGGTGGTGCAAGTTGGCTCATCTCGTGTGGCTTGGCTTGGTCCGATCGCAGTCGTGGCAGAGGCCCGCGACAACGGGACGGGTGCGTGCCTGATGGAAGCTGCAATCGGGGCGGCGAGCGAGGCGCGCCTGGCAGCCGTGCTGCTGGTCGGCGACGCTCCATACTATGCGCGGTTTGGCTTCAGAACACTTGGTCACCCCATTGGCGAACCGAGTCCCATCGTGCTGCCTGGGCCGGTCGATCCGTCGCGCTTTCTCGTTCTGCCTCTCGGCAACCCGGGAGCGGACGGACCGCGCCCTGCGCTCAGGGGCGGCGTTGTCCGCGCGGGACGACAGGAGACCATCACGATTGCTCCAGATCAGTCGGCGCCAGATCAGTCGGCGCCACATCAGGCCACGCCACATCAGGCCACGAATGGGTCTTTCATCAATATGGTGTCATCCCGTTCAGGGCTCGTCGACAACAATGCGACGGGGCAGCCGATGAGTTCTTCGACCCGACGGACGTATTTGACGGCTTGAGCCGGGAGCTCGGCCCAGGACCGAGCACCGCGCGTCGAGGCGTGCCAGCCCTCGAACGATTCATAAATCGGCGTGACGCGCGCTTGAGCGTTCTGGCCTGCCGGGAGGCGCTCGATCCGCTCGCCATCGAGCAGGTAACCAACGCCGACCTTGAGTTCGTCGAAGCCGTCGAGCACGTCGAGCTTCGTCAAGGCGATCCCGTCGATCCCCGAGACCTTTATCGCCTGTCGCACAAGCGTTGCATCGAACCAGCCGCACCGTCTTCGACGTCCCGTGACCGTTCCGAACTCGTGGCCGCGCTCGCCGATCCGCTCGCCGATCTCGTCGGTAAGCTCAGTTGGGAACGGACCTGACCCGACGCGCGTTGTGTAGGCTTTCGCGATGCCGAGCACATAACCGACGGTCCCGGGACCAACGCCAGCACCGATCGCTGCTTGTGCGGCGACAGTGTTCGATGAGGTCACGAACGGATAAGTCCCGTGATCGATGTCGAGCAGCGCACCCTGGGCACCTTCAAAGAGAATTCGCTTGCCCGAGCGCCGCGCCTCATCGAGCCGGTCCCAGACCACGTCGATGAATGGCAGGATCTTCGGTGCGATCTCGGCCAGATCGCGCATCAGGTCGTCGTGGCCGATCTCCGCTTTGCCCAGGCCACGGCGCAAGGCGTTATGATGCACGAGGATGCGCTCGACTTTGGGGCCGAGCGTCGCCAGATTGCGCAGGTCCTGGACGCGGATCGCCCGGCGGCCGACTTTGTCCTCGTAGGCCGGACCGATCCCTCGCCCCGTCGTGCCGATCTTGCCGGCGCCCGCAGCTTCCTCGCGCATCACGTCGAGATCGCGGTGAAGGGGTAGGATCAGGGTAGCATTCTCCGCGATTTTGAGGTTGTCGGCGTTGATGGTAACGCCCTGTTCGCGCAATCGGCCGATTTCGGCGATCAGCGCCCATGGGTCGATCACAACACCGTTGCCGATCACAGCAAGCTTGCCGGGCCTGACAACACCCGACGGCAGCAGCGAAAGCTTGTAGGTTGAGTTGCCGATTACCAGCGTGTGGCCGGCATTGTGGCCGCCCTGGAACCGCACCACGATATCGGCACGCTCGGACAGCCAATCGACGATCTTGCCCTTTCCCTCGTCACCCCATTGGGCGCCGATCACGACCACATTGCTCATCCGACCGTCTCATCTCCGTTTGATGTGGGGGGCATAAGGGCAAATCAGCCCCGTTCGTGCAGCGCGTGCGCCACCGTGACGCGCGACCGTAGACGAGGCGTGCCAGGCCGGCAATCGCGGCAAATGGCGTGTCCCGTATCCGGCGGCGTTCAGGATCCGGCCGACGGCCATTCGTGTCGGCGACCAAGGCAGTGCACAACAGCAGATCACATTGACGCACCAAGTGCGGGCCTATATAGAGCGGCCTCCCAATTTCCATGTGCGAGCATGCCGGAAGCTGCAGTCGCGCCCGGAATGCTTTGACTTTTTCGGAGAAGAGCCGTGAAACGGACGTATCAACCAAGCCGTCTTGTGCGTAAGCGTCGCCACGGCTTCCGTAAGCGCTCCGCCACGACGGGTGGCCGGCGCGTTCTGCAGCGCCGTCGTGCCAAGGGACGCAAGCGCTTGTCAGCGTGACGATGGTTCTCACGCCTCAAGAGTTCGCGTGCATTGTTGTGCGGTGAACGCGAAGATCTTGGCGTTGTGCGCTGTGTGCCGTAACGGCCGATTTGTCTTGGCCCCATGATTGGCAATTGCATTCAACGATGAGGTGGCGGAATGGCGCTCGCCACGCTCAAGGCACGGCGCGAATTCCTAGCCGTGCGTGGCGGCGCGCGGGTTGCGACCAAGGCGTTCGTACTCGAGGCCCGTGCGCGCGGGACTGTTCGCAAATCGGCATCAGAGGCCGGCCAGGGAGCGGCGTCGCTTCCGGCCTCTCGTCATGCACGTGCACACGACGCGAGCCCTGCACCACCACCCGTATGTCATGCGCGATTTGGGTTCACGGTAACAAAGAAGCTTGGCAATGCCGTTGTTCGCAACAGGATCAAGCGTCGGCTGCGTGAGGCGATCCGCGCCAACCTCGACAAGGCCGACCCGACCTGTGATTATGTCGTGGTTGCACGCGCATCCGCGCACGACATTCCGTTCGGCGAACTCGATGCGCTGTGTGCTTCAGCGCTGAAGCGCCTGCAACGCGAACTGAAACGTGAAATTCATTCGCCTCGGACCAAGGTCTGAGCGCGTCTTCTCTGCTGGTCTCGACCATTGCGGCCGCGGTGCGCTTGCCCCACATCGCAAAAGCAGGCAAACACCCTCGACCTTCGTGCCCGGCTAAAGAATGGCCCGGGCCTTTCACGTCGTCACACGCGGAACGTTCATGCAGACGCAAGATCCGAACCAGACGAAGAACCTGATCCTTGCGTTTGCGCTATCGATCGGTGTGCTTGTGCTTTGGCAGGCGTTCTACGCTGGCCCGAAGATGGACGCCGAGCGGGAACGTCAGCGAGCCGTTGCAACCCAGCAACAGTCAGGCGCTGCCACCAATCCCGCGGCAGCTGACCCGAGTAATCCCGCGGCAAGTGCAGCCGCTGGCACGTTGGGCCAAGGGCCGGCCATCGCTGCAACCCGTGAGGTGGCGCTTTCCGCAGATGGCCGCGTCCCCGTTTCGACGCCTTCGATTTTTGGCTCGATCAACCTTCGCGGTGGCCGGATCGACGATGTGACGTTGGAAAGATTCCATGAAACGCCCGATCCTCGCAGCCCGCGGGTTGTGATCTTTTCCCCCTCCAATGCGCCGGATGCCTATTTCGCCGAGCATGGCTTTGCGACGGCGCCCGGCTCCAGCATTGCCGTGCCTGGCGCTGATACGGTCTGGTCTGTGGCCGATGGCGCGCGCCTGACACCACAAACGCCTGTCGAGCTGACGTGGCAGAACGGCCAGGGCCTGCTTTTCAAGCGCAAGATTTCCGTCGACGAGGACTATTTGTTCACCGTCCGCGATACCATCGAGAATACCGGGACCGCAGAAGTGGTGCTGTTCCCCTACGCCCGCGTGTTCAGGTATGGCACGCCCAAGATCGAAGGGTTCTTTATCCAGCACGAGGGATTGATCGGCGTTCTTGGCGAGAACGAGGGGTTCCTCGAGATCACATATTCGGGTGTGCGCGAGCCCGGTGGGTCCAAGGTCGTCAGTGATGCCGTCGGCGGGTGGGTCGGGTTCACCGACAAGTATTGGGCAGCAGCGCTGATCCCTGACCAGACGGTACCGTTTCGTGCGAGCATGACGAGCCCGCAGCCGCAGCCGCTGCCCGGACGACGCGAGACGTTCCAGGCCGACTACCTGCTGCCGGCGGTGGCCGTCGCTCCCGGCACATCAGCTTCCACCGCGAACCATGTGTTCGTTGGGGCAAAAAAGGTCGACATCATCAAGCGGTATGAAGCGGATCTCTCAATTCGCCAGTTCGAGCTGCTGATCGATTGGGGCTGGTTCTACTTCATAACGAAGCCGCTCTATTACCTGCTTGACTGGCTCTATAAGCTGGTCGGGAACTTCGGCGTCGCCATCCTGCTCGTGACCGTCATCGTCAAAGCCGTCTTCTTCTGGTTCGCCAACAAGTCCTATGAGTCGATGGCGAAGATGAAGAAGCTGCAGCCGGAAATGGAGCGTATCCGCGATCGGTTCAAGGACGATAAGGTCGAGCAGCAGCGCCGACTCATGGAGCTGTACCAGAAGGAAAAAATCAATCCGCTCGCGGGCTGCCTTCCGGTTCTGGTTCAGATCCCGGTGTTCTTTGCCCTGTACAAGGTCCTGTTCATTTCGATCGACATGCGGCACGCTCCGTTCTTCGGTTGGATCCAGGATCTCTCCGCGCCGGACCCGACGTCACTGTTCAACCTGTTCGGTCTGCTCCCCTACGCGATGCCGGACTGGTTCCCGCCGCTTGGGATTTGGCCGATCATCATGGGCGTGACGATGTGGCTGCAGATGCAGCTCAATCCCCAGCAGCCCGATCCGATCCAGCAGGCGATCTTCAACTGGATGCCCGTGGTTTTCACGTTCCTCCTCGCATCCTTCCCGGCCGGACTGGTAATCTACTGGGCATGGAACAACATCCTGTCGCTCGCGCAGCAGTATTTGATCATGAAGCGTCAAGGTGTCGACGTGCACTTGATGGATAACCTCAGGCGAACGGCATCGGCTGCAAAGCGTGCAGGGGGGGCCGTCAAGCGCACGGCGGGAGGTAGCGCCAAGGGCCGTGAGACGTGACAGCTCGATCCCTCGTCAGCAAGCTGCTTCGATGATGCCAGGGGCTCGCGTTTCCGGTGGTGACGGTGGCCTCGCCGACCTCGGGCTTGCGGCCGCTGATGTCGAGCTGGGCAGGCTGCTGTTCGAGCGGCAATGGACGTTTCTGCGCGGGGTGACCAAGATTGACGACCTGCCCGCGGCGACCGTTTCAGAGATCGCCTTTGCGGGCCGCTCGAATGTCGGCAAGTCCAGTCTTATCAATGCGTTGGTCCGACAAGCTGGGCTTGCTCGTACGTCAAACGTCCCGGGCCGCACGCAGGAGCTGAACTACTTTGTCAGCGAGCGGGTGCCGCTCGCATTAGTGGATATGCCAGGTTACGGTTTTGCGCGCGCGCCAAAGGACAAGGTCGATACCTGGACGGCCCTGATCAAGGACTATTTGCGAGGACGCCCGACGTTGCGTCGGGTGATGCTGCTGATCGATAGCCGCCACGGCATCAAACCCGTCGACACAGGCATCATGAGGCTGCTCGATGAGAGCGCCGTCATCTATCAGATCGTCCTGACCAAGATCGACAAGATCAAGGAGCCCGGCGTGCCCAAGTTGATTGCGGCCACGCAGGCGGCAATCCAGGGGCATCCGGCGGCTTTCCCAGGTGTCATCGCGACGTCCTCGGAAAAGCAAATCGGCATCGACACGCTGCGCGGCGCCATCGCGGCTGCGGGCCTGATTACTCCCGAAAGCCTCTGATGGTGTTGCCCCGATTGGGGCGCCTGCTCGGCGTGCGCTTTGCCCGGGCCTGATTCTCAGGCTCATGCGCGCCAGTCCGTTGTGCCTATCAGCGCGCATGCAGCATTCAATCTTCGCGACGCGGCAGGCTCGGCTGACATCGCGTGCGGCGCATGCAGTTCGCGAACATCTTGAACACTTGATTCTTTTGTGTGCGGCCGTGCACACTGAGAAACCTGCCAAGCTGCGTCGAACAGCAGCGTCAGGCCCACATCGGCATGCACCTGGGGAGGAACCATGCTCACGAACCAACTGCGCTGGCTTGCTGCCGGCGTTCTGGCTTTGTCGGCAATCGCTGCGCCAAGCTTGGCCCAAGACAAAGAGATCAAACTTGGCGTGATCTACGATCAGACCGGTGCTTTTGCAGCTGGCGGATCGAATGCTGCTGCCATAGGCACCCAGATCGCGATCGACATGATCAACGAGCGGGGCGGTATCGAGGGCTACAAGCTCGTTGCATTCAATGCCGACGCGCAGTCGAAGGCCGATGTCGCCATCAACGAGGCAGAGCGCCTCCTGAACGACGTGCGAGTCGATCTATTGATGGGCGTTTTCTCATCTGCACACTGCGTGCCGATGGCCGCGAAGGTCGACGCAGCTCAAAAGTTCATGTGGGCGAACGTTTGCGTCGCCTCGGCGGTCTTCAAGGATAAGAACCTCAAGTACGTATTCCGCGCACAGGTCCACTCTGACCAGTTCGGCGAAGCATCATGTCAATTCATCGCCGACAACGCGACGACGAAGTTTGGCGCTGAGCCAAAAGATATCCGGGTCGCGATCATCCATGAAGATGGTCCTTATGGCGTCGGCGTTGCCAAGGGGAACAAGGAGAAGTGCGCCGCACTCGGCATGAATATCGTGCACGAGGAAGGCTACGCTGCCACCTCGACGGACCTGTCCGCGCTGATCACCAAGCTGCGTCGCGCCCGGCCCGACGTGATCCTGCATACAGGCTACAATCCGGATATCACCATGTTCCTGCGCCAATCGAAGGAGCAGGGCTTGAAGTGGAAAGCGCTCATCGGGCACGGCGCAGGCTACGGCCAGATCGACAAGCTCAAGGAAACCTTCGGCGCGGATGCGAACTACATCCTCAACGTCGACCCGGTTGCCGCACAGTTGCTCGACCCAGCGACACTGGCGCCAGGGCTGGGCGACGTGACGGCTGAAATGGTCAAGCGGTATAAAGCACAGACCGGGGTCGAAGAAGTCCCGCCGCATACGTCGATGGGCTTCAACCAGTCCTGGATCCTGTTCACGGACGTCATTCCGCGCGCCATCACGAAGTTCGGTGGCATCGGGCCCGAGGCCCTGCGCCAGGCTGCACTCGAGACCGACATTCCCGAGGGCGGCACAATCCAGGGCTACGGGGTCAAGTTCAATCCGCCAGGCCACCCGATGGCCGGACAGAACGCGCGATCGAGCCCTGTTGTGATGCAGTACGTCGATGGCGCGACCAAGATCGTATGGCCGAACGCGATCAAGACCTTCGACGCGGTCGTTCCATTGCCAGCCGGCCACGCCTACGCCCGCTGATCGCAGCAGAATGTCGGATGCGCTGCACGCGACCTGCAGCGCATCCGGTGCTCTCTCCACGGCTTCGACACCACCCCTCACGTTGTGCGCCAGACGGGACGCGAGACCGCATGCCGATGCTCGAGGTCAAGGGCCTGACGAAGAAATTCGGCGGGTTCACCGCAATCAACAACGTCAATTTCATTGTCGAACAGGGCGAGATTCTTGGTCTGATCGGTCCCAACGGGTCAGGCAAAAGCACCACGTTCAATTGCGTGGCAGGTATGTACGTGCCGACCGAGGGGTCTATTCTTTTTGAGGGACGCGAGATCGGCGGCTTTCCTGCCCACAAGGTTTGCCAAGCTGGGATCGGCAGGACCTATCAGATTCCGCGACCCTTCCATTCGCTGTCCCTGCTCGAGAATGTGGCCCTGTCGTCGTACTTCGGCCAGGGCAAGTCGGTGACGCGTGCGCAAGCCTGGGCCCAGGCTGAAGAGGCGCTCGCGACCGTCGGGCTGCCGACCGACCCGCACGCGCGAACCGAAGGCCTCGGGGCGGCGTCGCTCAAGAAGCTCGAGCTGGCGCGCGCGCTTGCGACCCAGCCACGACTACTGCTCGCCGACGAGAGCCTGAACGGCCTCGACCACGGTGAAATGGATCAGGCCGCAGACATGCTGCAACGGATCAGGCGCGAGCGCGGCATCACCATCGTCTGGGTTGAACACATCATGGGTGTGTTGATGCGGGTCGTGGACCGCGTCGTGGTGCTCGATCACGGTGAGGTCATTTTCGATGGCGCGCCGCAGGCTGCCCAGGCCGACCGCAAAGTGATCGAGGTCTATCTCGGCAGCGAAGCTGTCGAAGCGAACGCGGCATGAGGCCCTGATGCTCGAACTTGCCAACGTTGACGCCGGCTACGGCCAGTTCCAGGCCCTCTTCGATGTGACCATGCGGGTCGAAGCGGGCGAAGCTGTTGCTGTGATCGGCGCAAATGGTGCCGGCAAGACCACGCTGCTGCGCGTGATTTCAGGCATGTTGCCCGCGCGGGCGGGCCGCATAACGATGGAGTCGATCGACCTACGGGCGACACCACCGCACAAGATCGTCGAAACAGGGATCGCTCATGTTCCGGAAAGCCGCAGGCTGTTCCCGCGCCTGACGGTGGAGGACAACCTCAAGATGGGTGCGTTCATCAAGTCGGCGCGCCCGCACTTTCCCGAGCGCCTTGACTACGTCTACGAGCTCTTTCCGCGTCTCAAGGACCGCCGTGGCCAGCTCGCTGGAACCATGTCGGGCGGCGAGCAGCAAATGTGCGCCATCGCCCGCGCGCTGATGAGCAAGCCAAAGCTCATTCTCCTCGATGAACCCTCGATGGGGCTCGCCCCCGTGATCGTCGCACAAGTTTTCGATCTCGTTCGCCGGATCCGATCCGAGGGCTACACGGTCCTCATTGTCGAGCAGAACGTGAGGCAGGTGCTTGCCGTCGCCGACCGGGCGTATTTGATCGAGGTTGGCCGGATCAAGGCCCAAGGCAGCTCGGCCGAACTGCTCACCAGTGACGAGGTCCAAAAGGCTTACATGGGGATTTGACTAGCGGGCCGGCGGGCCCAGCCTCGGGAGATCGGCCGCTGCCGGTATCAGGAATGCGCTGCCACGGTCGGCCCATCGGCGGCCCGGGCAACAACGGACTTGAGGAAGAGCTGCGATGGACTGTTCACTCGACATCTATTTCCTCGAAGCGGTGCTGAACGGCATCTTGCTGGCCGGCCTTCTCGCTTTGCTCGCGCTTGGCCTGAACCTGATCTTCGGCGTGATCGACGTCGTCTGGATCTGCTACGCCGAACTCGTGATGGTCGGCATGTACGGGATCTTCCATGCCCATAGAACGTTCGATGTGCCGCTACCGCTGGCCTTCGTGTTCGGCATCATCCTTGTCGCGATCGCAGGACTGATCCTGCATTACGTGATCATCAGGCAGGTTCTCGACAGCGCGCCGATCAACCAATTGCTCGTGACGGGTGGCGTGCTCTTCCTGCTCCAGGCGTCTGCAACCATGGCGTTCGGGATCGAGTTCCAGAACCTCGGCGTTCAGCTCGGGTCAGTGTCGTTTGCCGACATGTTCTTCTCCTGGAGCCGCCTTATCACGTTTGGCGTGGCGCTCCTGGCCATGCTCGTTCTGTGGCAGTTCCTGCGGCGCACTTACATCGGCACAGCGATCCGCGCGATCAGCCAGGATCGCCAGATCATGCCGCTGATGGGGGTCGATTCGAAGCAGGTCTACCTGGTGACGTCAGCGATCGGGGGCGGGTTGGCCGGTCTCGCTGCATCGCTGATGGTGCTGCAATACGACATCTATCCGCAGATCGGCCTGCAGTTCGGGCCGCTCATCTTCATGATCTGCGTCCTCGGCGGGCTCGGCAATATGATCGGCGGTTTCATTGCAGCGTTCATCATCGCCCAGTTCATTACGATTGGCGGCTCATGCTTCGCAACGGAGTGGGGCTACGCGATTGCGTTCCTGTTCTTCATGCTCGTGATGTTCGTGCGCCCACAGGGTCTGTTCGGGGGCAAGTCATGAGCCTGCGTATCAACCCCATTTATGCTGTCGGTCTGCTGGCGCTCGTTGCGCTGCCGTTCATCCTGCAAGCTGTCTTTCCGCTCTCGTCGCGCTACTACCTGCATCTCGCCATCCAGATGCTGATGTGGGCGTTCATCTACACCGGTTGGTCGCTGATGGGGCGGTTCGGGCTCGTCTCGCTCGGCCACGGAGCGTTCACCGGGCTCGGCGCATACGTGACGGTGCTATTGTGGAATGAAGCCGGGCTCACCCCACTGATTGGGATACCGGTCGCGGTGTTGGCGGCCGTTTTCGTCAGCCAGATCGTTGGATATCCGAGCTTCCGGCAGCGGATCACTGGGCACTATTTCGCGCTACTGACGCTTGCGCTGACCGAGTTCGTCCGCCTCGCCATCGTCGGTCTGCGGGAGACGACGGGAGGTTCGCTCGGCACGCAGCCCCAACGGTATGGCGACGGCATCTCTCTTTATGCTGTCCAGTTCGAGCCCGACCGCGTGCTCGCTTACTTCGTCGCGCTCGTGATGTGGGTGATCGGCCTCTACATCTGGCACCGCGTTGACCGATCCATGGACCGCTATGCCCTTGATGCGGCAAACGTCGACGAGGATGCGGCTGCGTCGGTCGGCATTGACGTGACGCGTGAGAAGCTCAAGATCACGGCGCTATCGGCCGGCATGTGCGCGTTCGGCGGGGCGATGTACGGCCAGTATCAGATGTATATCGGGCCTGATACGATTGCTGGCCTGACCATCTCGCTCAACATCGTTTTCGCCTGCATCGCTGGTGGGATTGGCGTCATGCTCGGCCCGACGCTCGGCGCGATCCTGACACAGTCACTCACAGAATTCCTGAGGGTTGCGATCCAGTCCAACGAGGCAATTCGCACGACGCTCGGGTCGAGCGCGCTCGCACTCGACACTGCCGTCTACGGCTTGCTGCTGATCCTGTTCATCATCTACATGCCAAAGGGCATCCTGGGGACAGCTCAGGAGTGGTGGAACAAGCGACGGTGAGGCGCGGATGAGTGGTGCAGTGGAATTCCAGCCTGGCGGCTACAGGTATGTCCCTGGCGTGTTCCAATATTCGGCGGGCGTCGCAGCCTTGCCGGGTTTCGAAATCGTGCATGCCCGGCTCGCACGCAGTGTCGCGCTTGCCGAGGGGTTCGAGCGCGTTCGCCAGCACCTCTCCGCACTCGGGCGGCCTCTAACCGCATTCTGCGCCTGTGAGTTGCGCTCGCCCGCCCCGTTTACTGAGGATGGCTTTCGAGCGTTCAACGAGGTCTACGTCGGCACGCTTGCGCAATGGGGCATCTATCGCGACGGAGCAAATCCGGTCGCGCGTTCGAACGTCTGTCCGAAGATCGATCCGCCGGCCGAACCGTCGCTCTACGCCTTCGCCTACACGGTTCCAGCGCTTGAGGCGCCGCCAAGCTGTGCAGTCGCCGGGTCTGGGGAAGCGCCGGAGGGCAAGGCGAACTACCGGGACCACATCGTTGCCTTGGACGATGTATCGGCTGCCGGCCTGCGCGCGAAGGCCCTCTTCGTGACGAGCGAGATGCGGCGCAGGCTGGCTGCGCTCGACTTCGCCGAGGCTGATCCCACCACCGCCCAGGTTTACACAGTCCAGCCCTTGCATGACCTGATCGAGACGGTGCTGCTGCCGAGCGGACTTTGTGGCCACGGGTTTGCGCTGCACCACTGCAGGCCACCCGTCGAAGGCCTCGAGTTCGAGATGGACTGCCGCATTGTGCGGCGCGAGATCGTTATCTGATCGTCGTCGTTGTACGGCGCTCCGAGTGCCCATTGCCGAGGGCCGGGTGCGAACTGCGAAGCGGGGGCCTTGATCCGGCCCCGCCGCCAGCGTCGAAACCGCTTCACTCGACTGTCAGCATGATCTTGCCGATGTGGGCGCTCGATTCCATCAGGCGATGGGCGTCGGCCGCCCGGGCAAGCGGGAAAGTCGTGTGGATTATCGGTTTCACGGTCCCGGCCTCAAGCAGCGGCCAGACCTTTGCTTCGAGCGCGCGCGCAATCTCGGCCTTCTGCTCGATCGTACGCGGCCGCAGCGTCGAACCGGTCCAAGTCAGCCGCCGCGTCATTAGTTTCATGAAATCGGCCGACACCTTCGAGCCGCCGAGCCATGCGATCTGGACCAGCCGGCCCTCAAGCGCGAGCACATCAAGGTTTCGCGAGACGTAGTCGCCGCCGACCATGTCGAGGATCACGTCGACGCCGGCGCCGTCGGTGAGCGCCATCGCACGGTCCTTGAAGTCTTCACGGGCGTAATTGATCGCGGCGTCTGCCCCGAGGTCGAGGCAGGCTCTGCATTTCTCGTCGCTTCCTGCCGTGGCAAACACGCGGGAGCCGAACGCTTTTGCGAGCTGGATTGCTGTCGTTCCGATGCCACTCGAGCCGCCATGGACCAGCAGGGTTTCACCGGGGCTCAGACGGCCGCGATCGAACACGTTGGTCCAAACCGTGAAGTAGGTCTCCGGCACGCCGCCCGCCTCAAGCAGACTGAGTGGCGAGGGCACTGGCAAAGCCTGGACCTCCGGCGCCAGACAATATTCAGCATAACCGCCGCCGGCGACGAGTGCGCATACGCGTTCGCCGATCGCAAAGCGGGCCGCACCGTTGCCTCGGGCGACGACCACGCCAGCCACTTCGAGGCCTGGAACGGGACTTGCGCCGCGCGGAGGGTTATATTGGCCGAGCCGTTGCTGCACATCAGGGCGGTTAACGCCGGCTGATGCAACCTTGATCAGGATTTCCCCATCTTCGGGCTTGGGGACCGGCATGCGGTCCGGCTTCAGGACATCAGGCGGCCCGAAGCCATCGAGCTTTACGTAGAGCATCGTCTCAGCAATTCCAGCCGCGGCTGGCGTGTCGGGTGTTTGGCTCATCGGGCTGTCCTCGTCGATGTTGGATCTGGCTTCTCAGGGAGGCGGTGACGGGCGTGGCCGAGCAGCGGCCTGAGCCGGTGGCGCCCAGGGCGCAAGGCCGCGGCTCGCCCGGAGATGATGACGCGAGAGTGCCTGATGGGCCTATCGGTCCGCATCGTCAACGCCGCACCGTGGTTGAGGTTCGACCACGGCGCAGGGCCTCGGCGTTCCGCTGGCCGATTTGGCGACGTCGCGAATGGCACGATCACCTCTTGACGACCTTCGTCTTTAGGACTACCTCCCGGCGGTAACGGCCGTTGGCACTCATCTGACGCGAGTGCTAACAGCCGTTCTTAATTGCCATCATGATGCTCATGGAGAACACGGCATGAAGTTCCGCCCCCTGCACGACCGCGTCGTCGTGCGCCGCATCAACTCCGAGACGAAATCGGCTGGCGGCATCATCATCCCGGACACCGCTGCCGAGAAACCGCAACAGGGCGAAATCATCGCGGTCGGCCCTGGGGCGCGCGGTGACGATAACGAACTGATCCCGCTCGACGTGAAAGTTGGTGACCGCGTGCTGTTCGGCAAGTGGTCCGGCACGGAAGTCAAGATCGACGGCGAGGAGCTGCTGATCATGAAGGAGAGCGACATCATGGGCGTTCTCGAAGGCACTGCTGCCGCCAAGGCCGCCTGAACACCTCGCGTCGTGGTCTCAGACACCCGACGCATCGAATGATTACAAGTTCTTCACACGTCAACAGGAGACGCCACTCATGGCTGCCAAAGACGTCAAATTCTCGGTCGAAGCGCGCGACAAGATGGTCCGCGGCGTCGACATCCTCGCAAATGCCGTCAAGGTTACGCTCGGCCCAAAGGGTCGCAACGTGATCATTGAGAAGTCGTTCGGTGCCCCCCGCACCACGAAGGACGGCGTGACGGTCGCCAAGGAAATCGAACTCGAAGACAAGTTCGAGAACATGGGCGCTCAGATGGTCCGCGAGGTTGCCTCGAAGACCAATGATATCGCCGGCGACGGCACCACGACGGCAACTGTGCTCACTCAGGCCATCGTGAAAGAAGGTCTGAAGTCGGTCGCTGCCGGCATGAATCCGATGGACCTGAAGCGCGGCATCGACAAGGCTGTTATCGACGTCATCGCCACCATTGGTTCTAAGTCGGTGAAGGTCAAAGATTCGTCCGAGATCGCTCAGGTCGGCACGATTTCTGCGAATGGCGAGAAGGAAATCGGCGCAATGATCGCCGAGGCCATGCAGAAAGTCGGCAACGAAGGCGTGATTACGGTCGAAGAAGCAAAGTCTCTCGAGACCGAACTCGACGTTGTCGAGGGCATGCAGTTCGACCGCGGTTATCTCTCGCCATATTTCATTACCAATGCCGAGAAGATGGTCGCAGAACTCGATGAGCCTTACATTCTCATCCATGAGAAGAAGCTCTCGAACCTGCAGGCCATGCTGCCGGTACTCGAAGCTGTGGTCCAGACGGGCCGGCCACTGCTGATCATCGCCGAAGACGTAGAGGGCGAAGCGCTCGCGACGCTCGTCGTCAACAAGCTCCGCGGTGGCCTCAAGATCGCAGCTGTCAAGGCACCTGGCTTTGGCGATCGCCGCAAGGCCATGCTCGAGGATATCGCGATCCTGACGAACGGTCAGACGATCTCGGAAGACCTCGGCATCAAGCTCGAGAACGTGACGCTCGATATGCTTGGGCGCGCCAAGAAGGTGTCGATCACGAAGGACAACACGACCATCGTTGACGGCGCTGGAGAGAAGTCGGCGATCGAGGGCCGCATCACGCAGATCAAGGCGCAGATCGAGGACACGACCTCGGACTACGACCGCGAGAAACTTCAAGAGCGCCTGGCAAAGCTTGCCGGCGGCGTTGCCGTGATCAAGGTTGGCGGCGCCACGGAAGTGGAAGTGAAAGAGCGCAAGGATCGCGTTGACGATGCCTTGAACGCGACGCGCGCAGCCGTTGAAGAAGGCATTGTCCCCGGTGGCGGCGTCATGCTGCTGCGGGCGGCGCAGGCGATCAGTGTCAAGGGCGAGAACGACGACCAGGAAGCGGGCATTCAGATCGTACGCCGCGCACTGCAGTCGCCGATCCGTCAGATCTCGCAGAACGCGGGTGTCGAGGGCTCGGTCGTGGTCGGCAAGGTGCTCGAGAAGGACGACTTCAACTGGGGTTACGATGCCCAGACCGACAAGTATGTCGACATGGTCAAGGCCGGCATCATCGACCCAGCCAAGGTCGTGCGCATCGCCCTGCAAGACGCAGCCTCGATCGCTGGGCTTTTGATCACAACGGAAGCCGGGGTCGCGGAAGCTCCAAAGAAAGACGCGCCTGCCGGCATGCCAGGCGGAATGGGCGGAATGGGCGGCATGGACATGATGTGATCATCCGTCCAAGCTCTAGGATCGCCGATCGGAAGTCCGTGCAGAAGCCGCAACACACGGCTGCCAGGGACTTCTGATCGGGAAGCGGGTTCTAGCCAAGTCTTAGGGTGCCGTTCGCGGCACCCTTTTTTGCTCCCGGGGTTCGCGTTTCAGCGGGATAAGCATAGCGCGACGCGCGGCTCAAAACGTCGACGGCTGAAGAATCCGTGAACGTCGTTTGATCACTGTCAAATATGTGCTGGTCAGCAACCTCTACAGGCATGCCGGCCCCGATGGGGGTTCGCCGTGACCGGAGGGGGAGATGGCATCGATCAGGAGCATGTCGCCAAAGCTTGCTGCCGTGCTTTGGCTCACCTGGACATGTTGCAGCAGTGTTGCGACGGCGTATGCGGAAGCTCCGGGCGAGCTTTCCAGCCTTGCTCACATGCTGGTGCACGAGGGGCGGGAGGAGCCGCGTGTCGTTGCCTGCGTTGCCTGTCACCGCGACTCGGGTGGCGGAGATGCAGGGTCGGCGTTTGGCAATATCACAGGTCACTCGGCTGCGTATTTCGCCAAGCAGTTGCGGGATTATAAGTCCGGCCGCCGGGAAAACCGCGTGATGCAGGTCATCGTTGAAGGCTTATCCGAGACCGATATTGGCGCTCTTGCAGCCTACTATGAACATCAGGTTTCGGCACCAACCGTCCAGCGCGTCCCAGAAGCACCGGTGGTGGGTGTTATGCTTGCCCAAGAGGGGGCAACAGCGCGCGGCATAGCGGCGTGCAACGCCTGTCACGGCGACGCCGACGCTCGGTCGGCTGCGGAAGCACCGAACCTTTATGGGCAGCATCCGATTTATATCATCAATCAACTGGAAGCTTGGCAGAACGGCACGCGCAGAAACGATCCTGCCGATGTGATGGCGGCAATTTCAAAGTCATTGACGGCGGACGAGATCAGCGCCGTTGCCATCTATTATGCGCGCCGTGAACGGCAATGAGGTGGGGTGGTTCATAGCCAACACGCCTGTTGGCCTCGTGAGCACGGCTCAAGCCCTGGATCGTGAAGCTGGGTCCAGGCTCTCGCCGCTCACACGGCTCGGCCAGGATGACGCATGTCCTCAACACCGGCTGTCAGCGGAGAAAACCTGAGGTGTGCGCAGCGCGAATCCCCCGCGGAAGGGCACCGCGACACCAAGCGGCAGTGGCATTCGTCTCGCGTCGTGCAACGTCGCTCGCGCTGAGGTCCTGTCGCGATGACGACATTTGAGCTATGTCAATGGACGTTGACACTTAGATGTATTAGGCAGCCTGTGCACTGGAAAAACCGAACGACGAAGGCGTGACGACAGATGCTCGACCAAACGGCCGTTGCTCCGGTATCAGCGGAGCCGATCGCAGCGCCGGCGCAGAGCGCGGCCAAGAGACCGTCAGCGATGCTGCGCGAGCGGGTCACGGAGATCACGCATTACACCGACAAGTTGTTCTCGTTCCGGACGTCGCGGTCGCCGACCTTCCGTTTCGAGAGCGGGCAATTCACGATGATCGGCCTCGAGATCGACGGCCGCCCACTGCTGCGTGCCTATTCGATGGCCAGCGCACACTATGACGAACACCTTGAATTCTTTTCGATCAAGGTGCCCGATGGTCCGCTGACATCGCGACTGCAGCACATCGTTCCAGGTGACGAGATCCTTGTCGGGCCGAAGCCGACGGGAACGCTCGTTTACTCGAACCTGGCGCCTGGGCGTCGCCTGGTGCTCTGCGCGACGGGAACGGGCTTCGCGCCTTTCGCGAGCATTTTGCGCGATCCAGAGGTTTATGATCGCTTCGAAGAGATCGTGGTCATTAATGGGTCGCGGCGCGTCGCTGAACTCGCTTACGCAACCAAAGTCGTCACAGATGTGCGGACCCACGAATTCCTTGGTGAACTCGCCGACGGCCGCGTCCACTACTATGCAACCGTCACGCGCGAGCCGTATTTTCATCAAGGCAGGATTACCGACCTTATCCAGTCTGCAAAGGTTTTCGATGACCTCGACCTTTCGCCGCTCGATCGGGAATCGGATCGCGTCATGATCTGCGGGAACCCGCAAATGCTGATTGATCTGAGCGCGATGTTGGAAGCGCGTGGGTTCAGCGAGGGCTCGAGCGGTCAGCCTGGTGATTACGTGATCGAAAAGGCGTTCGTCGCACGTTGAATTTCGAGACGTGCCGGAGCCGAACACCGTTGCCGTTCCGAGCGGGTCATGAAGCCTGCCCTGCACTGTCGTTTACGTATGGATCAACCAGATAAAAACCAAAGGCCCGACACGATGGATGCGTGTCGGGCCTTCGATATGGCGTCGCGGCTCAGGACTGCAGTCGCGGCGGCGAAATGTTTGATGGCCTCGATGAGCCACTACTTCAGCGGCGCACTGTTCCGTCCGAACAGATTGAACCGATAACCGATGCCAGCGCTGACGATGAGCGGATCGACGTCGATATCTGCCCGGATACGGTCAGCACCTACGTTCCAGGTCGCGTTCGTATTGAGCCAAGTGTATTTCACGTCTGCGTTGGCATAAAACCCGTGGCCCAGCTCCATATCTAGCCCAGCCTGGAGGGTGAAACCGATAGCGTCGTCGATACTGACCCGATCGGCGCCAAGGCCGTTAGACCCGGTTTTGACATCGAAGAAGTGGATGTATTGGAGGCCCGCTCCAACGTATGGCTTGAAGCCGTGCATCGGATCGAAGTGATATTGCAACGTGACGGCTGGCGGGAAAATCCAGAAGTCGGCCACCTCGCCGACGCCGCCGCTGACGCGTGCCTGATGCGTCGCGAAACAGCAGAAAAGTTCGGCAGCGATATTTTTCGTGAAGAAGTATGTCAGCGTCGCAGCCGGGATGAACTCATCGGAAATGCTCGCATCGAGCCCCGGTATCGGCGCTCCATTGTTGGTCAGAGACTTAAGGTTGTCTTGCGTCAAAACACCTGCGCCGAGGACGCGCACCATGAAATCCCCAGAATAATCGCCCGCCTGAACAGGCTGCGAAAAGCCTGCTGCCAGCACCAGAACTGCAGCGGCTCCCTTCAATTCCTTCATGTCGTCCCCCGATCGCGTGATCCCTAGGTGGCATTGCACGCTCAAGGCATTTGCTCCCTGGTGTCGAGATCGCGGGGTCCAGTTTGCGCTGACCAAAATCAGTCCATGGTCCGCGCGCCGACGAATGTGCCCAAAATGCGACGCATGTTTTGATCCACATCAAACGCGTCTGATACTTTGGCGCCCGACTTTGTTTGTGGACCGCCAGCACAAGCGATTTCGTCGCAGGTCTTATTGACAGAGCGCAATCGCGACGGATCGGCGTCGGCTTAGCGTGATGGTCAACGCGAGGATGAGGCGTCGATCATGGATAATCGAGAACGCGACGGAATTGCAGGACTGGCAGCCGGTCGGCTTGGGGCCGTTACTCCGGTTGGGCTGTCGTTCGACCTGTCGGCGGGACACCGGCTGTCGCTCTCCAGCGAGCGAAAGGCTGTTGCCTTGCATGTCGAGAACGGGTGGCTGACGGTCGAGACCACGCGGATCAACGGCAAGCCGAGCACGCTGCTGATCCTGATTCCGGGAGATCTGTTGTGGATTGCGTCTCTGCCTGAAGAGCTTCGGATCACTCTGCGGGCAGCAACCGAGGTGACGCTGCAACGTCTGACGTGCGTCGATCATGCCAAACACAATGGCGCGGACCCCGGTGGATCCGACGGGCAGGCGGCAGGCGATGCGGAATGCGATTGCGCAACAACAATGCTCGCTCCGTCGGTCGCAAAATTCATGCGTCATGCCGTGCGCGTTGGCCGGTTGAGTGCCGAGCAGAGGCTTGCTGGGCTGTTTGTCGATCTTGCCGGAGCGCTCGGTCGGTCAACGCCCGGCGGCATCGTGTTCGATATGCCCCTCGCCCGTCAGGATGTTGCAGACTATCTCCTGCTGAACCCTGATACGCTCAGCCGTCAGATGTCACGGTTCAAGTCGGAAGGCCTCATCTCGCAGCCGGCGCGGGACAGACTGGTTGTGCGTGACATTGCCAAGCTCAAGGCGATGGTCGCGCAACCAAGCTGAATGGGCGCTGCGGGCGCGCTGCGATGATCCTTGTCGGCTCCGTAGTGGCGGGCTAAGACGCAGCATGCCAAAGACACGCATCGATCAGACATTTGCGCGGCTGCGGTCGCAGGGGCGCCGCGCTCTTGTGACCTTCGTAACCGCTGGCGATCCGGATTTCGAGACGTCGAGCCGGCTCCTTGATGGGCTGCCGGCAGCCGGCGCAGACATCATCGAGCTTGGAATGCCGTTCTCCGATCCGATGGCTGACGGGCCCGCCATTCAGGCTGCAGGCCTTCGCGCCCTCAAGGCTGGCCAGACGTTGGGCCGAACGCTTGAGATGGTGCGAGCATTTCGCTCGAATAACGATGTCACGCCGATTGTCTTGATGGGGTATTACAACCCGATCTACCATTTCGGTGTGGAACGGTTTGTGACAGAGGCGGCCGCTATCGGCGTCGATGGCTTGATCGTCGTCGACCTGCCGCCTGAGGCCGATGATGAGCTCTGTCTGCCCGCTGCGCAGGCCGGCATCAGCTTCGTCCGATTGGCGACGCCGACGACGGACGAAAAGCGCCTGCCAAGCGTGCTCGCCCATACGTCAGGCTTTGTGTATTACGTGTCGATAACGGGGATCACGGGGGCCGCTACGCCTGATCGTGGAGCCGTTGCGGCGAATGTCGAGAGGATAAAGTCGCAGACTGAACTCCCGGTCTGCGTTGGGTTCGGCGTCAAGACCCCCGCCCAGGCGCGCGATATCGCGGCGGTCGCCGATGGCGTCGTTGTCGGTTCCGCTCTGGTGTCTGCGATCGAAGCAACGTTGGATTCGGATGGCCGAGCCACTGGCAAAACCGTGCCGGCTGTCCTAGGTCTCGTAGAGGCGCTTTCAATCGCCGTTCGTGGCCCTTGACCTGAAAACACCTGAAGGCATGCGCGACGAACAACTGTTGCCGTGCCATCGTCACGCCGACCGGCTCGGCTCGAACTCAGGCGGACCGGCATTTCAGAATTCGGATTGCCTCTATGGCAGCCGCCTTGCAGGCGCCAGGAGCCGATCGCCAGGAGCCGAACCCAAGTGAACTGGATCAGCAACGTCGTTCGCCCACGGATCCGCAGCTTTCTGACAACGAAGCGCGACGTGCCGGAGAATCTCTGGGTTCAGTGTCCAGAGAGCGGGCAGATGGTCTTCCACAAGGACGTGGAAGCAAACCAGTTCGTCATTCCGGGCTCCGAGCACCATCTGCGTATCGGTGCTCAGGATCGGCTTGCGCTGACATTCGATGACGGGACCTATGAGCGTGTCCCGTTGCGCGAGGTCCCGCTCGACCCGCTGAAGTTCCGCGATGGCCGGCGCTATGTTGATCGCCTCAAGGACGCAAAGACCGTAACGGGCCTCGACGACGCGGTTCTGATCGGCGAGGGACTGCTCGGCGGTCGTCGCGTCGTGATCGGTGTCCAGGATTTCCGTTTCATGGGCGGGTCGCTGGGCATGGCGGCGGGAGAGGCTGTGATCACCGGCATTGAGCGCGCGCTCGAGTCGAGAATACCTTTTATTCTGTTCGCGGCATCGGGCGGCGCTCGGATGCAGGAGGGCATCCTGTCCCTGATGCAGATGCCGCGCACGACCATCGCTGTGCAGAAGCTGCGCGAGGTGGGTCTTCCCTACATTGTCGTGCTGACCGACCCAACAACGGGCGGCGTTACGGCTTCTTATGCGATGTTGGGAGATGTCCAGATCGCAGAGCCGGGCGCACTTATCTGTTTCGCTGGACCGCGCGTGATCGAGCAGACCATCCGGGAACAATTGCCGGAAGGGTTTCAGCGAGCTGAATATCTGCTGGCGCATGGCATGATCGACATGGTGGTCCACCGTCACAAGATGCGGGATACGCTGGCCCGCTTGGTGCGGGTCCTTGGGCCAGACCTCGCGCTTGCAGAAGACCTGAAGGAAGAAGTCGCCGACGTCGGCGGATCGGTGCTCGGTTCGGGTCGTGAACGCGTCGTCACGAGCGCAGCGGCGCCGGCGACCCGCGCTGCCAAAACGCGGGGCTCGCAGGTGAACGGTGCCGGGACACATGAGGCAGCCGCTCAAACTGGCAAGGCCAATGGGCAAGGACCTGCTGGCGCGTCAGGGCCCGGCGTCGAACCGGACGATGCAGCCGCAGTGGCCGCTCGCCAGGACGAGACACAGAAAGCCAATGAGCCGAAGCCCAAGGCGAACGGGACCGGCAAAGCCTCCGCGCCGACGAAGCCGGCATCCGAGCCAAGTTTGTTCGATTCGCTTGGCTTCACGACGGGCGGCTTTACAACGGGCGGCTTTTCGACTGGCCGGACAAAGAAGGAGCCGGGCACTGATGCCGGCACTGGGTCCGACGGTAAAGCGTCGCTCGCCAACGGTCATGCGCCGACGGGCAAGCGCGACGCATGACCGCCGACGCTGAGCGACTTGGCGCCCTGCTGGCTTCGCTGCGCCAACTCTATCCAGTTTCGATCGACCTCTCGCTCGATCGGGTCAGGGTGCTTCTGAGCAAGCTCGGCGCACCGCATCGTAAGCTGCCCCCGGTCATCCATGTCGCAGGCACCAACGGCAAGGGATCCGTCTGCGCGATGTCGGCTGCCATGCTGAGGAGGGCGGGTCTGCGCGTGCACGTCTATACCTCGCCACATCTGGTCCGGTTTGGCGAGCGCATCGCGCTTGCTGCTGATGATGGTTCGACGCGACCGATCGGCGATGATTGCTTGATTGATCTCCTCGAACGTGTCCGTTCAATCAACGGGTCGGACCCGATGACGTTCTTCGAGATCACGACCGCTGCCGCGTTCCTCGCGTTCGCAGAAGCTCCGGCCGATGTCGTCGTGCTCGAGGTCGGACTCGGTGGGCGCCTCGATGCAACGAATGTCGTTGAAAGCCCGGCCGTGACAGTCATTACGCCGATCGCGCTCGACCATACGGAGCGGCTCGGTCCGACGCTGGCTTCGATCGCCGGTTCGAAGGCTGGGATCATGAAGCCTGGGGTGGGTTGCGTGGTCGGCCCGCAGGAACCCGAGGCACTTGAGGTCATCGAAGCTGTGGCGTCCGAGCGCCGCGCTCCCCTCATCATACACGGGCAGGATTATGAAACCTTCGCCCAAAATGGCCGTCTCGTTTATCAGGCCGAAGATCTGCTCTACGACCTTCCCTTGCCTGCGCTGCGCGGGCCCCACCAGATCAGCAACGCCGGGATTGCAATCGCAGCCGTACGAAGGTTCGCCACTGTGACTGGGCACGGCAAGAGCCTGGGGGAAGCTGCAATCGCAGCCGGTCTGTCGTCAACGGTCTGGCCGGCCCGCATGACGCCACTCAACGGTGGGCGCCTCTCGAAGCGGCTCGCGAGCGACGACGAGTTGTGGCTCGATGGCGGTCATAACCCCGCTGCGGGTGCCGTGGTCGCCCAGACGCTCGCCGATCTCGAAGACAGGGCGCCGAAACCTACGTGGCTCGTATGCGGTATTATGCAGCATAAGGACGTTGACGGATTTTTGTCGCATTTTGCCGGATTAGTTCGCGGTCTGATCGCGGTTCCCGTGACGGGCGGCCTTGGCGAGCCCGAGCAGCCGGCGGTGCTTGCAGCGCGCGCTCGGGCCGTTGGCATCCCGGCGACGACGGCGCCGGACGTTGCGACTGCGCTCGCGGAGCTCGTTGCATCGACGCAAGGCGCGCGTCGCGTCTTGATCTGTGGCTCGCTGTATTTGGCGGGCAACGTCCTCGCCTACGAACAGGGGCGTGACGGCGAGGCAAACTGAGAGCCCAGTTCGGTCATTGACGCATCGCGCGGCGTCGCCCATCTCGCAGGGGTGCAGGATGGTGCTCGGCCCTCGAGCGCACCGCGCTCGGTCCAGGGACTGGGCCGCACTTGTGCAAGCGCTGCGCTCTTCGGCGCGCCACCGCTGCGCGGCGTGCTCGATTTGAGAAGTGGAACAGGAGCAGACCCATGACCACGATGCCGAACGACGAAGAGACCCGCCGCGATCTCGAGGCTGCCGCGTTCCGGCGGCTCGTCTCTCATTTGCGCACGCGAACGGACGTCCAGAATATCGACCTTATGACACTTGCAGGGTTCTGCCGGAACTGCCTCTCGAACTGGTACCAGGAAGCGGCCTCAGAAAGAGGGCTTGACCTCGACAAGGATGCGGCTCGCGAACTCATCTACGGCATGCCTTACGCGGAGTGGCGGCAGCGTTATCAGACCGAGGCGTCATCCGAGCAAAAGGCTGCCTTCGAGGTGTCTCGCCCCAAGGATCACTGATCCGAGTGTGAGCCCCTACCAGGGGGCCACCATCTCGGTTGGGAGTTCTGGCAGTCAAGAGATGCCATCGCCGACCGGGGACTGCGGGGACAACTCGCCCTTGCAACTTGTTCGTGGGCTCAGCCTTCGCTACCGATCGAGCATCGGCGCGCGTATGGCCGCTGTTGGCGCCGAGCCCCGATCGTTTAGCCCTGTCCTTCGTCCGTTTCGCGTCGGGACCAACGCACGGTACCTGCCTCGCATGGCAGGTGCTGAGGACAAAAGCCATGACCGCCATGAATGATTCGACCCAACGCCAACTTCGCCAGTTCATCGAACAGATCGAGCGTCTCGAGGAAGAGAAGAAGGCGCTCAGTGACGACATCAAGGACAAGTTCGCAGAGGCGAAGGCGGTTGGTTTCGATGTCAAGGCTATGCGTCAAATCCTGCGGCTCAGAAAAAAGGGTCGCGACGAGCGGATGGAGGAAGAGGCGATCCTCGAGACATATCTCCATGCCCTCGGCATGCTGGTCGACGAGGTCGCGGAGTTTCCAATGGCCGCTGAATAGGCTGCTCACGAGGCTTGCCCGCGGGACGGTTCAGCGAACGCGAGGCTGCCCGTCGCACAATATGCCTTCCCTTTGAACGGCGCGCCTGGGACACTCCACGGGCTCGGGCTCTAATCCGCGCAGCAATTATCGAGCCGCCGGAGAGCGGGAAACGCCTGTTGGCGCGCGGTTGCCTCGCGATGGCTGGGGTGGCGCTCGCCGGGCCGAACGGGAGGCTAGCCACCATGCCGCACGTACCTGCGTCAGACGCACTGTCCCATATTCGGGTTCTCGATCTTACGCGCGTGAGGTCCGGTCCAACAGCCGCGCGGCAGCTCGCAGATTGGGGCGCGGACGTCATCAAGATTGAACAACCCGCTGCGCTTGAGGCCGACGGCGCACTCGGCGCTGGGCGTGCGACGGGGGATTTTCAGAACCTTCAGCGCAACAAGCGCTCCATGACGCTGAACCTGAAGGAGCCCGAAGGTCACGCCGTGTTCATGCGTCTTCTCGAGCGGTCGGACGTTGTAATCGAGAACTTCCGTCCTGACGTCAAGGAGCGCCTCGGCATAGGTTATGACGCGCTGGCGGCGGTGAACCCGCGAATCATCCTCGGCAGTATTTCCGGTTTCGGCCAGACAGGGCCCTACGCGACGCGGCCCGGCTTCGACCAGATCGCGCAGGGCATGGGCGGGCTCATGTCCGTGACCGGTGCGCCTGGCGAAGGGCCGATGCGGGTTGGCATCCCGGTCGCAGACCTCACCGCTGGCCTGTTCTGCGCGATGGGGATTCAGACCGCGTTGATCGAGCGGGAGCGCTCCGGCCGTGGCCAATGGGTTCAGACATCGCTTCTGCAGGCGCAGGCTTTCATGCTGGATTTCCAGGCAGCGCGCTGGCTGATGGAAGGCGAAGTGCCTGGCCAGGCTGGCAACGAGCACCCGACGAGCGTGCCAACGAACGTATTTCGAACGCGCGACGGCGCCATGAACGTCGCGGTCTCGGGCAACACGATCTGGTCGCGCTTCTGTGCAGCGCTCGGCAAGCCCGAGTGGGCGAAGGATCCACGGTTCGAGACGGATCGGCTCCGCCGCGACAACCGCGCTGTGCTCAACGCCTTGATCGCTGACGTAATGGCGACCCGCACGACGGCGGAATGGGATGCTGCTCTGCTCGACGCGGGAGTTCCGTCAGGCCCGATCAACCGGGTCGACGAGGTTTTTGCAGACCCCCAGGTGGACCACCTCGGGATTGGAGCTGAGATCGAGACAGTACCGTTTGGCGTGACGCGCGCGGTGGCTCAGCCGATCCAAATGTCGCGGACGCCGAGCAGGATGGTGGCCGGAATTCCGGACCGGGGCGCCAACACAGATGAGATCCTGGCAGAACTCGGTTACAGCGCGGCCGCGATCGCCGGGCTGCGGGACCGCACGATCGTTTGAGCCGAGGCTCGGGGCGAACAGCGCGCCCACTCCGACCCGCAAGGGTTCTACCTCGCAAAAGCCGGCCGTTCCAAACGAATTGCCGGACGAGGTGCGTCATGCTCGCTTTGCGATGGTTCAGGGCTTCAGTCGATTTTCCAGACGATCTCGACGCTGGTCCGAAGTTCGTTCTGCCCAGCTTCGATCGGCACGGACTGAGCAGCTTCGATCATGCCACGTGCCATCGGCATCGGTCGCGGCATCGCAGCGCCACCTTCCGTGATCGATATGATGTCGCCGAGTGCAACACCCGCGGCCTGGGCGAGCGTTTCGGCGCGCCGGCGGGCATTCGTGACGGCTGCTTTGCGCGCCGCGTCCGTCAGGGTCTCGGCTTCGCTGACGAGAAACGTCAAGCCCCCGAACTGATTGGCGCCAAGCGCGGTCGCTTTGTCGAGGACCTCGCCCAGTTGGGCAAGATTGCGAACCCGTACCGACAGGCTGTTGCGGACCTCATATCCGGTGACGCGTGCTTCCTGGCCTGGGGCGCTGGTATACCGCTCGTTGATCGAAAAATCAGCCGTTTGCATGTCTTGGGGCGCGATGCCGAGCGCCTTCAGGCCGTCGATCACGTTGGCCATCAGTTTAGAGTTTGCCGTGAGCGCGTCAGCGGCCGTCCTGCCCTGCGTCGAAACACCGGTGGAGATCAGAGCCTGATCGGGCTCGGCCGCAACACTGCCGCTGGCATGGATCGTGATCGTGCGCGGGCTTTTGTCGGCGTGAGCGAGTGCGGTTGGCATGACGAGGCTCACCAAAAACAGGGCTAGGACCAGGTGTGTGTGCAGCATGTCGATGGTTCTTTACAGATGATCACGGCAGGTGTCGTGCAGCGTTGGTCAGGTTCCCTTCGACGCAACCCGGTACAGGCATCGTGTCTGGACGCAGAGCGTGCGCGCGTCGCGAAGCTTTGACGGGCAAGACGGCGAATTTAGGTCGCTCAGCATGCGCAAGCCACTTAAGCGGCCAGCGAAGACGGGGTCCAGCGAAGACGGGGTCCAGCGAAGGCGGGGCCCAGTGAAGACGGGGCCCAGTGAAGACGGGGATTGTCGCGGTGGGCACAGCGCGATACGTCGAGTGTGTCTGATCGGGCAAATTTGAGCGGGCCGGTAGCTCAATGGTCAGAGCCGACGGCTCATAACCGTCTGGTTGGGGGTTCGAGTCCCTCCCGGCCTACCACCGCAAGACTTGTCCAGCCCTGTCCGGCCCGTCGCCAACGCGTCGCCCGGCTCCCCTGCGACGAGTACGTCCGATCACTGTCATCAAACTATTGTCGCAGGCTGATATCGCGCCGCAGAGAGCGAGGTGCAGCATGCTGGTACTAGAACAGGCGACGCGTCGGTTCGGCAATTTCAAGGCTGTTGACAGCGTCGAATTGGCGATTCCCGAAGGTAGCTTTGTTGGTGTCATCGGGCGGTCCGGCGCTGGCAAGTCGACTTTGCTGAGGATGATCAATCGTCTGATCGACCCGTCTGAGGGCGCGATCCGCTACGGCGCCGTTGACGTCGGGCGCATCAAAGGCCGCGAGTTGCGCGCCTGGCGCCGTGACTGCGCGATGATCTTCCAGCAGTTCAATCTTGTCGGTCGCGTTGACGTTCTCACCAACGTCCTCATGGGTCGGCTCGGGCACATGCCAACATGGCGTGCGCTGCCGAAGTTCTGGAGCGCGCACGACAAGGCGATCGCGCTCGCGGCACTCGATCAGTTCGATATCGTGAGCCTCGCAGCGCAGCGCGCTGACCAGCTCTCGGGTGGCCAGCAGCAGCGTGTGGCCATCTGCAGGGCGCTGGTTCAGGAGCCGAAGATCCTGCTCGCCGATGAGCCGATCGCGTCACTCGATCCGCGCAACACAAAGATCGTTATGGATGCGCTGCTGCGGATCAACAAGCACTTCGGCATCACGGTCGTGACGAACCTGCACTCGCTGGATACCGCTCGCAATTATTGCGACCGCCTGGTCGGCATGGCGCAGGGGCGCGTCGTGTTCGACGGCCTCCCGAGCGCGCTCACTGACGATGTTGCCCGCGAGCTTTACGGGCTCGAGGCAGGCGAGGTGATGGATACCGCCGGCACTGCCATGCCCGATCCCGCGATCATGCCCGGTAGAATGGAGGCGGTGGCCTGACCGACATTGCCACGGGCAAGGCAAGGCTCCCAGTGCACCGATCCGCTGCCGCCAAAGACCCACAGATCACCAGCGCCCTTTGGGCGATGGCCCGATGGCACCTGGGAAACGGCCGATCCCGGTGTCCCAACACGAAGGCCACGTCTCTTCGAGGAAGTATGATCATGTTCAATCGTCGCCACATCGTCGGCTTCATCGCCGCCGCTGCCGTCCTGTCGGTTGCCGGGACCGCGAACGCACAAGACTGGAAGTCCAAGTTCCCAGAGCTCATCCTCGCGGCTGTGCCGGACGAGAACGCCTCGGGCATGACCGATCGCTACACGCCGTTCACTGAGTATCTCTCGCGTGAGCTCGGCGTGCCGGTGCGGCTGCGCGTCGCCAACGATTACGCCGCGGTGATCGAGGGTCAGAAATCCGGCAATATCCACATTGCTCAGTATGGTCCGGCCTCTTACGCGCGCGCTTACATGATTGGCGCCGAGATCGAGCCATTCGGGATGATGGTGAATGCTGATGGCGGCAAGGGCTACCATGCCGTATTGTACGTGAAGGCCGACAGCAGCTTCCAGTCGATTGAGGATCTGAAGGGCAAAAACCTCTGCCTCGTCGATCCGAACTCGACATCGGGCAATAACGTCCCCCGCTTCGCAATGGATAAGCTCGGCATCGATCCCGAACAGTATTTCTCCAAGGTCGTCTACGCTGGTTCGCATGAGAACGCAGTAATCGGCGTGCAGCAAGGGACGTGCGATGCAGCCTGGAACTGGTGGAACGACGAAAACGAGTCGAACCTCCACAGGATGGACCGCAAAGGCATGGCGAAATACGCTGATTTTCGTATCGTCATGAAGTCTGACAAAATCGTGAACTCGCCTGTCGCCTATCTCAATTCACTCCCAGACGACCTGAAAGCAGCTATCCGGGACGCATTCTTCAACGTTGCCAAGAAAGACCCGGCTGCCTGGCAGAAACTGACCGACGGCAAGCAGCAACCCTGGGATCCGACATCTCACGCAGATTATGAGGCGATGGTTGAGCTCACCAAGTTCGTCGACAATCTGAAGCGAAAGCGCGGCTAACCGGTTGGTTCTCAGAATGGGGCAGCCGACAAGGCTGCCCCTGCTGTTCACGCCTCAAAGAATTTCAAATTGTCGCCAAAAAGGCTTGCTCCCGTGCCGCGATCCTCACTCTTGGCGCTCCCTGACGAGCAATTGCAGCACCATAGGCGCGCGTACGCGAGAGCGACAGCCGCTAAAAAATTGCAAACGCTTCTCGGACTCGTCGTACTGGGCGTGTGCGTTTATCTCGCTGCCTGGGCAGGCGAAGTTGATCTCGTACGCTTTTGGAACAATGCGCACCGGTTCACTACGTATATCTATCAACTGATCCCGACGCTTCGATACGACACGTTTGCCGCCGATTTCGCCGAATGGTTCTGGGGTTGGCGCTATTGGCTCGGAAAAATCGGCGAGACGCTGATTATCGCCTATCTCGGAACGGTGATAGGTGGAATTTTCGGACTCTTGCTTTGTTTCTTTGCCTCTGCGAATGTGACCCCCGCGCGCTGGCTGCAGTTCGTGACTCGCCGGTTCCTCGAATTTTGCAGAACCGTTCCCGAGCTGGTTTTCGCGTTGATTTTTGTTATTGCGTTTGGACTCGGTGCAATCCCGGGTGTTCTGGCTCTCGCAATTCATACAGCTGGAGCGCTGGGGAAATTGTTCTCTGAGGTCGTTGAGAACATTGATATGAAACCCGTCGAGGGATTGCAGTCGACAGGAGCCAATTGGGTTGAAACGATGCGCTTTGCAGTCGTTCCTCAAGTGCTGTCGAATTTTGCCAGCTATGGTCTGCTGCGGTTCGAAATAAATGTTCGTGCAGCGGCCATTATGGGTTTCGTTGGTGCGGGCGGGATCGGGCAGGATCTTGTCGCTAGCGTCCGTACATTTCAATATACAGATGTCAGCGCAATCCTGGTTCTGATCATCGTTACGGTCATGATCATCGACCTTCTAACAGAACGGCTGCGACACCGCTTGATTGGCCGGGAGAACAACCGATGACGGAAATGCCCCACGCGCTGCAGCCGCAACGCTTGAGACCAACGGTCTTCGACAATCTAGATCAGATACGCCTGCGCTATCCAGCCGAGATGTCGACGAACTGGACCGGACGAATTGTTGCTCTTTTGATAATTGCAGCGGGCACCGCGTTGTTTATTTTTGGCTTCGATCGGCTGGAGTTCAGTTGGGAGCGGATTTATAACGGGTTCGGCCGACTTGGTTCGTTCGTTCCTCTGATGTTTCCTCCAAGCTTTGGTACGGAAGCCAAGCTCTGGGTCTATCTTGAGAGCCTGGCGGAAACGCTGGCGATCGCGTTCCTGGGAACGCTTCTCGCAGCCTTGCTAGCATTTCCTGTAAGTTTCCTTGGCGCGAACAACGTTATGACCCAGCGGGTCATTCATTTTTTGTCACGGCGCAGCTTCGATACGGTTCGTGCCATCGACCCGCTGATCTGGGCTCTCGTTTGGGTCAACGTAACAGGCCTCGGTCCGTTTACCGGCATTCTCGCGATCATGACGGGGACGTTCGGAGATTTTGCGAAGTTGTTCTCCGAGGCGATAGAGGCTGCTGACAAAAAGCCCGTCGAAGGCGTCGTGGCGAGTGGAGGTTCAGCCGCCGAGTCGGTGCGTTTCGGTCTGATCCCGCAGGTGCTGCCCGTGATGCTGAGCCAAGTGCTCTATTACTTTGAGAGCAATACGCGGTCAGCCACGATCATCGGTATCGTCGGCGCGGGTGGGATCGGCCTTCACCTCTCCGAACAGATCCGCACGCTCGAGTGGCAGCATGTAAGCTTCCTGATCATCATGATCTTGCTTACCGTCGCAATCATCGATGCCATTTCGGCGCGGTTGCGTTTTGCAATCATCGGACGGCGCGCTGTCGATGGCTGATTGCAGCGTCTCCGGTTGCGTCGACCTGGCTGCTGCGTGCGGAAATCGTTCGCGCAGTGAGGAAGTTTAGCGTGCAATGATCCGCCACGGCAGGACGTCGCGCGGGAACCAGCGGTGCAGCGCGTCGAGCACGAACATGAGCGTTGCCACAACAACGATCGTGACGACCCCGATTGCGGCCGCTTCTGCACCGAGCCCCGCATCCTCAAGGCTTAGAAGTGCGACACCAATGGTTTCGGTTCCAGCCGACCAGAGCAGCGCCGAGACCGTCAGTTCGTTGAACGCGAACAAGAACGCCAACATACCGCCGGCGACGGCGGCAGGCAGCACATGTGGCACGATCACGTAGCAAAGCCGTTGCAGGAGGCTTGCCCCATAAACCGCTGCAGCGTCTTCTGAATCTCGTTCCTGCGTTGCAAGTGCTGCCAGCACCGGCTTCAAGACCACGGGCAGAAAGCGCGCGTGGTAGGCGAACAGGATGATCCACGGCGTTGCGTAAAGACTGATGCCGATGAGTGGTAACGGTTTCAGAAACAACAGAATGCATGCAATGGCGAGAACGACGCCCGGAAGTGCATAGGGCATCTCGATCAGCGTCAGCGCAGGAACGCGCCATCGCTTTCCGCGCCGCTCGACGGCGTAGCCGATGAGGATCGAAAGCACAGCGAGGCTGACGGCCGCGGAGCCTGCAAGCATCAGGGAATTGGTGAGCGCGCGCAGCGTCACGCTCTGGCGGATCAAGACCTCGGTGAATCGTGACAGCGTGAAGGTGTCCCACGTGAGCGCGACCCCATAGGCCGGAACCAGGGCTGTCGCGAGCAGGGACAGCATGGGCAGCAGGATCGTAACGGCAAGGAACAGCCACACCGCGCCTTCGACAACCAGCCGCCCGCGCCCGAAATCCAGGAATGGCGCAAGCCGTTCATCGGCATCGAGCCGCGTTGCCTCTCGCGGCGACAACGCAAGGGCTGCCACGACACCCATCGCGGCGATGCTGCCGACCAACAGCGAGAGCGCAGCCGCGTCGGTGATGAGCCGCGGTCCAAAGCTCGCGAGCTTCTGATAGATCAAAGTCGGCAGTGTCACGTAGCCGACGGGTAGGCCGAGAAGTGCTGGGATCCCGAAGTTGCCGACGCCAGCCACGAAGACCAGCAAAGCCGCAGCCACGGCATAGGGTCGGAGCAGTGGCAGCAGCACCGAGATCAGAATGCGCGGCGCGGATGCCCCGTCGAGCTGGGCAGCCTCGATGAGGCTACGGGGGATTGCTGCAAGTCCCCCGGCCAGCGTGATCGCTACCAGCGGCGCGTGATGCAAACCCATCACCAGGATGATGCCGAAGCTTCCGAGCAAGGGGTTTCGCGTTCCGGGCGGCGGCGCGAGGGCCATCGCCTTGAGGATCGGTGAGGCGGGGCCGGCGAGCGTCTTGAACGCGAGTGCTGCGACTTGCGGCGCGATCATGACGGAGAGGATGAGCAGGAACGCGATGGCTCGGCGGGTCGCAAGCCTGGAGGATGCAAGGAGGATGGCAAGCCCGCCGCCCACCAGCAGCGCAATTGCGCTCGATCCGAGCGCAACCTCGAGCGTGTTGAGGGTCGCTCGCAAGGCGTCTCGTGATGCGAGAACCGTCAATGGCTCGGGCCAATCGCCTGTCGGACCAGGAAGCAGTGCCGCTGAGATCAATCGCGCGAGCGGCAGAAGGGACAAGACGACGGTGCAAACGATGAGGAGGGCGACCAGGCCGCCCCCCTCCCGCTCAGTCCAATGCCGGTCCTGGCAATGCTCAGGCCGGGTGTCAGTGGTGGGACGCAACCGAGACCCCTGTCAGTTCCGCGTGGTCCGGGTTTGCGCCCCGTTCGGAGCCGGTGCTCAGTTAGCGCCGAAGATCTCCGTGAACTTCGCCTTGTTGGCATCGGTTTCTGCCAGCGCCTTTGCAGCATCGAACGCCATGATCTTGACGCTGTCCAGGGTTGGGAAACCCGCTGGCGGGCTAACAGCGGGGTGCGCCGGCATATAGCCTTGCGCGACGGCGAGCTTCTGACCTTCTTCCGACAGAAGGAAATCGACAAACGCCTTGGCGGCTGCGGGGTTCTGGGTGCTGCTCAGAATTGCAACCGGCTCGGAGATGGCCGACACCCCCTCTTTCGGAGCGACGAAGGCAACGGGGGCCCCCTTTGCGGCCTCCCTGATCGGCATGAAGTCGACGATTACGCCGTAGAGCATCTCGCCGCCGGCCACGGCCTTGAGAACGCCGCCGTTGCCGCCTGCAGCTTGCGCGCCGTTTGCTTTGAGCTGCGCGTAGTAGTCCCATCCTGCATCGAGATTTGCGACGAGGGTCGCTGTATGGATCAGCGCTGCGCCAGAGGTCAGCGGCGATGGCATCATGATCTGCCCCTTCGCCTCCGGCTTCAGCAGGTCAAGCCACGACGTCGGCTTCATCGGAGCAGCCGTGTTGTAGACAATCCCCGTCGTGATGAGTTTGGTTGCAAACCATGTTTTCTCGGGATCGTGGATGCCGGCTGCGTAGGAGGAGACGTCAGCGTCGGCGTGCGCCAAGAGGCGTCCCTGCTGCTTGAGGCCTTCCATCGTGACGCTGTCGGCGATCAAAAGCACGTCGGCTGGCGACGCCCCGGCTGCGAGTTCAGCTTCGAGCTTCGCCATGATCTTCGTCGTCCCATCACGGACGAACGTGATGTCAACGTTGGGATATTTGGCCTTGAACGCATCGATCGTCTGTTGGGCATCGGTGTTGGGCTGGCTCGTGTAAAGTGTGAGCTTGCCGTCGATTGCGTATGCTGTGGTGGCGAACAGGCCCATGAGGGCAGCCGCGGTCAAAGCGCGGAGGGTGGCACGTGTCATGGTTGGTTGCTCCATTCGTCGCATCTGAGCGCGACGCGGCGGAGCTAGACCGGCTGCGTTACAGTTCGATGACAGCTTGGTGTGCGGGCGGCGAAACAGCTCGGCGGCTTGGCGAGGTTCGGACAAGGCCCGGACAGTCGAACAAGGAACGCCCCGGCCAAAGCCGGGGCGTTACAGCGGTCGATGGGGCAACACCGCTGCTTGGGGCCGATCGGGGGGCGTCGGCGCCAAACTCTTAACCTTCCGTCAATCTGAACGCTGATCCGGCTCGACCTCGGTGCAAACTTCGCCAGCGATTTCCATCAGATCGCAGGCGTCGTGCGCACGTGCGTTCGCGTGCAGTGCGCCACGGACTGGTGCACGGCTTCGACACGTTTCGCGGTGTCGCCCGAGTGCCGCAGTTCCGAGTAGCCCGCGACAGCAACGGTCGACATCAGCGCTAGCAAGACACCGACCAAGCCATTAACGGTTCCAACTCCGCGCCGCTTGGCTGGGCGCGTCGCCGCCACTGGTTCGGGCGTCGTGTTCAAGGTCTCAGACATATGCGCGGACCCCAGATCTTGACAGTTGCGTCGTTGTTTGGTGCGGCTGTGGGGCGCTGCTCATGATCACCTCACAGCTGCGAATATAGGTGCTGGAGCCCCAGTTTCGATAATCGCAATTGCCACTCGGGACTTCACCTCTGCGTGACAGCATCGCGAGCGACGTTGCTCTTAGCGATTGCCGCGCGCCTGCGCTGCCCTGGGTCAAGGTTTCGCATTTGTAACGATGTCGGCGATATATCTTGGCAGAGCAAATGCCGCAGCATGAACCTCCGGCGTCCAATATCGCGTGGTGATTTTGCGCCGGGAGGCCCTGCGCTTGAGTGTTTCGAGCGCAATCGATGCCGGGTGCGCGCCGTTGGTTGCCGTGTTCAGGGCAAATGGCCCGCCGAAGTAGCAAGGCTGCGTGCACGTCATTGGGGCTACGGTTTCGAACAGCTTGGAGAGTGACGCTGTCACCTCGCCAAGGTGCGCGGGCGCGGTAAATGGCAAGCCGTTTTGGGTGACGAGGATGCCGCCGGGTTTGAGGGCCTCGCGGCACGCTGCAAAGAATTCTGGCTGATGCAAGACCGCAGATGGGCCGATCGGCTCGGAGGAATCGACGATGATCGCGTCGAAAGCGGCCGTGGAGTCAGCGACATACTGGGCGCCGTCGCCAATGACGACCTCTGTCCTTTCATCATTGAAAGCGCCCCCGGCGATTTCTGGATAAAATTCGAGCGACGTGTCGATCACGGCCTGATCGATCTCTGCTAGCACGGCGCGCTTTACACCCGGGTGTTTCAGGACTTCGCGCAGCACGCCGCCGTCACCGCCGCCGACAATAAGGACATCCGTTGGCCGTTCGAGGGCCATCAGCGGCACATGCGCCATCATCTCGTGATAGACGAACTCGTCTGATGTCGTGAGCTGGAAAACGCCGTCCAGGATCAGCACTCTGCCCCATGTCTTGTTCTCGAAAATCACCAGATGCTGATGCTCGGTCTCGATCTCGAACAAGACGCGATCGGCCTTCATCGCAACGCGCCACTCGGGATGGAACGTCTCCTCGATCCAACGCGCGCCTTGCACTTTCGGCGCCTTCGCCTTCTTATCGGACTTCTTGTCTTTCGACTTCGTCTTGTCCTTCGCCATCTCGATGTCTCCCGTCGAAAGTGCTGCGGAACCTGCAATGCGCGGCATGCTCGCAAAAAAGCAAACGCGCACTGCCCGGAGGCAATGCGCGTTCAAGAGTCAAGCGGACGCTTGGCGCGCCCGCGTCGTGCTCAGGCAGCCTTCGCCGCCTTTTTCGAGGCAGCGGCTTTCCAGGCCATGAGGTCGAGCTCCTCGCCGCGGCGGTGCGTCTTGACGACCACGTCCTCGGCATCGAACTCCTCACGGAGGATATCGACGCACACATGCGGGCGAGCTTCGCCGCACATGAACACGTCGAGCGCTGCATAGTTGGCCTCCGGCCAGCTATGAATGGAGATGTGGCTCTCCGAGAGCACGGCCACACCCGACACTCCGCCATTTGGCGTGAAGTGGTGGAGGTGGAAGTGCAGCAGTGTTGCCCCGGCTTCGTCGACGCAGCGCTTCAGCGCCTTTTCGACCCGCTCGAGACTGTCGATTCCCTTCGCTCCGAAGAGATCGATGATCAAGTGATTGCCGGCATAGCGAACGCCTTCGCGCTCGATAAAGAAGTCTTTGCGCTCCTCCTGCGGATGCAGGGCTTGCGGAACCACTTCCCGAACTACAGCGGACTGCTTTTGCGCTACCGGCGCAAACTCACCATGATCTTCCTTTTGGGCGGTGCTTGAACGAGTCAAGTCCATCCCCAATTGGAAGAGGGCGTCGTCATAGGCCATCGGACCCTCCCCAACCAGTAGATAGATTTAACCCGTCCGCTCCTTACTTTTGGGGTCTAGGATTCGACAGCAGCACTGCCGCCCCCTTACCTTCAGGGCAGGTGGTCGAACGGAGAGTGCCGCATATGAGGGCAACCCCCCCGGGTTGCAAGCAGAAATCGCGATCAGCTGCATTTTTTTTGTCGATGAAGCCGTTGAACCCAAAGGTAAAAACCGTGTTTCCGTCGTGTTCGAACGCAGTGTGACAGCCTAAGCGTCCAATTATGCTCGATTTCTGGTTTAGTCGCCTGCTCTGTACCTCACCATGATGCGCCCAGCGTCTGCGCGCGGCAGGCCAAACTTCGAACGAAGGTCTTACTCACGTCGGCGACTGAAAATCCCACGCAGCAGGCGCTTTGCTTCGCGGCCGTCGTCCCGCAAAAGATCGTCGACGACCTCCCCAGCCGGACGCTCGTCGAATTGCCGCTTCAGGCCATCCACGGCCTCGCGCGCTTTGTCGCCGTCACCGCCGAACTGTGTGACCACGTTGCCGATCTGCTCGGCGCTGCCGAGCGCCCCGCCGATGTCCGGTGTGACCGATGGTGAGGCGAGGGGACCACGAACCCGCAAGGGTATCTCGATCCCGCGCAGATCCTGAGCTGATCCCTGCCCGGACAAGCTCGCAACGAGCCTTGGCCGCGCCCGGTAATCAATCTTGCGCTCTGGCAGATCTATCGAACCTGCGCCCGTCGCGCGGACAAGCGGGCCGATGAGTTCAAGGTCTTGGTTCGTTGCGATGCCGCGCGAGATGTCGAACGCTGCAGCCAACGAGGCAAAATCAGTTTTCTGCGTGGGATCTTTTTTCAGCCCGTCGAGCCGGCCCTGCTGCAGACCGCGCATGGCTTCCGCGACGTTCCAGCCGTTGATCGCGCCATCCGTGAACCTCATCGTGGCGCGCCCTTGCAGGCCCGAGACGAGCGCCCGCTCATGGGCGCCTTGGCTTGTCATCGCAAGCTCGATCCTCGCGCGACCCGAAAGCGTCTCGAACTGTGCAGCATCGCGCAGCATCGCGCGCGCATCGACGCCTTCGATCGTGGCCGTCACGGCCGCTTCGACGCCTGCCGGAATAGGCGTTGCCGTTAAGGCTCCAACGCCAACGCCACCATACAGCTGGGCCTCCGTGAGACGTGCCTCGAGCCGACCAGACTCGATCGAAAAATCCAGCCGACCCCGGTCGATCGACAAGCCTGCCACGCGCAGTGCCGTGAGTGCCAGGTCGGAGCGCACGTCAATCGCCGTCAGTCCTGCAAGGTCGAACGGCGTTTCGCTCCAGCCGTCGCGAGCCGTGTAGCCGCGAACGCGTGGCGTGGCGGCGCGATCGGCATTCCCTCCGCCCGACCCTTGATGCAGCAAATCGTTGATATCGCGCGGACCGGCGGCAGCCGGATCGCCTGGCGAGGCCAAGTCGCCACGCCCATCCGGCCCGGTAGAAGTGCCCGTTTCACCTGCAGCCAACGCTGCCCTGACGCGATCGACGTCGAGGCCAGCAATCGCCAATTCCGCCTCGATGATGGGACGCGGGCCGGAGAGGGCGACGGTCATGTCACCGCGCGCCGTTGCGCCGAAAGCCTCCGCGGAAAGGCCGCTCAAGCGAAGGAATGAGGGCTGCGCATTGAGCTGTCCTGAAACAGACAGCGCGCCATGCTCGCCGGCGACCGGCAGATGGGTGCCAAGCATGGCCGCGAGGCGCGCAGGCTCCAGGATGGCCAGCGAGACCGGTCCTGAGAATTGGGTCACACCGCCGATATGAAGTGGACCATCGGCAGCGAGCCTGATGGCACGGCCTTCAAGCGCAAGGCGCACCGGCACGGGCTCCGACGCAATGACGGCGCTTGGCTTCTCGAGCGTTCCGTCGAGGTCGATCCGCTCGTCGCGAAGTGTCACTTGGCCCTTGAGATTGACCGGCTCGTCCAGCCGGCCTCCCCTCAATACGATATCAATGTCCTCGAGGCGTTCTGTCAGCCCAGTTGCCTCGTTCGTGTAGGTGAGCGTTCCGTCGACGATGGTCATCGACGCAAGGGCGAACTTGCGGGCGGTCCCGGATATGGAAGCCCGGGCCGCAGCGCCAGCGCGCTCAGGGATGTCGTCGGAGTCGGACATCGTGTCGGTTGCAGCCTGGGCCACCTGCACGGGACGATCGGACAGCACCGGCAAGAGCGAGGCCCAGCTCGCACGTCCATTGCGGTCCTGCCGCAAATCGACCACCGGCGCCAGGAGCGTGATGTCCTCGATGACCGCCTCTCCACTCAGGATCGGTAGGAGTGCCAGTCGCGTGGCAACACTGCGGGCGGCAAACGTATCGGGCGCTGACATACCGGGTGGTGCCGACAGGCGGACGTCAGCGAATGACACGCCGAGCGACGGCCAGAAGATCAGGCTCGGGTCGCCTGCAATCGTAAGCGTGCGGCCGGTGGCCTGGGCAACCTGGGCAATGAGTTGCTCTTTGATGAGCTTTTGGGGCGAGTAGATTGCAATCGCCGCCGCCAGCGCGCCAATCGTCAACACGAGCGTTGCGACGAGCCCGATAGCAAGCCGCGCTGCCAGTAAGCGTCGTTTGCGTGGCGGCTGCACGACGGCAGTGCTGGCCCGGTCGAGGACGGCGCCTGCCGCAGCCTGTTGCCGCGCCCTGCGCCGCTGCGCCCGCGCTGACCTTGCGCCACTTCCGGGACCCGGGCGCCCCTGAAGCCCGGAGGCTCCGCGGTCACTGAACGTTGGTGGCTCTCGACCTGTCATCGCGACAGCCTCGCAAAATCGTTTATGGACTTCGGCAGCAGTTCCAGCCGCTCGCAGTCACGCTACATACCGCATCGCAGCAGTAAAACTGTGGCAGGGATGCACGCCCTCGTGTGAAGACCGCGAAGTCCGCTGCGTTCCTCAGAGCGAAGATTTGAGGCGGACTTCTCGGTTCGAATCAATCTAGGAAATTGAAATTATTAGATGTTCGCGCATCATGACGCAGAGCGTCGGACATCGGCATGGGAGCACTTGGCAACATGATCGGGCAAGGGCTGATCGCGGTCGTCGCAATACCTCTCATTGCCTGGTTGATCTCGGAGAACAGGTCGGCAATCGCAAAGCGGGACTTGGCGGTGCTCGTGTTCGGCACACTGGCGTTGCAGACGGGGCTCGCCGTTGCCTTGTTGTTGATGCCGTGGACGCGGGCGGTCTTCGACGGGCTCGGCAACGCAGTGCTCGCGCTTCAAGCTGCAACGGATGCAGGGGCGCGGCTGCTGTTCGGTTATCTCGCGGGCGGCCCGTCGCCCTTCGCTGAAACAGACCCGCAGCACCTCTACATCGTCGCGTTTCGCGTCTTGCCGATGATTCTGGTCCTGTCGGCGCTCGTACGGCTTCTTTATTACTGGGGTGTGCTCCAGCGTGTCGTGCAGGGCTTCGCCTGGGCGCTGCAGCGGACGTTCGGCACCGGTGGGCCGCTCAGCACGGGAGCTGCCGCGAGCATTTTTCTCGGGCTAGTTGAAGCGCCGCTCGTCATCAAGCCTTACGTCGCCGCCATGGGGCGGGGTGCCCTGTTCGCCGTCATGGCGTGCACGATGGCAACGGTCGCTGGCACGGTGATGGCGCTTTACGCCGCGATCCTCTCGTCAGCGGTCGATGGCGCGGCTGGCCACATCATAGCAGCGTCCCTCATCAACGTACCTGCTGCTCTGATGTTGTCGCGTCTTGCGGTTCCAGACGGTTTTCTCGGCGGCGCAGACGGCAGCGAAATCCGTTTCGAAACGCCACCGCAGAGCAGCATGGATGCAATTGCGCAAGGCACCCTGGACGGCGTCTCACTGGTTGCAGGCGTGGCTGCGATGCTCATCGTCATGATCTCGCTGGTGGCGCTCGTCAACGGCATGCTTGGCGGATTGGGCGAAGTAGCTGGCGCACCGATCACGCTCCAGCGGATCCTGGGCGTCCTGGCCGCTCCGCTCGCGTTTGCCATCGGCATTCCCTGGGAAGAGGCGACGGCGGCCGGCGCGTTGATTGGCCAGAAGGTCGTACTCAACGAGTTCCTGGCCTACCTCGAATTGATCCGTCAGCCACCGGACGCCTTGAGCGACCGTTCGAGATTGATCCTCACCTATGCACTCTGCGGGTTCGCAAATCTTGGCTCACTCGGTATTCTTATCGGCGGCCTCGCTGCGATGGTGCCGGAACGACGGGCCGAGATCGTCGAACTGGCGCCGCGTGCGCTGCTGATCGGCTTTCTCGCCACTTTGCTGTCAGCTGCGATCGTGAGCCTGCTCATCTGGCCAACATGATGCAGAATCCGGCGCGAGCGTTGTCTCTGAGCAAGCTTGTCCCATACGTTCCGACCGAGATGCCTTCGAGAGCCACCGATCCAAACCAACGATGCAGAAGCGAACGCCCTCCGTTTCAGATCAGGCCACGGGCAGCTGGCTCGACAGGAGCCTCGCGCTCGCCAAGGCTCGGCTGCCTGGGATCTTGCTGTCGTTCGCGCTCGCCTGCGCTGGCGCCCTCGTCTTCATCTGGATCGAGGCGCCGCTGCCCGTCTTCCTCGGTGCCCTGACGTTCTGCCTGGTCGCCTCCATCGCACGCCTGCCATTGTTGCGCCCGCGCTCGCTTTCGATCCCGATGCGCATCGTGCTCGGTGTGGCAGTCGGCAGCGCCTTCACTCCAGCACTCCTCGGTCGCGCCAATGAACTGGCCCTGAGCCTTGCTCTGATCGTGCCGTTCTCTGCGCTGATCACGCTGCTCGGCTTTGTATTCTACACCCGCGTCGCAGGATTCGATCGGCCGACGGCCTTTTTCGGGTCTGTCCCTGGCGGGCTCACGGACATGGTCACCATGAGTGAGGACGCAGGTGCGAACCAGAGGGCCGTGACACTCCTTTCCGCGGTCCGCATGGTCCTGATTGTGTTCGCCGTCCCGCTTTATATGCAATTCGTCGCCGGTGCGGCTGTCGGCGGTGCCGTGATCAACACGATCCATATCTGGGAGATGGAGGTTTGGGATGCCTTCGTCCTGTTGGCGCTCGGCGTCAGCGGGTGGTGGATCGCCAGGCGGCTTGGGATTGCCGGAGCTGCGATCGTCGGGCCGATGATCCTGAGCGGCGCATTCCACGCCGGTGGCGTGACAGCGGCAAAGGTGCCAACCGAGTTGCTCATCCTGGCGCAGTTGACGCTCGGCATTCTGCTTGGCGCTCAGTTTCGCGGGCTGACGTTGCGCGAACTCTCGAAATGGGTGGCCTGGGGCGCGGTGTTCTCGACCGTCTTGATCGGACTTACGCTCGCCGTCGCCCATGGCGTGGCACGAATGACCGGAGCTGATCCGATCTCGGTGTTGATCGCCTTCGCGCCCGGTGGTCAGTCGGAGCTGAACCTGCTGGCGATCGTCCTTAACCTTGATGTCGCGTTCATCGCCCTGCACCACCTCGTGCGCGTCGCAGCCGTCATCATCGGGGCGCAGATTGTGTTTCGGCTGAACCCCGGTTGGAAGAAGGCAAGCCCGCGCGGGCTCGAGTGATCGTCTGCTACGATGGCCTGATGGGCAGGATGGTTCTGCCAGCGCAGATGGCCCCCATCAGTCCCACACCATGGTGTCACGGTGGCCGATGGCGGCTCCGTGTTTCTCGAGCCATCGCTGCGCCTCACCACGACCGGCCTCGTGAAGATAGGAAATCAGATCGCCTGTCGGCCTGATTTTTGATTCGCGGTCGAGCGGCGTTGTGTGACGGTCGGCCAGGATGCGGTGAAAACGGTGGCGGTGGAGGCGCGCAACATGGGCCTCGCTTGTCTTTAGAAAGCGACTGTCCGGGAGCGCCTTGGCGCGTGCGATCTCTGCGAGGTCGCGCAGATAGCCTTGATTGAACATCAGCGTCTCGGCCCGGTCCGAGATGTCCCGCAACGTCTTCGGAACGGCTGCCACTTCCACGGGGTTGATCTGCACGATCAGGGTGTCGAGATGCGGCGAGGCGGTGCCAAGCGTGATCAGGTCAGGGTTGGCTGAAAAACCGCCGTCCCAGTACGCACGGCCGTCGATGACGACGGCATGGTGGAGGAGCGGGAGGCAGGCGGACGCGAGCACGACATCGACGGTCAGCTCGGCCGTCGAGAAGATGCGCGCGCGTCCGGTTGCAACGTCGGTTGCCGCGATCAGCAGTTCGCAGGGTTTCAAGTTGCGAATGCGGTCGAAGTCGATCGTTTGCGTCAGCAGCTTGCGCAGTGGGTCAAACTTGAGCGGATTGAATTCGTAAGGCGACAGCACCGCGCCCATCGAGGCGGCACTGCGTACGACGCCGGTCATGAACGGGTTCAGCTTGGCAAGGTCGGGCACCTGAGCATCGACCACGCCATGCCAGACCGCATGCAGTGTGTCGATCGCGCTTTCAGGCCCGCCGGCTGCGAGCCCGTTCGCGACGGCGACCGCATTCACCGCTCCCGCACTCGTGCCGCTGATCCAGCCGATCTCGAGGCCAGGCTCGCGCAGTAGCCGGTCGAGCACGCCCCAGGTGAACGCGCCGTGCGCGCCGCCGCCCTGGAGTGCGAGGTTGATTACGCGTCTTGGCTTGCGTTTGCGGAAGATGGTGTGCCCCCGAACCGTCATGCTGCCAGCCGGCAGCGATCGCAGAACGTCGCCATCGCTCTAGCGGTGTCGGCATCCTTCGGCCAGAGCGCTGCTGCTTCAAGGCCCACGTCTGTCGAAACTGACGGCGGCTTGGCCAGCGGAAGCGATCGTGCGAGGCGAGGCAGGCTCGGCAGAGCGCTTGCCTTGCGACGCCAGCGCGACAGCTTCGCTCACCCGGCGGTGAGGCCGAGCGCTTCAAAGGTTACACGATATTCTGCAAGCGTGTCGCCGCCGATCCCTTGGAGCTTCAGGGTGAGCGCCCTCGCATCCCAATCCACTTCGATGATGCCGAAATTTTCCTGGTGGAAAATCTCGCTGACCAGTGGCGCCATGCGCTCATCGCGCGACGGTCCATACGAGCGATTGAGCGAACTCGAGGTCAGTTCGACGATCGCGAAGTCACCGGCTTCGGACTGCTGCGGCGAATCGAAGATCGCTCCGCTGTGGCGGTCGCCGGACACGAACACAACACCTCGGGCCCCGGTTTCCGCGACAACCCGCATCAAACGATCACGCTCCAGCGGCAAGTTGCCCCAGCGTTCCCAACCGTGACCGTTCGCAAGAACCTGGATGCTCGATGCGATGATTCTGAGGTCGGCAGGCTTGCGAAGCTCGGCCTCGAGCCAAGCCCACTGTGCTTCGCCGAGGAGCGTTTTGGCTGGGTCGGCGTCGGGCTCATATTTGCCCCAATGCGGGAATGCCTCACTCTTGGGCTTCAAAGGCGAGCGGAAAGATCGCGTGTCGAGGAAGATCAGTTGAATGCGCCGCCCCTCGGGACCGACCGTTTGCGAATAAGAGATCCCGCCATCCGGTGACTGAGCCTCCGGCAGCTGGAACGCTGAGCGGAAGAGCTCCGCGGCCTCGCGCTGAAACTCCCAGCCAGCTCCGCCATCGTTGAGGCCGTAGTCGTGATCGTCCCACGTGGCGAGCACTGGAACGACCCGCCGCAGCGCAACGACTTCGTCGCGTCCGAGCTGTTTTGCGTAGGCGCGGGCGAGCTCGTTCGGATCGCCGGCTCTGATGTCGCCATAGACGTTGTCGCCGAGCATGAGGAGGAGATCGGGTTTAGCGGCGATAAGATCGGCCAGGATCGGCATGGGGTGATCCTGGTGCAGGCAGGAGGCGACTGCAATCCGGGTCAGGACTGCCTCGGCTGAGGGTCTGAGCCACGGCGGATCGACGGTGAGCGTCATCAATTCGGCGGTTCGAGGCTCAGCGGTCGGTTCGGTCCCCGGCCGGCCGGCATTCGAAGGCGGCGGTGCCGCGGCTTCTTGTTGCCGATCGTTCACACCGGTCGCTTGAGGCAACTCGCGGGTCAGCATCAGTGCGCCGAGGCCAACCATGGCCGCGAGCATGGACAGCGACATCACGAGACCGAACCGTCCGCCCCACCAAGGTTGCTGCTTTGCCATCGATCCCCTCCACTCAAAGGTCGCCAGACTGATCCAAAGCTACTCGATCGACGCCGAGGCCCGACAATGCCGGTGCAGGGATGGGCCTGCTTCAGGGCGTGGTCCCCCCGTCGCGTGCTTCGCCCTTTTCGACGAGACCGCGAATGTCAGCGCGAAGTGCTGCGATCTCCGCGGCGAGACTTTGATACTCGCTCTTTGTAATCTCGATGACGGCGTCCTGGGTTTCGTGCGCCTGGCTCTGCATCGCATCGACGACGATCCCGATGAACAGGTTCAGGACCGCAAACGTTACGATCATGATGTAGGGCACGAACAGCAGCCACGCGAGCGGGTAGACCTCCATCACCGGCCGCACGATGCCCATCGACCAGCTTTCGAGCGTCATGATCTGGAATAGCGTGTAGAGCGATGCCCCAAGTGTGCCGAACCACTCGGGGAATCTGTCTCCGAATAGTTTGGTCGCCATCACAGCAAACACATAGTTGATCAGAGCCAAGAGCAATAGGATGGCCCCCATGCTCGGGATCGCGGTCAGGAGCGAGGCAACGACACGCCGTAACGCAGGCACCACCGAAATCAGGCGAAGAACGCGCAGGATTCTAAGCGCCCGCAAGACGGACAGACTACCTGACTGCGGTATCAGCGAGATGGCAACGATCACGGTGTCGAACCAGGACCAGGGGTCGCGGTAGAAGCGCAGACCGTGCGCATAGATTTTGAGCGCCAACTCGACGACAAAAATCGCGATGAAACATGTGTCGAGTGCTGCGAGCTGCGGGCCGATGGCGGCTGACACGGTCGCGCTTGTTTCCAGTCCGAGGGTCACCGCATTGAGGATGATGACGGCAATGATGAAGTGCTCGAACCGTCTGTTGGTCACGAGGGCGCGGACGCGCTGGCGCAAGGGGGCTTCGCCGCCCGGGTCGCCATTTCGCTTCGGCATGTTGGTGGCGAGTGCGAGGCGCAACTGCTTCATGTCGTCTCCCTCTTCCGTAACGCGCCGCTCACATGCGGTCGGCCGTGGCAAAGGGCAATGGTGGCAGGAGTGCTACACTGCTCAGGCCTTCAAGCAGTAAAAGAAGCCGGTTGCTGTGCCGATCCAGATCGTGCCGTCGACGATGCATGGCGAGGAGAGGATTCGGCCGTCCAGGCGCACCTTCCAGACTTCGCTGCCTGTCGCGGCGTCGAGGCAATAGAGGTGATAGTCGCGCGAGCCGAACACGACCTTGCCGTCGACAACCGCTGGCGATGACCAAATTCCGCCCTTTGTTTCAAAGGCCCAGATCAGCGTGCCATCGGTTGCATCCACGCAGTGGAGGCGCCCGTCTTCGGCGCCGATCCAAAGCCTGTTGCCCACGACGGCTGGCGTCGAATAGTGGCCCCCTGTTCTGTGGCGCGTCCTCCAGACTTCTTTGCCAGTCTCGCGCTCAAAGCAATAGACGCGCGGTGCGCGCTCTTCTGCGGCGGCATAGACGAAGTCACCAGCCACCACGGGCGAGGCATCGGTGTCGTCATAGGTGCGTGCGCGCCAGCGGATGGCACCTGTTCCAAGGTCGAGCGAGACGAGTTCGCCGGCATAGGTCGTGATGTAAAGCTCTCCGTCAGCAATCGCGGGCGAGCTTTCGGCACCCTTGTGGCTGGCGTGGTCCTTGCCCTTCGTGCCGCCCACAAACGTTTTCCAATGGTGCTTGCCCGTCGCCGGGTTGAGGGCGCGCACGAAACCACTCTCGCCTGCGATATAGAGCCGGCCATCCACGACGACAGGCGAGCTGTCGCAGTGTTGCCCCGTGTCGATCGTCCAGACGCCAGCGCCCGTCGCAGCGTCGATACAGCGCAGCTTTTGGTCGGTATTCCCGACGTAGAGGCGGTTCTGGTAAACGCAGATCGAGCTTTTGAACATGCCCGGTGCCTGATGCTGCCAGGCGACTTCACCGGTCTCGGCATCGAGCGCGTAGACGTAGCCGCCGAGTGAGCCGAAGAAGACGGTATCGTCGACCTTCACCGCGCTTCCCGTCCAACCCGTACCCGACCACCAGATGAAAGCTCCGCCCCGCCGGCGGCGCATTCCAGCGGTCTTGAACCGCCAAGCGACCGATGGTTGGGTTTCAGGGAGCGGACCCGTCCCATAGAACGATCGGGCAGCGTTGCCGCGGAACATCAGCACGGTCTCGGTCGAAGACGAGCCCGTACCGTAGGTCCACGGCGGCAGGTCGATCGGCGCGCGCTTCTGCGCAGTGCCCGTACGGGAACGAGCAGGGTTTGCAACAGCCCCTGTGCTGGGCAGCCCAAGTGCCACGCCACCGGCTGCAAGGCCCAGAACAACCTCGCGCCGGCTTGAGGGTTTCGATGCGGCACCCATGATCGACCTTTCCGCGAACTGAACGTTCGCAGAATGATGCACTCAAGACGTTACGATAAGGCTTCGCACGCCGTTGCGGTTGAATGACGGGTGGGTGATAGGTTTAAGCCACACGGTGTCATGGCGCCGTGACCGTCGTCTGCGCGTTGATCAGCCGCGCGCGGCTGCTCATCTGAGCCGTGGCTATCAGCGAAACCGCTGCCTCAGCTCCGCGACAGCCTCTGATGTGAGCGGTTTCAGAGGACGACCTTCGAGCAGGAGAAACAGCTTGGCCGTTTCCTCAAGCTCTTCGACCGCGTCGGTCGCGGCCGCCAGCGTGCTGCCTGAGACGACGGGACCGTGGTTGGCCAGCAGAACTGCGTGGTGCGTGCCGGCGAGCCTGCCAACAGCTTCGGCGAGTGCGGTGTCGCCCGGCGGGAAATAAGGAACAATCGGCAGCTTCCCAACCCGCATGACATAATACGCGGTAAGGGGCGGCAGGCAGTCATTGCAATCGACGTCGGCACGGCAGCTCACGGCCACCGAGTAGGTTGAGTGGAGGTGTACGACGGCTCCGGAACTCGGCCGCTGCTCATACATCGTGGTGTGCAGGAACGCTTCCTTCGTCGGCTGATCGCCACTGATGAGCCTGCCTGTCTCATCAAGCTTGGAAAGCTTCGCAGGATCGAGCGCACCAAAAGAAGAGCCGGTCGGCGTCATGATCCAACCACCGTCGGGGAGGCGTGCCGAGATATTGCCCGTTGAACCGTGCGTGAGCCGGCGTTCATACAGGGAGGCTGCGATCGTGCAGATCTGCTCGCGCAGTGCGGTTTCGGCACTCATGACAGGTGCGACCAAGCTGTCCGAAAGATGCCAGGCTGGCCGAAGTTGCCAGACTTGAAAGCGATCGCGAGGCCCCGGTCATCAAGTGTGCGCACCCAAGGCACGCCAGGATCGATTTCCGGCCCGATCTCGATGGCCTTTATTTTCAAGGCCTCGCTGACGGCGCCCGAGGTCTCACCACCTGCGACGATGAGCTTTGTGAAGCCCGCAGCAGCGAGGCCCTTGGCCGTGCCAGCGATCGTTTGCTCGATCAGTGCGCCAACGGCTCCCTTGCCCCGCAAGGCCTGTGCGGCTTCAACGGCCTGTGGCGTATCGCTCGAATAGACAAGGACCGGCTGGTCCCCCGATTGCCGAACCGCCCAGGTCAGGATCTGATCGACGGTCTCTGCGCCTGCCGCAATCGCATGCGGCTCGAGCTTCAAGGCCGGATAACCCTCGCTGATCGCGTAGGCAACCTGCTCCCGCGTGGCCGCGCTGCAGGACCCTGCGAGAATCGCGGCCCTGCCGGGCTTGGCCGTAATACGGCTCTGCCCTTCCGTCTTCGCCAGCAGGCCTTGCGCGACGAAGTTGTCGGCAAGCCCCATCGCAACGCCGGAACCGCCCGTCACGAGCGGGTGATCCGCGACGGCCTTGCCAATCTCCATCAGGTCGTGGTCGCTGAGGGCGTCGACGACGGCGAAGCGGTGCCCGGCGCTCGCCAGCGACTGAAGCCGGTCCCGGATTGCTTGATGTCCCCGTGCGACATCGGAATAGACGATCTGGCCGACGCGCATGGCGGTCTGGCGGGCGAGCACGCGCACGAGATTCGCGTCGCGCATCGGCGTCAGCGGATGGTCCTTCATCGGGCTGTCGGAAAGAAGGGTCGTGCCGACGAACAGATGCCCCTGATAGATCGTCCGGGCGTTGGCCGGGAACGCCGGGCACACGATCGCGATCGGTGCTGCGAGTCGCGTTGCGAGCGCTTCGGCGACCGGTCCGATGTTGCCCTGGTCGGTGGAATCGAAGGTCGAACAATACTTGAAGAAAATCTGCCGGGCGCCTGCCTCCAGGAGCGAGTCAGCGCTCTGCAGGCTCCAGCCAACCGCCTCTTCGACGGGGGCGGTGCGCGATTTGAGCGCGACGACCACGGCGTCGTAGTGAGCATAGGGCCGTGCGTCGTCCAACACGCCCATGACCTGAACGGTTCTAAGGCCGCTGCGGGTCAGGATCAGGGCGAGGTCTGTGGCCCCGGTAATGTCGTCCGCGATGCATCCGAGCAGCACGTGTCATATTCCTTATACAGCGCCGGAGGAGCCAACGTTCCGGCGCCCAATCATCGCCCGATCCTGGTCCTGCTGCAACATGCGCGCTTGATTGCGCGCGTGGCGGTTGTCCGCGTTCTCAGCTGCGGGAGCGCAGCTCGGTCTTCAAGATCTTGCCGTAGTTGTTCTTGGGGAGATCGTCGACGAACACGTAATCTTTCGGGCGCTTGAAGCGCGCGATATTCTCGAGACACAGCGCGTCAAGCTCGCCGGCTGACACAGGGGTGGCGGGGCGAGCGACCACGTAGGCTACCGCCTCTTCGCCCCAATCAGGATGCGGTCGCCCGACGACTGCGACCTCCGCGACGGCCGGGTGCAGAAGCAGAACCTCTTCGATCTCGCGCGGATAGATGTTGGTGCCGCCGGAGATGATCATGTCCTTCGATCGGTCCTTGATCGTCAGGAACCCGTCCTCGTCCTTCGAGCCGAGATCGCCGGTCCAAAGCCAGCCCGCGCGCATCGCCTTGAAGTTTGCTTCGGGCGCATTCCAGTACCCGGTCATGAGGCAATCGCTGGTCGTGATGATCTCGCCGACTTCGCCGCACGCGCACGGCGTTCCGTCGTCGCGCACGATGTCGAAGCGAACGCCCGTCCTGGCAACGCCTGCGGAGGCGAGCCTCTGTTCGTAGCGGGGATGATCGTGGTCAGCATGCATGGCCTTAGACAGCCCCGTGATCGTCATCGGGCTCTCGCCTTGGCCGTAGAGCTGGTAGAGGCGCGGGCCGAACCGTTCGAGCGCGCGCTTCAGGTCCGCGACGTACATCGGTGCGCCGCCATACGTAATCGTCTTGAGGTTTGCGAGGTCTGCAGACGGCAAGGTGGGATCAGCAAGCAGCCGCGTGATCATCGTCGGGGCTGCAAACATCGACACATGCGCGTTGGTTGCGATTGCATCGAGGACGGACCGGGGATCGAAGCCCGGCAGGATCACGTTGCAGCCGCCGCGCAGCATGTTTGCAAGACCGTACAGGCCCGAGCCATGGCTCAGGGGGGCTGCATGCAAAGCCGTGTCGTCGGGCCCGAGCATGTCGATGTCGGCATAGTAGGCGTGGCACATGAACAGGATCGACCGGTGCGAGAGCATCGCACCCTTTGGACGCCCCGTCGTTCCGCTGGTATAGAACAGCCAGGCTTCGTCGGACGGGCGGACATCATGAAGGGGGATCGGGTCGCTCGAGCAGGCGCGCGTATACTCTGGCGCGTCAAGAACCAGGATGCGCGGCCACGCGACGTCGCCAGCGTCTGAAAGTGTGCTGGCAAGCTTGGAACTGGTCAACAACAGCGCCGCGCGGCAATCGGCGACAATCCAGGCAAGCTCCTTTGCATGCAGCTTGGCGTTAACGGGGACGGCCGCGAGGCCCGCATGCCAAGCGGCGAGGAGCACGGGGTAGAACTCAGCGTGGTTCTCGGTGAAAATCGCGATGCGGCCGCCGGGGGCGATCCCGCAGGTCTCGCGGAAATAGCCGGCGAGCCGCGCGGCCTTCCCGACCATGGCCGCATAGCTCATCCGCCGATCAGGCGCATCGATCGCAATCCGGTCCGGCTGGTAGCGCGCGACGGCTTCGACGACTGCTGCGAGCGTCATGGCATTCTTGGCCCCGAGTTAATGCCTCAACGGTCTTGCGCGCTGCGCCTTGCGTCACGATCGGCTTCGGCGCAGTTCTTGGTGCTACGCGATCCCGACGCCGACGGCAGGTCGACAAGCTTAAGCTTGCGTGGCGCAATCGAATGCGCAAGAGGCGACCACAATGTGCTCGAAGTGCACGGCTGTCGCATGGGCGCGGCGCTTCTGCACGCGCATCGTTGAAGCCTGCATTTTGCAAGACCATGGTCCAAGCGAGGAGAGACCACGCATGCCGAACCCCGAAACGCTTTTGCCGGAAACGCTTTTGATCGAGGCGGACGGCCATGTCACGACGATCACGATGAACCGCCCAAGCGCCCGCAACGCGATGAATACCCAGATGATGCGGGAATTGCGCGACACATTCTCGGCCTACTACGTCGATCCAGGTGACGTGCGTTGTCTCATTTTGACCGGGGCGGGCGACGCAGCCTTCTGTGCTGGAGCGGACCTCAAAGAGCGCAACGGCATGATGGACGCCGTCTGGCGCAGCCAGCACGCGATCATCGAGCAGACGATCCGAGCGATGATGGAGTGTCCGGTGCCGATCATTGCCGCTGTGAATGGTGCGGCTTTCGCGGGCGGGTGCGAACTCGCGCTGTCGTGTGATTTCATCTACGCCAGCCGCAATGCGCGGTTTGCCCAGACGGAGGTGGCGCTCGGCATCATTCCCGGGGCCATGGGCACGCAAAATCTGCCGCGTGCAATCGGCGTGCGCCGTGCAAAAGAGGTCATTCTGTCGGCGACGCCATTCGATGCCGAGGTTGCGGCGCAATGGGGCCTCGTGAACCGATTGTATGACACGGTCGGCGAGCTGCGCGTCGGTGTGCGCGAAATGGCCGAACGGATTGCAGGGAATGCACCCGTTGCTGTGCGACAGGCGAAGGCCGCGATCAGCAAGGCGACCGACCTCGACCGTGCCAACGGCTATTCCTACGAGATCGAGGCTTACAACAGAACCGTGTCGACTGAAGATCGCATCGAGGGGATCCGCGCCTTCAACGAGAAGCGGAAGCCGGATTTCAGAGGCCGATGAGATAATCGCGTAACCGAGCCGCCGAACATCAACAATCAGATCGCTTCCAAGCGGTTCTTCAGGGGTTCCCCTAGTGGACCCGCTGCGCGTGAGCGGGTCGCGCCTCGATATGCTGCATGGCGCGCACCAGGTGCAGGATGCGTTGCATGACGTCGTTGGCCATGGTTTCAGGTGTCGCGGAACTGGTCAGTTTCGTATCGCGCATGACGAGACGCGCGATCGTTGCAGCGAGCAACTCGAGCATGGCGGACGTCTCGGCGCACGTGCCGCCCTCTTTCGCAGGCGGCGTCGCTCTGTCGAGGACCAGGGCAAGAACAGCCTGTGTTCGGTCTTCGCCGAGGATTGCCTCGATGTGCTCGAAATCCATATTCGTCTCGCCAGCTGAAGGGTCGCAGGAGAAGAAAGCCATCAGTTGATCGCGCGCACCATCCCCGTCGAATGTACAATTATTCTGCGCAGATGGAGAAAAACGTATACGTGAATGCCATGTTCTGTGGCCGGATGAAAGCCGGCCGATTGCCGCGATCGGCGATCAATTGGGTCGCGCGTGAGAATTGGCGCAAACCGGGTTTCAAGAACGCTGCTCAGGCTTTCCAGTTTGAGAAAATACCTATCAAGGTCGGCAATTGCGCAATCCGCCGGATGACGGTCTGGTCGGTGCTTTGATTTTTTGTGGTGGCTGTGGCCATCGGGAGCCACGTCGTTGCCGCAGCATCCCGATGGGTCCTTTTCAGGTTGCGATCAGCGCACGCACTTGTGGAACCGGACGCGTGGCCCATTGTCCAAGTGGATGTGGCGCATGCGGCAGCTGTAGGTTCCGACGCCGCCGGAGTGGTTAGCCTGCAGGAAGGCGACGACTTTGCCATACTTTCCGCTTGGCGGGTGGAAGTCGACGGCTCGACACGAGGCGTGGAAGCTCGGTCGGCCAGTGCCGGCGATGCGGGCCCCTGGGCGGTATGTCGAGAGGATCTTCACAGGTCCAAAGCGGCGTCTGATCTCGGCTAATCGAGCTCTGAGCACCGGTGGTAGGCAGCTGCTTGCAGCTGCTTCCGCATCGGGGATATTTGCGACGCGGCCGGGAAGCGAGATGTTGAGAAACGCAACCAAGGCTATCGTCAGGGCCGCAAGCAGCCCCGCACGTACTGAACTCCACATGTATTGGGGTCCCTTGACGTCATTCGCACGCCGAATCTTCGGCGATCGCCACGAGACGGCACTGCGAATGGAGCGCACCAGGCCGTTGAGTTCGGCCCGTCAGAAGTGCGCTCTTGTTGAGGTGTCGAGATAACGACGCCGCCCCGTAGCTTCGCGCGGAGCGCGAACGGCAATCGTCCCGACGCTCGAGGCTGGTCCGTGAGCGGCGAGCCATCTGGGCATCGTCGCCGCTTTCCCTCTAACCCGCACCCAAGCGGCGCGCTGGTACACGAACGTTTCGTTCGAAGGGATGCGGCAAAAGAGCACGAAATTTATGCTTATGAGCGTGATAACGGCCCGCGCTCACCTAATACTGGAGCTGACGTCGCCTCGTCGAGGGCCATGGCGGTGACGCGAGCGGCTGATCCTTGGGCGCCCCCGAGCGCGGCTGCATCTGGAGCACCATCCGATCTGGCGGAATGCCCTATGCGGTTCAGGTGGCGAGAAAAATTTTAGTGTAATCAGAGGAATAGAGCATTTAAATGGGGTCGTGTGGCGGTGATGGCACCTAAAGTGACGACCCGCGTGCCGCACGCATAGGTCAATCAACGCGCGACGCCACCCGAGCGCAATCGCATCGGTCAGGTCGCAGCTGAATGGCAGGTAGGACGTATTCGGACATGACGAGCAGCAATTTTATTCGGTAGTTGAGGCACCACAACTAGCCCCACTGTGGATCATATGCTGAGGACCGTCGGATCATGAAGATTGCGATCATTGGCGTCGGTGCGATGGGCTCGGTTTATGCTGCGCTGCTGGCGGACGCCGGCCACGACGTCTGGGCTATCGACACCTGGGCCGACCACGTGGAAGCCATAGCGCAGCACGGGCTGCGCGTCGAAGGGGCGAGCGGCGATCGGACGGTGAGGCTCAAGGCGACGACGAACGCCGACGATGTGCGTGATGCCGATCTTGTGATTATTGCAACCAAGGATGACGGCTGCGTCGGGGCTGCCGAGGCGGCGCTCCGAATTGGCAAGGCTGAAGCCCCGATCCTGACGATCCAGAACGGCTTGGGTAGCGCCGACAAGGTCGCAAGCATCGTCGGTTCGACCAGGATCATGATGGGCGTTGTCGGTGGCTTTGGCGCCTCGATGCGCGGACCCGGCCATGCGCACCACAACGGCATGGAGTTCCTGCGTCTCGGCGAGATGGATGGCGGCATGACGGATCGTCTCGAGCGCGTCGCCGAGGTCTGGCGCAGTGGCGGCTTCAAGGTCCTGACCTTCGCCGACATCCATAAAATGGTTTGGGAAAAACTCATCTGCAACTGCACGTACTCGGGGCCATGCGCGATCACGGGATTGCGCGTTGGCCAAGTGCAGGCCAATCCTCAAGCCTGGTCGATTGCGAGTGCCTGTGCGAATGAGGCGTTCAATGTCGCGATTGCACGCGGCATAGCTCTCGATTTCGACGACCCCATCCGCTACGTCCGAGACTTCGGCGCCAAGATTCCCAACGCGCGCCCATCGATGCTTCTCGATCACCTCGCCAAGCGACAAGCTGAGATCGACAACATCAATGGTGCGATCCCGCGGGAGGGCGCCAAGGTTGGCATTGCCACGCCTGTCAACTCGCTCGTCGTAGCCATATTGCGAGCGCGCGAGGCGAGTTTCACGGCAGAGTGACGCAACGATCCGCGGGGCTCGCGCCCCCGACCGGGCGTTGGGCGATGATCACTCGCCCCTTTCGGTGAGGCGGCCCGGGACGACGATCAGGCGACCGAAGCTCCCAGCAGCCTCGGTCCGGCGCATGCTTGGATCGCCGGCGCTATCGACAATCGGAGCCGAGGTGACCACGACGCGTCGTGGCGCATTTGCGTCTCGACCCTGCGGTGCCGCGGCAACTGCTTCAAGACCAGTGCCTGCGGCGCGATCATCGCTGATTTCCATTTCCACGGCGTGGCTGATCATGTCGACCGTCCCGGTGACGCTGACGCCGCCGTCGGGACGCTTGAACCTTGCGGCTCTGCAATAGAGGCGGCCATTGAAAAATGCGAGCTCAGCGTCAAAGCGGTCAAACCGCGTCTCGCCCCCAATGTCCTCGATCGGGCCCGCGCGGTCCATCGCAAGGAGCTTTTCAATATCGATCCTGGTTCTGACCTGGGCGTTGCTCTCGATCGAGAACATGCCGCTGAGCGTTCGCAAGAATCTGTCCCGGTCGCCCCCAGCCGTGGACAGGTCGAACTTGATGCTCCCCGTTCCTGAGATCGGAAACGCCTCGGGGCCGAGCCCAAAGGTTGCGGCAAACGCCGTCAGATCGGCGCGATCAATCTTTCCGCGGACGTTGGTCGCTGCACCCTCGTCGTTGGTCATGGTCGTCACCTGACCATTTCCAATGCCGCCGGCAAACATGAACTCAGCGACGTTGGCCCTGACTGCACCTGCGATGATCGACAACGATGCAGCCGAGCGCCCAAGCTCGAGCCCACTGAAGGCCATCTGGTCGGCCGAAAGCCTTAGGTCGAGATCGACGACACGCGTCACGGGACCCTGAAACGCTGACCAGAGGGTCGTCCACCAGGTCGCCGTCGACGCAATCACGGAGTGTGACGTGGGCTCTGTCTGGGCGACAATGAACTTCGACAGATCGAGCATGCCGAAATCCAGCGTTCCTGAGATTATCGGCCGCTCGGCGTCTCGCGACAAGCTCAGTACGCCATGACTGCTATGGCCGTTCGTCTCGAGTTTCACGTCGCTGATGTCCAGGCGCGGGCCACTCCAGTCGACCGAGCCTGTTAGCGCAAAGGCTCCGATCGCCCGCGCAAAAGTGGCATCGACCCCGAAAGCTTCAACGAGCGTTGCTAACCTTGGGACCTTGAGGCTGAGGGTTCCCGCGAAGGAGGCCCCTCGATCGTGCTGGATGGCGCCATTGAAACGAAGCACCATGTGGCGGCTGTCGAGTGCGAGCTGAATGTTGCCGAGATGTGGCTCAGGCGCGGTTGCGGGCGTCGGGCGCTGGTCGGTGCCAGTTCCGGCGACACGCGGCATCAAGGCGACGCCGGAAACCTGCGCGCCCCCAGTGGCAGGAGCCGCAGGGGGAGGGACTGAGGCGGCCTTCGGTCCGAGTGAAACCGATAGCGTGACGGGTTCGTTCATCCAGGTGCCGCGCGCGGTCAGGACCAAATCCCGGGACGCGCGCTTCTTCAGCTCGGCGGCGGCGTTGTGGATGACGAGTTCTCCGCCGCCTGGCAGCGCAATGTTGAGCGTTCCGGACTGAAGGCGCAGGGCTGCGAACTTATGAGCCATCGCGGCGGCAATGAGCGGTGGTGTCCGCGCCAGGTCATCTGCGTCGGAAGTCGCTTCGTGGTGTCCGAACAGCGTCATGACACCGTCGACGAGAACCAACTCCCCTCCGCCCTGCTCGAGGACCTTTTCCCGGTCGATGGGGCGTGCACCCGCCTTATCAGGGACAGACAGGATGAGCCGCCCGCGATCGAGCGAGAGGCCCATGTGCGGCACAACCGTGATGGGTTGCCAGATGGGCGCGACGTAACGGGTGGCAGCGACCACCGCGATATCCGTCACGCCTTGCTCGGTGTGGGTTGCCCGTTGCACGACCGAGAGCGTCACGCCGATCGCCAGCCAGCCACATACGAAGAGCGTCAGGAGAGCCCAGCGACGTGCCGAAAAATTCGGTGTCATGCACAGATCCCCAAAGACATTGCTCACTCACAGGCGTTGGCCGAAAGCTCGATTACAGCGCGGCGCGGCGCGCATGACGCCGTGCTGACCGTTCGGCTCCGATGACCATCATGTGATGAAACCGCCGGTGGCGCATGTCGTACCCCATGATTGCTGGACCGCTGTCGCACCCTGGTCTCGACACCCCAATCGGCCCTGGTATGAACGAGCACATGTGCGCGCTCACGTCCAGTCGCAAGGCGGCACGTCAGGTGACCCTGAACGCCAAGTTCGGACGCCTGATTCGCTCTCGTGGGGCTCAATGCCGAATGTCGGCACACATGCAACGCAAACGAGGATGAGGCTGAAGATGGATCAACCGCTTTGGCGTCCGACTGCGGATCAAATCGCACGAACCCAACTTTCAGCCTTCATGGGTTGGCTCGCGGCGACGGGGCGCACGCGCGTTGGGAGCTTCGCCGACCTTCACGCTTGGTCGGTCAGAGAACCTGATGCCTTCTGGGCCGCCGTCTGGGCCCACTGCGAGATTCCGGGCAATCGGGAGGGGCCGGCCGTCGCCGATGTCTCGGACAACGTTCGCTCTGCTCGCTTTTTCCCCGAGTCCAAGCTCAACTATGCAGAAGCGATCCTCAGCGGGATGGCACAAGGTGAGGCGATCGTCTTTCGCGGCGAAGACAAGGTCGAACTTCGCTGGACCGCCGACGACGTGCGGACGGCCGTCGCGCGCGTGAGCGGGTTTCTCGCCGAGTGCGGGCTCGCGCCGGGCGACCGCGTTGCCGCCATGCTGCCCAACCTTCCGCACGCGATTGCAGCACTTCTCGGCACTGCGGCGCGGGGCCAGATCTGGTCCTCGTGCTCCCCCGACTTCGGGCCACAGGGCGTGGAGGATCGCTTCGGGCAGATCGAGCCGCGTGTTCTCTTCGTCGTCGACGGATACTATTACGCTGGCAAGACGATCGATTTGACTGACAAGGTCCACGACATCGTCGCGCGCTTGGCGACCGTCGAGCGCGTCATCGTCGTTCCCTATGTCGGGACCGGTGAGGCTCTCGCCGCATCGCTCCAGGCGGCCCTCACCGAGGGTGGGCGCGCCACGACAACCGTTGCTACGTGGACCGACGCCATCGACCGCCGGCCCGAGCGCGAGCCGCACTTCCTGAGGCTCGGCTTTGAAACGCCACTTTATATCCTGTTTTCGTCGGGGACGACGGGTATCCCGAAATGCATCGTGCATTGCGCTGGCGGCGCATTGCTCAAGCATCTGACCGAGCATCGTTTCCATTCAGATATCCGGCCCGGCGACAGCGTGTTCTATTTCACAACGCTCGGCTGGATGATGTGGAACTGGCTTGCCTCCGCGCTCGGAAGCGGCGCGCGGCTGATGCTCTACGATGGATCGCCTTTCGCGCCTGGTCCACAAGTCCTCTGGGACTACGCCAGCGCCGAGCGCATGACGCATTTCGGCACGTCGGCGAAATATATCGACGCGCTCAACAAGTCGGACATCAAGCCGCGCGAGACCCATGATCTCGCAGAGCTGCGTTGCCTGCTTTCGACGGGATCACCGCTCGTCCCGGAATCGTTTGATTACGTGTATCGCGATATCAAGCCTGACCTCCACCTCGCCTCCATCTCGGGCGGCACCGATATCGTCGGCTGCTTCGTCCTCGGCGATCCGACGTCACCCGTCTGGCGCGGTGAAATCCAGGCTCCCGCGCTCGGCCTCGCGCCAGATGTGATCGACGACCACGGGCGTTCCCTGGTTGCTGAGAAGGGCGAACTCGTCTGCCGCACGGCCTTCCCGTCGATGCCGGTCAGCTTCTGGAACGATCCCGATGGCGCGCGCTATCGAGCTGCTTATTTCGATCGGTTCCCGGGCCTCTGGCATCACGGCGATTTCGCCGAGTGGACGACCCATGGCGGCATCATCATCCACGGTCGCTCAGACGCGACATTGAATCCGGGTGGCGTCCGCATTGGCACGGCTGAGATTTACCGCCAAGTCGAGCAACTCCCCGAAATCGTCGAGAGTATCGTCATCGGCCAGGACTGGGATGGCGACGTCCGGGTGGTTCTTTTCGTTGTCCTGAAGCCTGGCGTCACGCTCGATGACGCGCTCGCCAAGCGGGTCAGGGACCAGATCCGCGCTGGCGCTTCACCGCGGCACGTGCCGGCCAAAATCGTCGCGGTGTCCGATATCCCTCGCACGAAAAGCGGCAAGATCACCGAACTTGCCGTGCGCGACGTCATCCACGGACGCGTCGTCAAGAACAAGGAAGCCCTCGCCAACCCCGAAGCTCTCGAGCTTTATCGGGATTTGGCGGAGCTGGCGACTTAGAGCAACATCCAACCGCGGTGGTCCAAATCGAGGTTTGTGCGCCGATCATGCGTCAGTTCAATATGGCGTCGACGGCCGTATTTGATCGTTACTGCCAAAACCGGAAACGATCTCGTACCCTTCGCATTCCGTAGTTCGCAAATAACCTCGTCAGACGCCGAAACGAACGACGGAAGGCGGTCCTAGTGTGATGACCGAGAAGTCCGCTTCATACCTTTCGGCCAGGCTGGGAGGCGGACTTCTCGGTCTGAATCACACTTGGCTTTTGAAAGTGTTAGTGTCGTTCAGACCTCGAAATTTGTTCCGCGCGTGCAGCAAAATGAGACGAATTTCGTGGTCACGACACTAGGGTCCGCGTTTGAGCCGCACCACATTGCTCGCCTTGGCTCGACCCGGCCCCGACTGTGCGGTTTGTGCGCGCGCCAGCCGCCGCTTAATCGGGCTCTCGTCTCGCTGAGCCTGCGTTTCGAGACCTAGGGCCTCCGTTACCCTCGGCAGGACCAGGATCACCGTGCTCCCCCGCTTCGGCCGGCTCTCGATGGCGAGCGTGCAGCCGGTCGATTGCGCGAGTTCGCCAACGATCTTCAGGCCGAGGCCTTGACCTTGCCCGGTCGCAAAAGCGGGCCGCTCCGAAGTCTCTGGGAACAGGTTCCCTTGGCCAAGTGCGGTTAGGATCTGATGCTGCGACATCCCGGGGCCTGTATCGCGCACGAACACGAGGACCGATCCGCCGCGGCCAGGTCTCGCGCCGATCCGGACGAAGCCGCCTTGACGCGAGAACTTGATTGCATTCGAAATCAGGTTGAAGAGCACTTGCCGGAGCGCGCGCGGGTCCATCGCGGCGGTCTCGAGCCCGTCGTCTGTCGAAACGTCCAGGCGCACGGATTTCGCTTTCGCGAGGCCCGCCATCGCCTGTGCGGTCTGATTGACGAGCACGCCGACGTCGATCCTGAGGTCAGGGCGACGAGCGAGCGCAAGGGTGGCACCGAGTTCGCAAAGCGGCCGCGTCGGGCGCTGCTCCCGCTCGGACAAGGAACCGTCGCCTTCAGCCTCGACGCGGGCAGCATCAGCGTAGTCGGCGACAAGCGCCAGCGCGTGCAGCGCCGTGGTGGCGATGTCCCCTGCGTAAGCTCTGTAGCGCTGCGTCTCCTGCTCACCGTAGTGGGCATCGCGAATGATCTCGGCGAGGGTTGCAATCGCACTCAGCGGCGTCCGCAGTTCGTGAGCCAGAACCGCGGTTGCAAGAGAGGTGTCCGACCGCTGAACGGCCCGCTCACTGGATCGCGCGCCAGCGGCTGCGGAGATCGCTCCCAGCGTGCCCGTCGCAGGAGGCGGAGGCACAAGCGACCGCGACGGGGACCGCGATTCCGGCTCTGAGCCGGTCGCTCTCTCTGTCTCGAACGCCTGATCCGATGCGTGCCCGGGCCCCATGCTTTGCAGCGGCTCTGCGTGTGCGTTCCAGTCGCCACTCATGATGCGACGAGCGATGTCGTCGAGCGTCGCGCGGTCTGCGGCGTCCACAGGCTTGCCAGCGCGCGGCGCCGGAACAACGTGTGGCGCGTCCTGGAGCCGGGCGAGAGGTGCTCCCGCGGCAGCAGCCACCCTTGTCCCGGTGCTCTGTGCCGAAACGTGGCGAACGGATTGAATGATCTGCCCTGCTGGGAGCCGTTCCGGCGTTGTGAAGGCGATCGGGGCACATTGGTTGGTGCCGACAGCTGGCTGTGCTTCGAGGCGCAGATCAATCAGTTGAACGTTGCCGGCATCATCGCCCACAGTTCGGCCAACCAGCCGGTGTCGCGGCTCGGCTGGGCGCTCCACCAGATCGATGGCCACTGGTAGTACGCTCGAACGTACGTCCGACAGGATTTCACAGAGCGCTGCGGCTGGATCGGTGGTGCGGCGAGCCTTGGCGCCGAGAAGGGCTGCAACCGCCGTGACCGAAACGAGCGCAGCACCCTGCGCGGCCGCGTTGACGTGGACCAGTGTGCCATCGTCGGGCGCGACCAACCATGCTGGGTATTCGAGTGCGTCGATCGCAGCCCTCGCAACCCGCAAGAGGCGGTCCTGGCGGGTGGGCTCTTCAGTGGGCGTGGCCAACGCATGGTCCGGGCATATCTGATGGAGTCCGGAGATGCGCTCCGGCAGCCCATCTAACCCCGGTGTTGAGCGGCTGGCTGGCACGTCGTTGGACATCTGGCGTACCGCCCCGGCCCGCTGCCTGTCTGACCTCTTGGGCCTCATCGTCTTCAAGAGCCCCAGCGTCGCGAATTCCGCTTCAGACCCTTACGCTCCGACGTGGCCCGGTCGACAGAAAATGTCTGAGACACGAGAAACGCCGTCAACTCATTGCTTCTAAACGTTGCTGTTGTGATCGCCGCATGACTCGCAACATCGCCGTCGACCGGTGTCAAACGTCGGTGATGCAGCACGAGCTCAATTACGTTGCTCGTACCCTTTGATTTCCAAGTTCGTTTCGGCACCTGAGAAGACTGACAAACGAACTGCGGAAAACGGGTACGATGACCAAGGCCATCGCGCAGGCCACGTGCTGCGAATCACCGTTGCCGACGATATTAGTCTGCCGACGCACGCGGTCAAACGTGAGAAGACGCTTCGCCCTCAACTGAGGGCATCCATTCATGGCCTCCGAAAGCGCCGCCGAGCCAAATCCGCCATCAGTGGCATTGGCGGGCGTTGCGACCGCGTGCGACAAGGTTGTGGGTGCGGTCCGCGTCTTGTTCTGACGCGCACGGGCACGTCCGGATCAGGTCCGAGGAGAGCCAGGATGGCTGGAAACGATCGGTTTGAAATTCCCGAGCAGGTTCGCGACGTGGCGCAGCGCAACATCGAACAGACGCGCGCTGCCTACAATCAATTCATGGACATGGCGCGCAAGGCACAAGAGATGGCCGCTCAGCAAAGCGGCACCATGGTCGAGGCAGCTCTCGAAATCCAGTCGAAGGCCTTGAGCTTTGCCGAAGAAAACACACGCGCCGGATTCAACCTCGCGTCCGAACTCGCCAAGGCGAAGGACCTGCAGGAATACGTCGAGATCCAGCAGCGCCATGCGCAGCAGCAGATGAAGACATTTGCCGAGCAGTCGCAACGGCTCGGCCAGATGATGAGCGAGGCTGCGCAGCGGGCTGCGAAGCGGTGATGTAACGGCCCCGTGTTCGGCGGCGCTTGGGGCTCGCGGTCGTCAGCCGGCCGGGACGCCCGTCGCGACGTTCTTGACGTGCTGGCCGGTATCAGGTTGAAGACTGCGTCTGCCACGGCGTATGTGACAGCCATCGCTGTAGCCGATGCCCTTTCGAGCGTGGCCGATGGCGCTCAGTCATCCCCCGCCGACGGGTGCGATCGCGACCGTCAACGTGCCGCGATCCTGAAAGCCGCCTTAGCTCAGTTGGTTAGAGCGCCAGATTGTGGATCTGGAGGTCCCCTGTTCAAGCCAGGGAGGCGGTACCAATAAAACGGACGCCGCATTTCTCGGCGACGGAGGTCTGGCGTCGCTGGTGCAAATTCGCGATGTCGCGGGACCTGTCGGGGGGGCAGGGCGCGGCAGCCGTCGCGCCGGCACCCTGATCTTTAGAAAGTCACGTTCGGGCCAAAGTTACATTCGGGCCAGGCCCGACGATCGTTGTTTCACAGTCGCCGTTGGACGCAACGCACCAGATGGCGTTCAGAGCGCCCGACGACACCTCACGAGCAGACGAGCCTTGGCGCGCTCACCCGGTACGTGTTTGCAGCGCCCTTGCCGCCGCATCCCCAAAGCCAACGCTCACGCTCATCCGTCGCGCCGCTTGGTCGCGCCCCCGCGAGAAGCTAAATCGGCGTGACGCGCACTGGAGAAGTTGCTCGCGTCTTTCGTCATGTGTTCTGCCAGCATTTCAACGAAGACCCGTACGCGCGCCGACAGATGTCGCGTTGGCGGATAGACAGCGTGAACGGCGAGCGACTGTGCCGAGGCTGCGCCGAACAGGGCGACGAGGCGGCCCTCTTCGATGTCGTTGTCGACGGCGTAGGCGGGGCACAGTGCAATACCAGCGTTGGCCAGAACGAGGGTGCGGACCGCGGACGCACTGTTGGCCCTGATCTGCCCTGTCACGGTCATGGTCACCCGCTCCCCATCAACAAGGAACGGCCACTTTTCCGGTTCGCGGAAATTGGTGTCGATGACACACCGGTGGTGCTTGAGCTCCGCCGGATTTCTCGGCTCCCCGGCCTGCGCAAGATAATTCGGGCTTGCAACGCACAGGATCGGCATATCCGCAAGGCGGCGCGCAATCAGGCTGCTGTCTTCCAGGTTCCCGATGCGGATCGCCAGTTCAACGCCTTCTGCAACGAGGTCAACAAACCGGTCGGATAGCTTCAGTTCCACGGTGACTTCCGGCCAGCGCTCGGCAAATGCCTGAAGCAGACCTGCAAGGCGCAATTCGCCGAATGTGATTGGAGCTGCAACGTTCAAGTGGCCACGGGGCACCATCCGCTCTTGCCGGGCATCGGCGCGGAGCGCGTCGAAGTCCTCGAGCAAACCCATACACCTCGGATGCAGGGCTCGCCCGGCCTCCGTCAGCGCCACGCGGCGCGTTGTCCGGTTGAGAAGCCGGGTGCCGAGGTCGTGCTCGAGGGCTGCCACGTACTTGCTGACGAGTTGAGGGGTTGAGCCAAGTCGTTCCGCGGCCGCTGTAAAGCTGCCCGTTGCGACAACGGCGGCGAAGGCGCGCATGGTGTCGATCCGATCCATCTATCCATGATATATGGATGATCAATCTCAAACAAGGACATTTATCTCGTTTCCGGCAAGCTTCATGGTCTCTTCAGACGGCCGGCAGCATCGCCGATGGGGCGGAGCGGGCTGCGAAACTGGAGACGGATCATGATCGACCAAGCGACATCCACCGGCCTCGGGGCCTGCGCACTTCGTCTGTCACTCGGGGCTCTTTCCCTGTCGCATGCAGCTTTGAAGGCCTTCGTGTTCACGCCTGCTGGAACCTTCGGTTACTTCGAAAGCCTCGGTCTGCCTGGGGCGCTCGGACTGGTCGCGATCGCGGTCGAGGCTGTCGCCGGTCTCGCACTGATCGCAGGGGTCGGCGTTCGGATCGCGGCGTTGGCAACCCTGCCGATCCTGATCGGTGCAATCGTGTTTGTTCACGGTGCCAATGGATGGTTGTTCACAAACTCCGGTGGCGGTTGGGAATTTCCTGCGCTTTGGGCCGTTGCCCTCGGTGTGCAGGCGCTGCTCGGGGAAGGCGCCTTTGCGCTGAAGCTGAGCCCCCGCGACCAGTCACCTGAACCGATCCCAGCCCGCTGAGCATAGGCGGCCACGCACCACGCCGGTGGTGGCCGCTGCCCAACCTTTTCATCTGCAAACTGGGAGACTGATCATGCTTGTCAACGGAGTTTGGACCCGCTCATGGGATCCGGTGCAGTCGAAAGATGCCAAAGGGCGCTTCGTGCGCCAGACGTCGAGCTTCCGCAATTGGGTCACGAGCGACGGACAGCCCGGCCCGACGGGGACCGGTGGGTTTCGTGCAGAGCCGGGTCGTTATCATCTCTATGTCGCGCTCATTTGCCCCTGGGCGTCGCGCACGCTGATGGCGCGCAAACTCAAGAAGCTTGATGATGTGATCTCGGTCACCGTTGTGGAGCCGTTTCTGGGTGACCAGGGCTGGGCTTTCGGAACTTATCCTGGCGCAGGCTTGGACCCGAACGCTGGCGCCCGTTTCGTACATGAACTTTATACAGCAGCAGACCCTGAGTATACGGGCCGCGCCACGGTACCCGTGCTTTGGGACAAGAAGCGCAAGACGATCGTCAATAACGAAAGTGCTGATATCGTCCGCATCCTCAACACCGCTTTCGACGATGTCGCCGACAGGTCTATCGACCTTTATCCAGAAGCGTTGCGTGGCGAAATAGACGCGTTCAATTCAGCGATATATGACACGCTGAACAACGGCGTCTACAAGGCGGGATTTGCAACCACCCAGGCCGCCTACAACGAGGCTGTCGAAGGTGTTTTCGAGGCACTCGACTGGATCGAGCAGAGATTCGCCGATGGCAGATCGTTCGTCCACGGGCATGCGCTGACCGAATCGGACTTGCGACTGTTCGTGACGTTGGTCCGCTTCGATGCTGCGTATCACGGACTGTTTAAATGCAATATTCGGAGCCTGGCCGAATATCAGAATTTGTCCCGTTATGTGCACCGCGTCACGGCAGTTCCGGGTATTTCTGAGACCGTGAATATTGATCACATCAAAGCAGGATATTACTCAATCAAAGCGCTCAATCCCTCGGGCATCGTGCCAGCTGGGCCTTCTCTCAAACTGGCAGCCTGAAGTTCTGCTCAAAAGTCTCACGCCAACCGATTTAGATCCCGCTCCCTTGGTCGTGCCGCCGAACATTTCGGCGTGCCGGCCGGCGCGGCGCATCGAGGATCGGTGTCTTAAGACCAATCAGATCAAGGAAAGCGCCATGCCGCACGATCAACGCCTGAAGCCCACGCCGGGTCAAATCCTCGGCCCTTATTATCCGCCAGAGCCTGATCCTGAGGCTGATGCGGACCTGACCCGCTGGCCTGGAGCCGAAGAAGCAGCCTCCGGACCGACGATCGCGCTTCGTGGTCGCATACTGTCGGTCCAAGGCGCACCCGTCGACGGTGCTCTGGTCGAACTTTGGCAATGCGATCACAACGGCCGCTATCGCCACCCAGACGCACCCGAACACGAACTCGTAGATCCGCGGTTCGAGGGCTACGGCCGGCTCGTCACAGGCCCCGACGGTACGTACGCGTTTCGCGTGCTCCAGCCAGTCCCTTATCCTGGACGCGCACCTCACGTGCACTTCAAGGTCTCAGCCCGGGGCTTCGAGCCGCTCATCACGCAAATGTACGTCGACGGTGAAGCTCGAAACGAGGGAGACTTTGCGCTCAATCATGCTGGCGAGGAGAAAACGCGGCTGATTGTTGCCCTCGAAGCCATCGCTGACGGCACCGAGGATTGGGCGGCGCACTTCGACATCGTGCTTGGCGAGGCTCTGCCATGACCGCGCGCCCCCTCGAAGGCCTTCGCGTCGTTGATCTGACCCACGTCATTGCCGGGCCATTCGCGGCACATCAGCTGGCGGCCCTCGGCGCGGACGTGGTCAAGGTCGAGCATCCGGATGAACCAGACATGGCGCGTGCGATGGGTGTCGGCGCAGAAGCCGGGATGGGGGCTGTGTTTCGGGCCCACGGTGCCGGGAAGAAAGCCGTCAGTCTGGACTTCTCGACGTCTGCTGGGCTTGCGGACATGCACGCCCTGCTCGCCGATAGCGATGTGCTGATCGAGAATTATCGTGCCGGCGCCCTTGATCGCTTCGGCCTCGATTATGGGACTTTGAGAACGCGCTACCCGCATCTGATCTACTGCTCGATCACCGGGTTCGGCCAGCATGGCGCGCGACGAGGCCTGCCCGCCTACGACAACGTGATCCAGGCTTCATCGGGTCTGATGTCGCTCAACGGCGGCCGGATCGGCGCTCCGGTCATTGACTACGCGACGGGCCTCACCGCTGCATTCGCAATCAGCGCTGCCCTGGCACAGCGCGGGAATGATGGCCTCGGACAGCATATTGACGTGGTGATGCAAGACGTGGCGCTCACGCTCGCCAGTGCCGCCGTGCTCCGCGTGAGCGAGAACAAGAGCGGTGACAACGCGACCCTGAGGCCCGCTCAACGTGCCGAAGGTCACCCGGGCCTTGCCTGCTACGAGACATCCGACGGGATGGTCATGATCGGCGCACTCAACGCGCGCCAACTCGCGCGCACCGCGGCTCTCCTCGATGCGCCGCCCAATCTGCTCGAACGTGCAGCACTCGCGAGCGACGGCGGGCACGAGCGGGCTCGTCTGTTTCTCGCCGACAGACTGGCGACAGCAACCGCCGAGGAATGGGAGCAGCGGTTCAATCTCGCCGGCGTGCCGGCTCAGCGCGTGCGCACGCTTGCAACTGCGGTCGCCGATGCGCGCGCGTCTGGGGACGGACATCTCTCGCCGGTCAGCGAAGGATCGGGCCTCGCACCCGTCGCCGGTTTTCGACTTTCTGGAGCAAGGCTCCGCCATGACCTGCCACCGCCTGCACACGGTGCACACAATGCCCAACCGCTCGGCGTGGGGTGGTCGGCCTGGAACGCATTGAAGCGGGCCGAGACGAGTTCAGCTTCACCACAATCAACCTGATACGCAACCCCGGTGCACGCGCCTTTCGTGCCCGGCCCTAACCTCGAAGGGACACACGATGCTGACGATCCACGACTACAAGGGCTTCCCGAACCCGCTGCGCGTTCGCATCGCAGTGTCGGAGAAAGGGCTTAACGACCGTGTTCGCTATGAAACAGTCGACGTCCCAAGCGGGGCGCACCGAACCCCAGCGTTCCTTGCCAAGAATCCCTCCGGCGCGGTGCCCGTCCTGGAACTGGATGACGGCACGTTCATCAGCGAGTGCACGGCCATCACCGAGTATCTCGACCACCTCGACGGTGCACCGGCGCTGACAGGAGGGTCGCCCCGCGAGCGCGCGGTCATCCACATGATGCAGCGCCGGGCCGAGGCAGATCTGCTCGACGCCGTCGCTACCTATTTTCACCATGCAACGCCCGGGCTCGGGCCAGCGATCGAGACATACCAGAACGCCGAGTGGGGCCGGCGCCAGCGCGATCGCGCGATTGCCGGGATGCGCCAGTTCGACGCGTTGCTTGCCTCGCAGCCCTGGCTCGCCGGCGACCGCTTCTCGATGGCCGACATTACCGCCTTCGCAGGTCTCGTTTTTGCCGATTTCGCAGCCGTCGCAGTCCCTGAGGACTGCAACAATCTCATCGCTTGGCGAGCCCGTGTCGCGGGACGGCCATCGGTCGCCAACCAACAGTGAAGGGAACTCAGTCGATGGAACTCAATAGCGATTTCTCGAAACGCGCAGCGGTGCATGCTGCAACGCTCCCCTGGGTCGCGTCACCGATGAAGGGGGTCGAGCGTCGCATGCTCGATCGCATCGGCGGCGAGGTCGCCCGCGCAACAACAATCGTCAGATATGCGCCTGGCAGCAGCTTCTCGGCGCACACCCACGACGGCGGAGAGGAATTCCTCGTTCTCGAGGGGGTCTTCCAGGACGAGCATGGCGACTTCCCCGTCGGCAGCTACGTGCGCAACCCGCCGACGTCGCATCACACGCCAGGATCGCAGGAAGGGTGCGTGATCTTCGTCAAGCTTTGGCAGTTCGACCCCGCGGACCGCCGCGGTGTGCGGCATCAAAGCGGGACCGCGGTCGCCGAGCCGGTTGCCGGGCGCCCGGGCGTGAGCGCCATTCCGCTCCATACGGATGAGCGCGAGGATGTCCGCATCGAGACCTGGGCGCCTGGAGTGTCCGTCGCGCTCGATCTGCCGGGCGGCTTCGAGGCGCTGGTGATCGAGGGCGCCTTCGAGGAAGGCGGCGAGACGTTCACGAGCCAGTCCTGGCTGCGACTTCCCGCGGGCGCGCGATTAGAGGCCATGGCAGGCCCCCGTGGCGCACGCGTCTGGGTGAAGACGGGCCACCTCAAGGACCTTGGTCGATGAGTGTGGCGGCGTTTCAGATGCCCCGTGAGGCTCGATCTCGCCCCGTGGCAAACGCTTGGCCGCAAGCGGCGGGGCGAGGATGCCCTGCCGAATGCTGTTGCGTCCGACAGGCAAGCTGATCCGCGAGCCTGTTTGACGTCTTCTGCCAGATTTCAAGTGATACAGATCTTGCCGGCAGCGGGGCCAGGAAACGGTGAACGCGCGGCGCTTGGGGCCACCACGCCCGCGGCTGAACTCATGCTTCAAAGGCTGGCCGGTCACCACGTCTGGCGCCGATCGCTAAAAGCCAAGTGAACGCCGTGACAATCCATTCATCTTCGGCGACTATGAGAGGTGAGGATCACAGGCAATTGAGGCATTCGCCGTGCCAGTAGCTGTGCCACTAGCTGTGCCAGTCGTTGCAAGCCGAATCGGAGCCCTGGCAGCGTTGGGGCTCGTCGCCCTGGCACTCGCCGGGTGCGGCAATCCTGCAACTCCGACGCCGGCCGCAGAGGCGCCCCTACCAAGCGTCGTCGCCTACGCCGTCTCCGCGCGCCCGGTCTCGAACGTGCGAGAGTTTCTCGGGCGCAGCGAAGCCTCTCAGCGTGTCGACATTCGGGCGCGCGTCAGCGGTGTCCTGATCGCACGGCCGTTCCGGGAGGGAGCCAAGCTCGATGCCGGGGCAGTGATGTTTCGCATCGACCCCAGCGAGTTCGAGGCCAAACGGGATTCAGCGCGCGCCAACGTCGAGAAGGCGCAGGCTGCAGCCGAGGAGGCTGCCAACAGCCTTGCACGTTACGAGCGCTTGCTCAGGACCGACGCGGCAAGCGTCGCCCGCTTCGACGAGGCGAAAGCAAGGGATGGCGCGGCCCGCGCCGACCTCACCGCCGCGCTCGCAGCACTTCGCAGCGCCGAACTCGACCTTGGCTACACGACGATCGCGACGCCGATCGCCGGTCGTTCCGGGCGCGCCAGCGTTGACGTCGGCAATCTGATCGGACCGGATGCAGGCGTCCTTGCAACAGTCGTTCAGCTCGACCCCGTCTACGTGGTTTTTGCAATCACCGAGCGGGCTTACCTCGCCCATGCCGAAGCCCGCAGGGCCAACGAAGCCGCTGCGATGACCCCGCGCATCCGGCTTGCCGACGACAATCTCTATCCGCACTCCGGCACGCTCGATCTCATCGACAACGAGGTCGACCCGGCTACGGGCACAATCAGGGT
>JBHJOC010000036.1:0-17539 GCA_050330095.1 Hyphomicrobiaceae bacterium
GAGTGATTATGCTGCTCGCACCCTTTGCTTTCCGTGGTTCGTTGGGGCGCTTGACAAGACTGGCTCGCGAACGACGGAAAGCGGGTACTGGCACCCGCTTGGAACACGTGGAGACGCCGCAGATGGCAAAAGTCGCCTTTATCGGTCTTGGCATCATGGGGTACCCCATGGCTGGCCACATCCTTCGCAAGGGCGGGCACGACCTGACCGTTTACAATCGCACCTTTGCGAAGGCCGAGGCTTGGGTTGCAGAATACGGCAGCGGGCGCGCCGTCAGCACGCCGGCAGAAGCTGCTGATGGAGCCGATTTCGTTTTCACCTGTGTCGGCAACGACGACGATCTGCGCTCGGTGACCACGGCCAGCGAGGGTGCACTCGCCGGAATGTCGCGTGGTGCGATCTTGATCGACAACACAACGGCCTCTGCCGATGTTGCGCGCGAACTCGGCACACTCGCAGCGCAGCGCGGCATCGAATTTCTCGATGCGCCTGTGTCGGGCGGTCAGGCAGGCGCGGTCAACGGAGTTCTGACCGTCATGGTTGGGGGCGACGTTGCAACGTTTGAGCGCGCGAAGCCGGTGATCGACTGCTATGCGCGCCAAGTGACGCTGATCGGCGCGACTGGCGCGGGCCAGCTCGCCAAGATGGTCAATCAGATCTGCATCGCGGGGCTGGTGCAGGGCCTTGCCGAGGGCATCCACATGGCGCAAAAGGCCGGGCTGGACCTTGAGAAGGTGATGATGACCATCTCGAAGGGGGCAGCCGGCTCGTGGCAATTGGAAAATCGTTGGCGTACCATGGCAGAAGCCCACTACGATCATGGCTTTGCCGTCGACTGGATGCGTAAGGATCTGTCGATCGCGCTCAACGAGGCACGGCGCAACGGGGCTACACTTCCGGTCGCGGCTCTGGTTGATCAGTTCTACGGCGAAGTCCAGAAGATGGGTGGGCGCAGATGGGACACGTCAAGCTTGCTTGCGCGGCTCAACAACGCCGATAAATCTTAAGGCTGCGGGCCCGAGAGTGCATCAACCCGGGGGCGTGTGCCTCGTACCGCCGATCAGAAGTCCCGGCACCATCCGCAACACGCGCCGTCCAGGGACTTCTGATCGAACAGCGCTACGAGAGTCATTAGTTTCCTCGTACCCTTTGCTTTCCGAAGTTCGTTTCGGCGTTTGACGAGGGGGGCCGACGAACTTCGGAAAGCGGGTCCTCGTACCGCCGATCAGAACTCCCGGCACCATCCGCAACACGCGCGCGCCAGGGACTGTGATCGAACAGCGCTACGAGCGCCTCCGAGGGACGATGCCGAACCCAGAAGGCTGCCTGTTGCAGGCGACCTGCATGCACAGGCAGGGCTCGCACAAGAAGCAACGGGCGCTTGGATCTGCTCACGTCGTGCACTTGCCGCTTGGTCCCAGGTCACAGCACCGTCCCGAACCAAGCGAAAGATTGACGAGCGAGCCCTACGAGACCCATCGACTTGCCGGTGTCCTTTATGGCTCCACCAGTTGTTTGCGTGCGCTGCGGTGGGCAAAACGTGCCGGTGCCGGAACACATGGCCCGGCGCGTTGCACCGGTTCTCCCCAGGTCCAGCGCATGCGCCGGCTCGCAAACGCGTGCGAATCTGCCCCTAATGCTGCTGATCAGAAGTCTCTGCACGATCCGCAGCACCCGCCTGCCAGGGATCCCTGATCGCAAAGCGGGACGGGATCCACTATGTCGCTCGCAAGCGTTGCGTTCCGTCGTGTTCCTCTCGGCGTCTGGCGAGGGTGACGGGCAAACGACGGAAAGCGGGTCGTCGATGCCGCCTTGGGCAGGCAATCTCAAAGGGATGAGCGGTGGCCAACTATGCGACGCACATCGGGTATGGGACCGTCGTGAGCGGCGGTCTTGCAACCCTCACACTCGCAGCCGACATCCTGTCGCCTGAAAGCCTAATGGCGGTGACGCTGGCAGGTGTGGTCGGCAGCTTCCTGCCAGACATTGACTTGAAAGATTCACGAGCGTCTGGCGTTCTTTTTTCAGCTTTTGCGTTCTTTTTCGCGTTCTGCGTAATGTTTCTCAATGCGGACAAATATTCGATCATTGAGCTTTGGCTGCTGGTTGCGACGACATTCATTCTGACGCGATATGGCGCAGAAGCTGCCTTTCAGCGGTTTTCGTACCATCGAGGCATCTGGCATTCGCTCGCAGCAGCGCTCTTCTTCTCGTTTCTCACCATTATAATATATCACTACCTCCTCGGCCTGCATCCGGGAGTCGCCTGGCTTGGCGGTGGGTTCATGCTCGTCGGCTACCTCACTCACCTGATACTCGATGAAATCTACAGCGTCGATCTGATGAACCGCCGACTCAAACTCTCCTTTGGCTCGGCTCTTAAAATCGTTGACACGCGCCGGCCGGGCGAAAGCCTGTTCGTCGTCATGATTGCTGCGATCGCATTTCTGTTGACGCCACCATCGACGGATTTCATTAGGGGTATAACCTCGGCCGACCTCTGGCGTGATATCAATGCGCGTCTGTTGCCGAAGGAGGCCTATTTCGGTGTGATCCCGATCGACGCATCGAAGCGCGGAGCGCCGAGTGAGAGTGGCGCTGCGATCGACACAGCAGCCGATCGTGTGATTGCGCCAGCGACGACTGGATCGTTACCGGCCGCGCGGTGAGCGACGAAACGATGGCAGCCTAATCTTCCCCGAACGACGTTGGCTCAGCAGGCATCATTGCTGATCTCGACGGTGCTCGACAAGCGTGGCTTCAGGAAGAATGTCTCTGTTAGCGGAATTGCAGCCGTGATGAAATGGCTGAACATGACAGGCGTTGATGTCGGGTTGTAGGTATAGCGCACGCTGGCAACGATCACGCTGTCACCAGCTGCAACAACACCTTCAGGCAAAGTATAGGTATTGCCCGGTGACAGGTTCGATCCATAACCACCGTTATGGTGATAGGACCAGGCCACTGTGGTTTGCGCAGCATTGTTGGGGTCAGCTACGACGCTCGCAATGGTTGCTTGCAGATCGGCCGGCGAATAGGGTTTGATAATGTGGTTGACGATCTGCATGATGCCGTCGATTTCGCATCGCTTAATGGTTTTTGTCCGTGCCACCAAGTCTGCCGTCGAGCTGGCGATCTGCGTCACGCGGCGGTCAGCAGTGATCGCTTGGCTCAGTTCAATCGTCCCGACGAACATGACAAAGAGGATCGGAAGGACCATCGCGAATTCGATCGCGGCCAATCCTCGTTCGTCTGCGGTAAATCGTTGCTGAAGGCGACGGCGGTAGTTTGCGATGGCGTTTTGGATCATGACACTCGATCTTGTCAAATTGTGCTTGGGCGGGCTGCAATCCACGCGGGAGCGTTCGGTGCTGCACCGCTTGGGTACAGTTTCCAATGATTACTGGAAGGGCTCGGTCCTGAAAGTGGTGGCCGCCTGAATGAGGGCTGATCCGTTTGGCATCTTCCCGACCTCCAGGAATGGAATGTATCCGGCGAGTTCCCACTCGTAACAGACCGTGACCAGAATGACATCGCCTGCGTTTCCAGGAACGTTGGTCGGCGCTGGCTCAGGGATCAGATTGCCGTCGGTATCGGTGCACTGCGCGTTGACGACTCCGGCGAAAGTCGTGAACCTCTGAACGTTGACGCGGAGCTTGTTTGCGCAGTCGACAAAACCCGGCGTGTGTTCGCAGACCCTGAGCTTGAATTCGTCCGTTTTCATACCGTTGAGCTGCGCCTGCCCAGTTCGGATTAGCCGCGAAGCGCGTTCAACAGCGTTCTCCATGGAGAATGTTACAAAAAAGAACAGGCCTGCTGCGATGATCCCGAATAGAATGGTCAGGAATGGCATAGCCACGAGTGCGAACTCGATGGCCGTGGTTCCGCGGTTGTCGCGCCCAAGCTGTGACGCAGCGCCGAGAAATCCCCGGCGGCTCACGGCGCTCTCCTTCTGGTGCCGGCCAGACGCACTCATAACTGGACCCCTCGACTGCAACACAAGGCAGAAACACATCGGTGCAATCACTAAGCCAGTGAGGGATGAATGTTTTCTTTAGGAGATCCGTTGGCTGCTGAATTGGTGAATGAAGTCTTGATGGGCGTGCCATCAACGACGCCGCCGCGGATGAAAGTGCGACTGCCTCATTCCGTCATTGATGGTGCCCAGGGGCCCTGCCGACATGGTGCAGGCACCTCGGCGAGGGCGGCAGCAAAGACTGGAACGACCGCAAGCGCGCAACGATCGGTTTTGGTGCAATTGTCGATTAGCGAGTGACGCGGGGCCGTCGCCGCGGGCGGAGCGTCTGGTACCCGTTTTCCATAGGTCGTTTGTCAGTCTGGTCAGGCGCCGAAACGAACTACGGAAAGCGAAGGGTACCAGTAACCTAATGACTCTCGCACCACTTTTCGATCAGAAGTCTCTGGACGGCGGGTGTTGTGGATGGTCCAGGGAGCTCTGATCAGCGGTGCTAGCGGCGTGGGTTCCAGCTCTCGATGCGTGCCGTTTTCCGACACTGGTGCAGCCTGCGTCGGGCGACATCGAATGCGGACATGAATGCGGACCTGAACTTGCAGGCGTCTTAGGGCCGCTGCTAGAAGGAAGGGGGTAAGGGCGCGAGATCATGTCTCGAACCTGAAGGACCCCGTAGCTCAGCAGGATAGAGCATCAGATTCCTAATCTGAGGGTCGCGCGTTCGAATCGCGCCGGGGTCACCAATGAACGTATCGGGTTGCAATCCTGGCGCGCAAAACAAGGCGGCCTGTTTTACGCGGCTCTTCGCCGAAAACGAGGGCAGGCCTTCAAGAGCCTCGGCGTCGGATGCATAAAAATTGACCGCGGCTCGGCCCTCGGGGCGCCCTTGCGATATGCATGCGACCACATGCTGAAGATCTGAGAGGGCTCAGCAACATGCGTGCGTCGTGTCGACTGAATCGAACAGCAGCGGTCCAATCTTGGTGGCGTTCCAGGTGTTTCGGCGTGCTGACCGATCGCGGGTCTCGCTGTCCCGCGATCGTTGCTGCAGCCACGCCAGCGTGACCACTTCGAACCTGGCGCCAAAGACCCGTTTGGCTCAGAGGCCGCCACAGGCCTCTGAGCACGACCGATGTTAATTCTTCGATTTGTCGACCAGGGCGTTGGCTTTGATCCAGGGCATCATACCGCGGAGCTTCTCGCCGATGTCTTCGATGGGGTGCGCGTCGTTCATCCGGCGTGTCGCCTTGAAGCGTGGTTGACCAGCCTTGCACTCGCGGATCCATTCGGTCGTGAACTTGCCAGACTGGATATCGTGCAGAACGCGCTTCATCTCGGCCCGCGTCTCCTCGGTGATGATGCGGGGCCCCGTAACGTACTCGCCGAACTCGGCGGTGTTCGAGATTGAGTAGTTCATGTTCGCGATGCCGCCTTCATAGATCAGGTCGACGATCAGCTTCACCTCGTGCAGGCACTCGAAATAGGCCATTTCCGGCGAGTAGCCGGCCTCCGTCAGCGTCTCGTAACCCGCCCGGATCAGTTCCACGAGACCGCCGCACAAGACGACTTGCTCACCGAACAAATCGGTTTCGCACTCCTCCTTGAAGCTGGTCTCGATCACACCTGAGCGCCCCCCACCGATGGCGCAGGCATAGGACAACGCGACGTCGTGGGCATTGCCTGACGCGTCCTGGTTGATTGCGATCAGGCACGGCACGCCGCCACCGCGCTGATACTCTGAGCGCACCGTGTGGCCTGGCCCTTTCGGTGCAATCATGATCACGTCGATGGTATTCTTGGGCTCGATCAGGTTGAAGTGGACGTTGAGGCCGTGCGCGAACGCGATGGCAGCGCCGTCCTTGATGTTGGCCTCGATGTGATCCTTCCAGATGTCTGCCTGGAGTTCGTCCGGCGTACACATCATGATCACGTCAGCCCACGCGGCTGCCTCCGCGACCGACTTGACGGGCAAGCCTGCGGCCTCAGCCTTCTTTGCCGAGGCTGAGCCAGGACGCAGCGCGATTGCGATGTCCTTGCAGCCCGAATCGCGCAGGTTGAGCGCGTGAGCATGACCCTGGCTGCCATAGCCGACGACGGCAACCTTCTTGCCTTTGATCAGATTGATATCAGCATCGCGATCGTAATAGACGCGCATCGTCGCTCTCCTCGGACCTTGTTCTTGATCGATCGTTCTGGGTGAGCGGGAGGCGTAGCGGATCGAAGTGTGCGCTGCCAAGGCTTTTTTGGCGTTGATGCCGCAAGCCCCATCGCAGGATCGGGGGCGCGCCCGCCTCCGTTTCGGCGACCAGAGTGTGTCGCAGCCTTGTCATCAGGACGGCTCGGACTTGAGCGCGTCCTCGATGGCCGAGAGGATCCGTGGATCATCGGGCCGGGTCTGCGTGGAGAACGCCGCGATCAGGCGTCCGTCGCGGCCGACCAAGTACTTGTGGAAGTTCCAACGCGGCGCGGCTGCATCACCCAATGTGAGGCGGGCCCAGGCATAGAATGGATGGGACGCGGCGCCGCGGACCGAGGTTTTCTCTGTCAGCGGGAACGTGATGTTGAAGTTTGTCTCGCAGAAGGTCTTGATCTCGCCCGACGATCCCAACTCTTGGCCGCCGAAGTCCCCCGAGGGCACGCCAATCACCGAAAATCCCCTTGACTCGAGCCTCTCGTGGAGTGCCTGCAGGGTGTCGTACTGTTTCGTGAAGCCGCACAGCGAGGCGGTGTTGACGATCAACAGAACCTTGCCAGCCAACTCCACGAGCGGCATCGGCCGTCCCTCGATCGATTGGAACGTGAAGTCGTGGGCGGAGCCTGTTTGGGCCGCGGTGTCGCGGGCTGCCGTCACCGCCGGTTGAACGAGGATTGCAGCCGCAGACAGCGCGGCGAGAAGCTTCTTCATCGTCAGCCTCCGTCTCTGGAGTGTCTTGGCGAGTGTCTTGGCACGTGTCTGGCAAGTGCTTAGCGGGGCTAGTGTCTTGAAAGATACGTGCCGCAGATCACCTCAGATGAGGCTGGACGCGCCATCCAACACGTGCGTTGAACGCACCCGGTGGCGACCCGGTCAGAAGCCACCGCCGGTTCGAAAATCCTTGCCACCAGAACGCCCTGAGCGGCCTCCCCGCCCGAAATCGAACGGCGGCAAGCCCGAAGACCGCCGGAATGGGTCACCGGAACGCCCGCGCCACCCTTGGCGAGCTTGCGCCCTCAGCCACCACTCGGCGACCGTCAGCCCGCCTTGGATCACCATTTTCATGGCCCGTGCCCAGTCGTCATCTGAGACGTCGAACACCGAACCCGGCTGATGATAGGACTTGCGCCTCAGATCGCCTGCGACCTTGATCAACTCCTGGCGCCGCCCCGACACCCTCTCCAGTTCGCGCTTCCGTTTGCTGATCGATGCTTCAAGGTCAACCAGACTGCGGTCCAACGCACCAATGCGCTCGACGATGAGATCGTCCTCGTCTCCGGGTGTGGAACGCGCAGCAGCCAGCAGATCGACATAGCGGCTGCGTTCCAAGAACCGGCCGAGCGTTTCCACGGCCGATCGGAACCGCGTATCACGGCCTTCGGCATATTCGTTCTGCTGGTTCGCAATCTCGTCGAGTTCGGCCTCGACCGACGACAGTTCTGCGTCGATCACCGTGAGAAGGTCACGCTCGCCGATCAGATCTGTCACCAGGCTCTCATCCGCAAAGCGCGAGATCGCCTCAGCTTCACGCCGCTCGACCTCGCTTGCAAGCTCGGCCTGCGCGGCCAGCAGCCCCGCCACGTGGCCTTCGAGGCGATCGGGAATGTCCTTGAGCATCACATAGTTGGCTCGAGCCGCATTGTATCCGACGAGGTCTGCCACTTTGTCGTCGAGATAGCGGATCACTGGATGCGGCGCATAGGCCCGACCGCGATAGTCCCGCCGCCACAGGTACATGAACAGAATATCGTCCTCATAGGGCTTGCCCTTTTCGAGACGATCCTTGCGTGCAGTTGCCACCTTCGCAGTCGCCTTCTCGATCTGCGAAGCAAGCTCATCGCGCTTGGCCACGCGGTCCCGATACTCCGGGTCAGACTTCAGATGCTCGCGTGCGACCTCAGCTGCGGCATCGAGCTTGGTTTCCAGGGTTGCGATCCGTGCGACCTGCGCCTTACTGCGCCCGATTGCGGCGCGATGGCGCTCCAAGCGTTCACCATATCGGCGCGCGAGATCGTCAATCGATGCCTGCCGCGCTGAGAGGATCGTGGCGACATCCCGATCGAGGCGATCGGCCTCGTCGATGACGCCATCTGCAACGGCGTCGCGCGCGCGCACTTCGGCGAGCTGGCGGATCGCATGAGCCCGATCCCGGAAAGCTTGCGCAAGCGCCGCAGTGTCGGCGGCGAGCTTGTCGGCGAGCATCTGCTCCTCGGCGCGCACATCGGCGATGGCTTTCTCGATCTCTTCGAGGGTCTCGAACCCCTGTGTCATCGGCCGGGCCCCGCTCACCACTCGGTTATCGTGCCACCGGCGACCTGGATCGACCAGGTGCGCTCGATTTCACCCCGACGCTTCTCGCCGACAATCGCATTCTGGATGAGGCCGTCATCACGCTTGTCGGCCTCGACAGCCACGAGAACCTCACGCGGCACGCGCACGGCCCATGTCTTCACCGTCGCCCGCCGTCCGGTCTCCTCGTTGTCGATCGAAAGCGCTAACGCATTGCCCGCCTCATCGATGGCTTCGACGACGAGATAAAAATTGTACGTCGACGGATTGACCTTCGGCACCCGCCACAGCCCGGTGAGTTCTCCCGAGCGGTTGACGATCCGAACGCGGTAGCTGCGCCGCAAGTCCGCAAGAAGCGCGGCAAGCTCCGCGTCATGGCGTCGCGCCGTGTCGATATCGCGCGCTGTAATCGCATTCCGGCCCGCCGTTGCGAGCGCGCGTGCCTGCTCCGCGACGTGATCGACACGCGCCTCAGAAACCACCGCAGCGAGATTGCGCTCGAAGGCGGCTGGCAGTGTCACGGTGAGGGCGTGTTCTGTCTCGGCTGCAAGGCTCGCCCGCGGCCAAGCGACGAACACCGTGTGCGCGGCCCAAATCAGGATCAGTGCCGCGCATGCACCGCCGAGATAGCGACCCCAATCCCAGCGCGTCACGTACCAGCGCGCCAGCATCGTCACCACACTCTCGACGGGTGGCTTATACACGAAACGATCCTGAGCAAGCGCCTCGACGCCCTGTTCCAGGATGCGATCTGGAACCTCGATGCCTTGCCCCCGGTAGATGTCCCGCAGCCGGGTGACGAGTTCAGCGCGCCGCGCACTCTCGTCCAGTTCGCGCAGCGCGAGGTTCTCATCGTGCCGCAGCGTGTCGACGACATCCATCGCGATCATGATGTCGTCGAGGGCCGGACGCGGGCCACGTGGTTCGGCCCTAGCCGCAGCGCGCACCGTCGCGCTGTCGGTTTCGGGCCGACTTCCATCAAGCTGCGCTGTCGTCGTTTCACTCATCGACCGGTTCCGATCGCGATGTCAGGCGTGAGGCCCAATCTCACGGAGCCTTGAGCGCGAGATAGGCTTCACCTTCGGCAGCAATCCGCGCCATCCGTCGCTTGCCGTCCTCCACCGCCTCTCGGATCTCTTCAGAGTTGCGCGTGGCAAGCTTGCGCATTTCCTCGATGATCTCGCGTGAGCGGACTTGGAACGTGACGACGCTGTCGACAAGTTTTTTCACGCTTTCGGCTCGCACGGTCGGTCCATAACCAGCTTTGACCGCGGCCTCCTGAACCTTGTCACCGATCTCGGAGAGGGTCTCGAGGCTCTGCTCGATGCCCTTCTTCATGCTTTCGAGTGTCCGCGTACTCTCGTGCAGCCCGAACATCCCCGTGAACGACGCCTTGAGCGCGGTCAGGACCGCCTCGTTCGTGGAGAAGAACGCAACCGACTGCTGATAAACACGCTCTTTCGCGCTTGTCGTCTGCTGCAGTCGGGACATGATCACTTCCGACGTATTGTAGCCAACCGTCAGGTTGTCAGCGAGGTCCTTGGCGATCTGGTAGCGCTTCTCCTCGTCCTGCAGCCGCCGGATCTGGTCGTCGCGCGTCAGTTCCAGCGCGGCACGCTCCGACAGGTCGTCGCCCGCGTAGCTGGCCACGGCCTTGCTTGCCTTTTCGAGGTCCTTCTTGACCAGTCCGAGCTGCTTTTCGGCCGCCTGCAAGACCTTGAGCGCCAGCACCTGCGCATTCTTGTAAGCGCCACGGAAATCACCGTAGGCGGTCAGAATGCGGCCCTCGCGCACGATCTGATCCTTCGAGTCCTTGGCTACCTCCAGGTAGACGTGGCGGATTTCGTCGAACCGGTCTGCGATGTCGCCGCGCCGCACCTTCATCCAGATATTGGCGAGCCGCTCGAACGTATCGATCCGCCCATCCTCGAGCTGATCGACCAGGCGTTTCGAATCGTCGCGGATCGAGTTGAAGGCCTGCACGATCTCCTCGTAGCGCTGGCCGACAGTCATCTCGGCAATCTCGTTGCGAACGATCTCATTGAACAGCGTCGTCGCATTGACCGTCTTGGCGATCACGGCCACGCTTTCGGGATCGAGGTCATAGATGGCCTCAAGCAGCCCGGTGATTGGGTTTTCCGTGTCAGACTTCGTCTCGAGCCCCAGGGAGCGCACCTGTTCGAGTGCTTTGTCGAGACGTTTCAGCGCTGGAAGCGGAGCCATGATCGTCCTCAAAGGTTAAAGCCCACAGACGCGGTCGGTGGGGAGTCTTAGCGGGGCAATGCACCCGATCAAGCATCTAATCAATCGCTTGCCCGCGCGATTATGAATGCAGCGGTGCGATGGGCGACGGCCTGGGCCCCGACCTTGCCGACTTGATTTTGCGAGCGACCTCGGGCGCAATGGCGTGGGGGTGCTGCAGTTTGCGAGAGCGGTCTGGCGGAAGACGGGTTTGTTCCGATCACCGCCCGTCGATGGCGCGGACCGGTCGGGACCTGAAGCCGCTGCCCAGCTCGTGATCGGAGACGATGCACATGCCGCAAGACAGTGCCCCGCGCGGCTACCTCAGCGTCGAGAACGTCGAAAAGCGGTTCGGCGACCTTCACGTTCTCAACGGCGTATCTCTGGAGGCGCACCGCGGCGACGTCGTCTGCCTGATCGGCGCGTCTGGGTCCGGCAAGAGTACGCTCCTGCGCTGCATCAACCTGCTCGAGATGCCCGATGCCGGCGATATCTGGGTCGATGGTGAGCGTCTGCCGCTCTCGCCGCCGGGGCCAAAACGACGGATCATGGATGAGAGGCGCGTGCGGCTGATGCGGGCGCGCCTTGCGATGGTCTTCCAGAGCTTCAACCTCTGGTCGCACCTCACGATCCTCGAAAATGTGATCGAGGCACCGATCAATGTCCTTGGCGTTCGACGCGCCGAGGCGATCGAACGCGCCGAAGGCCTTCTCGCCCGCGTCGGTCTGTCGGAGAAGCGTGCGTCCTACCCGTCTCAGCTGTCGGGCGGCCAGCAACAGCGCGTCGCGATCGCCCGTGCGCTTGCCATGGAGCCGAAGCTGTTGCTGTTCGACGAACCGACGTCGGCACTTGATCCCGAACTGGTCGGGGAAGTGCTCGCTGTCATGCGGGACCTTGCAACCGAGGGGCGCACCATGCTGATCGTAACGCACGAAATGGGCTTTGCCCGCGAGGTCTCGAGTGAGGTCGTGTTCCTGCACCAAGGGCGCATCGCCGAGCGCGGTCCACCTGCCCGAATCTTCGGAGCACCTGCAACCGAAGCCTGCGCGCGGTTTCTCTCGAGCGTGCTTTAATGCTGGGCGCGCACAGCCGCACTGGCGTTCCACGCAGTTGACGACCTCGCGGACGTAGGTTCCACTTTCTTGAACGTCAGCCCTGACTCGCTAGCCGGCGATGAGACCGGACCCAAGGGAGATGCGCCATGGACGGCCAACCGGCCTTCGAACCGACTGAGCCAGACAGCGACCTCTCAGATCGCTGCACACTCGTCGATACTTGGATCGAGAGCTTCACGACAGCACTTGCGACTCGACGCGAGGCAGACCTCGCACGCTGCTTCGTCGGGGACTGTCATTGGCGCGATTTGCTCGCGCTCACGTGGGACATCTCGACCACGTGCGGGCAGGGTGCCGTTGCACGCCGGCTGTCGGGCCTGTCAGGTGCAATCCTGCCAGCAACAGTTCGCCGCGCCCCGGGTCGGACACACCCGCGCTGGGTGCAACGCATCGGGCGGCGGACCCTCGAGGCGTTCCTGGCTTTCGACACCGATGTTGGGCCATGCGAGGCCGTGCTGCGCCTGGTCGATGGCGGCCACGATCGTCTTGATGCCTGGATGCTGATGACGAGGCTGGAGGACATCCGAGGCCACGAACAGGCGATCGGACGGCGGCGGCCGACGGGAGAGGTCTATTCGAGTACTTTCGGTGGCGACAACTGGGCCGACCTGCGCGCCAAGGAGCGTGCGTTCGCTGATCGAGACCCGGCGGTGGTTGTCGTTGGCGCTGGCCAAGCTGGACTTGCCATCGCAGCTCGCCTGAAGGCGCTTGGCATCGACACCCTCGTGATCGATAAGCACGAGCGCATCGGCGACAACTGGCGCAAACGTTACCACAACCTGACGCTGCACAACGAAGTGTTCGTCAACCACCTCCCCTATCTGCCGTTTCCCGAGACGTTCCCGACCTTCATTCCGAAGGACATGCTCGCGAACTGGTTCGAGTTCTACGCTGAAGCACTCGAACTCAATGTCTGGACCGGTACTGCTCTCGTTGCTGCACGCCAGAGCCCAGAAGGGACGTGGGTGCTACACCTCTCGAGGCCCGATGGTTCTGACCGCTACGTGAAGCCCCGCCACGTGGTGTTTGCTACCGGCGTGAGTTCTATTCCCGTAACACCGAAACTCCCCGGCCTCGACGAATTCGGCGGCACCGTCTTGCACTCGGCGCACTACACGAATGGTCGCGCCTGGGCGGGCAAGCGAGCGATCGTGATCGGCACCGGCACCAGCGGCCACGATTGCGCTCACGACCTGCACATGAGTGGCGCGCACGTGACCATGGTGCAGCGATCAACCACCTATATCGTCAGCTTGAAGCAGGCCCAGAAGGTTTATGCGATCTACGAGGAGGGCCCCCCCCTCGACGATTGTGATCTGCTCGCCATGACGACGTCCTATCCCCTCCAGGTTGCCGCATACCAGATGTCGACCGCAGACATGCGCCACCACGACCAGCCGTTGCTCGACGCGCTCGAACGGCGCGGCTTCCGGCTCGATTACGGGGAGCCGGACGACACCGGCTTTCAGATGAAATATCTGCGGCGCGGTGGCGGCTACTACTTCGACGTCGGCTGTTCGCCACTCGTCGCCTCGGGCGCGATCGGCCTCTTGAACTACGCCGACATCGAGACGTTCGCGGCCGGCGGAGCGCGCCTCAAAGATGGCCGCCTCGTGCCTGCCGACCTCATCGTGACTGCAACCGGCTACAAGAACCAGCAAGAGCAGGTGCGCGCGTTCATGGGCGACGCGATCGCTGACCGTCTCGGACCCGTTTGGGGATACCACGACCTCGCCGGGGGTGATGGCGAACTGCGCAACATGTGGCGCAGGACGCCGGTGGCCGGGCTCTGGTTCACGGGCGGCAGTCTTGCCCAAAGCCGTATCTATTCAAAGGTGCTCGCCCTGCAGATCAAGGCATCCGAGATCGGCATGATCGACGCCACCCCGCCGGTGCGCGCAGCACTCGCGGCCAGTCGCGCGAACATCGCTTCATAACCATGATCACCCAAGCTCTACGTCCAACCCCAGCGCACAATCCCGGAAAGCCTAAGCACTGCGCGAGTATATTCGGGGGAGGGTGGTTCGTTGATCAACAGGGCAGTAGCCCTGTTGAACTGGACTGAAGCATGGCGGTGAAGGAGAGTCAGCGAGCGCGTCGTTCTGCGGGGATGTCATCTGCGTCGCGTCGCTGCTGAACTGCCTGAGACCAACAATCGTCTTGACGGCGGCTCAAGCGCCGCTCGTCCAGAACGGATAGTCAACGTAACCCGCCTCGCCCGGAGAATAGAACGAGTCGCGGTTGGCTTCGGCAAGCGGGCCGCCAAGCTTCAGGCGGAGCGGCAAGTCGGGGTTGGCAATGAACGCCTGGCCAAAGGCAACCGCGTCGGCGCCGTTGTTCGCGACCAGCGCAGCCCCGCTTGGTCCATCATAGCCGCCGCAGGCGATGAGCCTGCCCCGGAACCTCTCGCGGGCGAAGGCCACGTAGTCAAAGTCCGATTGATTGGCGAACGGCCGCATCACGTGGAGGTAGGCAAGTGCACGTGCGTCGAGTTCTGGGAGCAAAGCGCCGTAGAGCGCAGGCGAATCTCCTTCGTCGATGTCGTTGAAGCGGTTAGCCGGGCTAATGCGAATGCCAACGCGATCCGACGGGACGCGCGCTAAAACGGCATCGAGAACTTCGAGCGGCATGCGGATCCGGTTGTCGACCGATCCGCCATAGCGATCGACCCTCTGGTTGGCATTCGAAGACAGGAATTGATGCAGCAGGTAGCCGTTGGCGGCGTGAACCTCGACGCCATCGAAGCCGGCAGCGATCGCGTTCGCCGCTGCTGTGGCAAAGTCTTGGGCGATGCGCGCCACCTCATCGGTTCCGAGTGCGCGCGGCAGGGAGTGGGGTTGCATGCCCTCAGTATCCGTCCACATCTCGCCGGGCGCCAGGATCGCGCTCGGCGCAACGACGTCGGCTGAAACACCGCGATTCGCGGTATGGGCAATGCGGCCGACGTGGAAGATCTGCAGGACGATCGTCCCGCCCATCGCGTGAGCCGCCTCGGTGACACGCGACCACGCCGCGATCTGCTCAGCCGTATGGATTCCCGGCGTTCGCGAATAGCCCATGCCCTCGAACGAGACTTGGGTCGCCTCGGTGATCAGCAGGCCAGCTTGAGCGCGCTGGGCATAGTAGCGCGGCGCAAACGGTGCTGCCACCCCGTGGGCATCGGCCCGCGACCGGGTCATTGGTGCTAGAACGATCCTATTCTTCAGCGAGAGCCCGCCGAGCGTCGTCGGCGTGAACAGCGGATCGGTCGCGGCTGTTGGTGTCGTGCTCGTGATCATTGTCACTCTTCTGGTTTGGCTCAGTGTCGTGGCGGGAGGGGAGTCGCACCGAGCCGGTGTCACCCCGCTCCGGCGTTCGGTCCTACGACTTAGGTCAGAGCTTTCCCGACCGGCAAGCGCTGCGTTCAAGACGTATTGTTCGCTGAGCGCGTCCAATCTCGCAGGCTGTCATGCCGAGCACACACCAAGCTGCGACCGCTGCCGGCAAATCCAATGGCTTGCGGCTCCATGGGAGCGATGGCAGAGCTTGTTTCCGGCGCGGGTGCGACTTAAACGGACGCCATGATCCTGCTCATCGATAACTACGACAGCTTCACATACAATCTGGTGCACTATCTTGGCGACCTCGGTGCACGCTGCGAGGTCGTGCGCAACGACGAGATCTCCGCCGAAGATGCGCTCGCGCGGGCACCCTCGGCAATCGTGCTCTCACCAGGTCCTTGCACTCCGAACGAAGCTGGCATTTGCCTCGGTCTCATCGAAGCGGCGGGCGCGCGCGTCCCGATCCTCGGCGTTTGCCTCGGGCACCAATCGATTGGTCAAGCTTACGGCGGCATCGTCGAACGCGCCCCAGTGCCGATGCACGGCAAGGTTTCGGTGATCCGCCACACGGGTGCGGGGCTGTTTGACGGGCTGCCGCCAACCTTCGAGGTCACCCGCTATCACTCGCTCACCGTGCGCCGCTCCGACCTGCCCACTGACTTGATCATCACAGCCGAGACAGACGACGGTATCATCATGGGCCTCTCGCATCGGACACACCCGGTGCATGGGGTTCAGTTTCACCCGGAGAGCATCAGAACCGAATTCGGTCACGCGATCCTTGCAAACTTCCTGAGGCTCGCGGGCCTCCCGACCACCGGCATCGGACGTGCCGCCTGAGCCTACGGTGCAGGTTCGCGGGACGAGCTTGGGATCGAGGGGGGCGCGCACGAGATCGGGTCGGGCGGCTCGCTCGTCGTGCGGATCAGTAGTCCCTGCGCCATCCGCAACACGCGTCTTCCAGGGAATTCTGATCGAAAAGCGGTAAGAGAGTCATTAGGTTGCTCGTGTGATGACCGAGACGTCCGCAACATCGTTTTCGGCCGGGTGTAGAGGCGGACTTCTCGGTCTCAATCACGCTAGTGTTGTGTCACTCACGCTTGGACCCCACCTTCTGCAGTCTCGCCTGCCAAGCACTCGTGACAAAAGCAACACGAGACTCATAAGTTGCTCGTGTTCCCAGTGTCTTCGACACTTGGTCAATCGGGTGCTGCAAAGGAAACCAAGTGTCGGAGACGGAACACTAGGTCATTGAATTTTCTAGTGTCGTTCAGATCTAGACATTCGTTCGGGGGGTGCTGGAGAGTGAGACGAACTTCGCGGTCACGACACCAGCACCTTGTGCTTTCCGTCGTTTGCTTCGGCGCTTGACGAGACTGTCTCGCAAACCACGGAAAGCGGGTATTCGGGAATACGATGGGCTATCCTGCCCCAACACAACCAATCTATGCGCGAGCAACCATATCCCATGGACATCGTTTTCGCTGTTGCCATCTATTTCGTCGTCTGGTGGATCGGGCTGTTCGCCGTGCTGCCGTTCTTTGCGCGTCCCCAGATCGAGAGCGAAACCGGTGAGGTTGTTCCCGGCACACCGGAGAGTGCTCCGGTCTACGTCCGCGTGGGACGTATCGCTGCCTGGAATACGCTCTCGGCAACGCTCGTGTTTGCCGTGATATGGGCGATCATCGTCTTCGATCCATTCGATTTCGGCGGCATTCCGGACACTCTGCCGCGGTAATCCGCCGATCAGAAGTCCCTGCACCATCCGCAAAACGCGCCTGCCAGGGACGTTTGATCGAAAAGCGGTACGAGATCTAATATGTTGCTCGTACCCTCTTTTTTCCATCGTTCGTTTCGCCCTCTGACACGACTGACAGACGAACGACGGAAAGCAGGTCCTAGAAAATTCAATGGCCTAGTGTTGAGTCACTCACGCTTGGTCCCCACCTCCTGCAGTCTCGCCTGCCAAGCGTTAGTGTGATTGAGACCAAGAAGTCCGCCTCTACACCCGGCCGAAAACGATGCAGCGGCCTGCTCGGTCATCACACAAGCCGCGCGAGACCCTCCGACGTCCGGGTTCCATGCAGCCCGTCAGCCCTGGCGGTTCTCGGTACGCGTGAGTGCTTCTATTTCTGCTGCCAGGGCATCGAAGCGGGCATGCAGCGCTGCCAGATCCGCCCGATTGATCGGCCCGTCTGCCGCCTGAGCCGCCCGCGTTTCAGAGCTTGCTGCTTCGTCGACCTCGTCAGCGTGCGCGGTCTGCATTGCGTCGACGATGATCCCGATGAACAGGTTCAGGACGGCGAAGCTTGTGATGATGATGAACGGCACGAAGAAGATCCAGGCGTAGGGGAAAAGCTCCATCGTCGGCCGGACGATCCCCATCGACCAGCTTTCGAGCGTCATC
>JBHJOC010000037.1:0-53082 GCA_050330095.1 Hyphomicrobiaceae bacterium
TCATCGGTCACGGATGGAACTCCTCCAGCGCGAGCGCGCCCGCCAGCCAGCTCGCGAGTTCACCCGGGGATTGCACGAGCGCGGTCGGTCCTGCAGCCCGCAGAGCTGCCTCGGTGTGATAACCCCAAGCGACGCCGACGGACGCAACTCGGGCAGCATGTGCCATGTCGACATCGAAGGTGGTGTCGCCGATCATCACGGCCCGATCTTCCGCGATGCCAGTTGCGCGCAGGGCAGACAGCAGCATATCGGGATGGGGCTTGGACGGATGGGTGTCCGCAGTGTGGATCGTCACGAAATGGTCGGCGAGCCCATGATGCTCGAGCACGCGCGCGACGCCACGGCGTGACTTGCCGGTCGCGATCCCAAGCAGGATGTCATTGCGGGCTGCGAGTGTGCGCACGAGGTCTGCCATTCCATTGTACATCGGCTCGGCAAGACCCGGTGTCTGGCGCACCTCGGTGAACGCCGCACGGTAGGCCTCGACGAGCGCCGCGACGAGCTTGTCACCCGCTCCCGGGTCGAGCGCACGCATCGCCTCGGGGAGTGACAACCCGACGATCGAGAGAATATGTGTGCGTTCAAGGGCCTCGAGGCCGATCTTCGCGCGCGCAAGGTTCATTGCCGAAACGATCATCCGCTGACTGTCGACCAGCGTGCCATCGCAGTCAAAGACGACGAGCCTCAGATCAGCTGCGGACCGCACCATCAAGCCCCCGCGTCATCGGTGTCGTAGCGCTCGGGATCGAGCCCGAGCAGCTCCCAGGTCGCCCGCATGTGGGCGGGCATCGGCGCTGTCACGTCGATCGTGCCGCGCCCACCACCAGGTTTGGGCAGCACGAGGCGGCGCGCGTGGAGATGCAGCCGGGGGAGCATGTTCTCGGCTGGCAGATCGAGCCCGCCCTCATACTTGGAATCTCCCACGATCGGATGACCCAGGATCGCCATGTGCGCGCGCAGCTGGTGTTGACGCCCCGTGACCGGCTTGAGGGAGACCCAAGCGGCTTTCTGTCCGACGCGTTCGATCACGCTATAGACGGTCGTTGCGTGCTGCGCGCGATCCTGTTCCCCGGGCTGTGCCTTGCGGACGACATCGCCTTGCGGTCCACTCGCCTTGACGAGCGCGGCCTCAACGCGCCCTTGCGCGGGCCGCGGAACGCCTTTGACGAGCGCCCAATAAGTCTTGTGCGCGGCTCGGGATCGAAACACTTCGCCGAGCTCGGCCGCGACCGCACGTGACTTGGCAATCAGCAACACGCCGGTCGTATCCCGATCAAGCCGATGGACGAGTCGCGGGCGCTCGCCGAACCTGTCCTGCATCCCGGCGAGCAAGCCGTCGATGTGGCGCCGTGTGCCGGAGCCGCCTTGCACGGCTAGACCCTGTGGCTTGTTGAGGACGAGGATGTCATCGTCCTCGTAGAGGATCATGCGCTCGATGGCATCGCGATCGGCTTTCGAAAGCCCAAGCGGCGGCTTGAGCGATGGCGCGGGCGCCAAATCGGGCTCGCGGACCTGGCGCGGGACGCGGATCTCGGACCCAGCTTCGATGCGCGCATTCGCCTCGACGCGCTTCTTGTCAACCCGGACCGTGCCCTTGCGCAGAAGCTTTTGCAGCAGGCCATGGCTCACGTGCGGGAAATGGATCCGGAACCAACGGTCGAGCCGAAGCCCCGCATCGGACGGGCTGACGGTGATCGTTTCCAACGGTTCGCTCATGCTTCGTCACATCATGGTTCGTGCGACGGCCTGGCCAGCGATGAATGCACCGATCGCAAGCACGACACTAGCGCCAGCATAAAGCAGCGCCGTCGCGACCTCACCCCTCTCGATCAGCGAGACCGTGTCGAGTGAAAAGGCAGAAAACGTCGTGAACCCTCCGAGCAGGCCCGTCATGGCAAACAGCTTGACCGGCATCGACAGTCCGATCCGTGTCAGAACGACGACTGCAAGCGCCCCCATGGCGAACGATCCGACGACGTTCACAGTCAGTGTTGCCCAAGGGAATGTCGCAGGTGCCAACCGCAGTGCGGCCTCGTTCACACCGTAGCGGGCGATCGATCCGAGTGCCCCTCCAAGGCCGACTGCGGCAACGTTCATCGCGACGCTGTCCATCGGGCTCACCGGACTTGCCGCTCTGCAAAGGGCCTTGAAACCAGCCAGCCGATCGACCAGCCGATGAACAGCGCCAACGCGTTCACCCCGAGGAACGTGAACATATGCACGTCGGCTGCACCATCGGGGCTCTCGAACGTCATCTGGTGGGTTACATAGGACGCGACCGGCGATGCAAGGAACAGCGTCGTCACCAACGCCGCAGCAGCGGCAAACGCCATGGCCAGGATGTATCGAACGGCAATGCCCTGCATGGCCCAGATGGCGTAGAGCACGCCAACAGTCAGCCCACCCGCAAGCACCCAGAGTGCCAAGTGCTTCAGTTCCATCCGCATCCGTCTCCCGGGTTCGGCCAGCGCGCCGTCAACGCTCACGGTCGTATCGCACGGCAAGCTGTGCCGACACTCGACCGGCGATAACACGGCCCCCCGCTGCACGAAAGCCAGCGTGACACCTGGTGGTCCGTCTCCGAAACTTGGCTTCCTTTGCAGCGCCCGATTGACCAAGGGTCAGAGACGCAGGGAACAGGAGCAGCTTCATGAGTCTCGTGTTGCTGATGTCACTAACGCTTGGCAGGCGAGACGGCAGAAGGTGGGGACCGAGCGCTAATGACGCAACATTAGGCTACTTGACCGGCCAGAACCAGATTTCCCGGCTTTCAGCGTAATTCGAATAGTATCCGAGCCAGGAGAACCACTCCATGAGCCATTTCGCAGACGACCGATAGCCGTTCCAGACGTCGATATGGTCGCCTGTTGGTCGCCCGCGCTGATCGGTTGGACGGTGCCAGTAGTCGCGGATGAAAATCACGCCCGTTCGCCCAAACAGCCTCGGATAAAACTGCGCCGGCTCGGTACCAACCAGCTTTTCGACCGGGCCGAGCCCCGGGATGTTGTTTGCACGCTCAAGCGCGCGGGCCACCTCGAGCGCGCGGATATAGTGCATCAGCGCCGGATCGTGCGCGCCGCACGTGATGCAGCCGGTGATCTGCTCAGGCCGAACGCCCGCCCGCCGAAGCGATATCCCCATGCGGATGGCGCATTGGTTGGAAAACGTCGGCTGGCCGCGCAGTACCGATGAGCCGTGAAACACCCCGTCACGCGGGGCCAGACAGGGCGTCTGAACGCTCTCGTTCAGTGGATGTCCGAACCAGAGATCTCTAAAGACGATCATGCCACAAAGCCTTACACCGCAGCGCCACATCACAACGTCCAACGCAATCGACGATTTTTCAAGAGCTTGGATGCCACGGGCGTAACGGATTGATGACTTTGCATCCTGGCGCGAGCCATGCAGGCCAAGCACATCTGGCATCACGCCCAGATCAGGCTTCCTCATGTACTCGCACGACCGGCTGACGCATCGTCCAGGAAATTGGAGACCCGCGCAATGTCAGCCCGCGACGATGCCCCGCACGAGCGAGAGGGAGAGAGCGAGCCCTCTGCCGAGGCGCTGTCGACCGCGCCTGTGACGGGCGCGAGCCCGGCGCGTCGACGATTGCCCGACTTCTCCCAGCCCGTCCTGGCCTCGCTCTACATGCTGGCCGCGATGGCGTTTTTCGTCTCGATGGGCGTCTTTATCAGGTTTGCCGCAGAAGAGGTTCACACGCTCGAGGTTGTCTTCTTTCGCAACTTCTTTGCCCTCCTGATCCTCTCACCCTTGTTCCTCCGCTACGGCTGGGGCGCGCTGACGACAGGCAACATGACGTTGCAGCTCACACGGGCTGGCTTGAACGTTTTTGGCATGGCCGCCGGATTTACGGCGCTCACGCTGATCCCCCTCGCGGAAGCCACCGCTCTCGGGTTCGCCGCACCGCTTTTTGCAAGCCTTGGGGCCATGTTGATCCTTGGGGAAGTCCTGCGCGCCCGCAGATTGACCGCGCTCGCCGTCGGCTTCGTTGGCGTTATGATCGTGCTCGGCCCCAACTTGGGCGGATTGTCCCTCGGAGCTGCGCTCGCATTGACGAATGCCATCATCCTGGCGGGCACCGCGCTGATCGTGAAGCAGCTCACCAAAACCGACCGCGTCGAGACGATCATTCTCTACATGGTCCTGCTGTCGACGCCGGTTTCGCTGCTCCCAGCGCTGTTCGTCTGGACGTGGCCGAGCCTTGAGACGACGGTTTATCTGTTTCTACTCGCGGCAGCCGGCACGGCAGGTCACTATTGCTGGACCCGCGCCAGCAGCCTTGCCGATGTCACGCAGATGCAGCCGCTCGAGTTCATGAAGCTGCCGATGATGGGCGCGGTCGGCCTTCTGATCTTCGGCGAATGGCCCGCGATCGGGGTCTGGATCGGCGGCATGCTCATCTTCGCATCGACCGTCTACATCACGCGCCGGGAAGCGCAGATCGCCCGCGCAACCGCCGAGGCGGAGCGCGCGCGTCAAGCAGCCGTGGCACGCCGTATGGCGTAACTATGCCAAACCGCGATCGCCATCACGACCGCGCCACCCGCTTGGTGGGCCAGGCCGAGACCGATCGGGATCGCATTCGTCGCATAAAGGAGCGTTGCAATTCCGATCGCGCTTTGGAGAAGAACGCTGATCGCAAGGATGTTCGCACTCACGACCGTTCGCCGGCAGTCTGCCGTCAGCGCAAGCACGACGGCATGCCAAACGGCGACGATCGTCAGCACATAGGCCGACATGCGGTGATTGAACTGAATGGTCGTGATGTCTTCACCGATGCTGACCCACCAGGGATCAAGCCCGTAGACACCGTTCGGAATCAAGCGGCCGTCCATCAACGGCCATGTATTGTACGTGAGTCCGGCCTTCGTGCCAGCGACAAACGCGCCAAGCGCAACCTGAGCAAAAACCAGCGCAACGAGACCGATGGCGACGCTGACATGCGCTGGCGAAATCGTCTTGAGCGTTATCGACTGCAGCGACGAGCGTCGCTCTGGCTCGATCGCAAGCCTCAACCAGACAAGGAGTGAGAGGATCACGAACGCAATCGAGAGGTGCAGGGCGAGACGGTACTGGCTCACCTCTGTCCGCTCGACGAGACCCGACTGCACCATGTACCAGCCAACGAAGCCTTGCAGTCCGCCGAGAAGCAAAAGGCCCACCATCAGCGGCAGATGTCGTGTCGGCAGCATGCCGCGCACCCAGAAGACCAGCAGCGGCAGCCCGTAGACGACCCCAATCAGGCGGCCAAGGAACCGGTGCGCCCACTCCCACCAGTAGATGAACTGAAACTCCGCCATCGACATCCCGCGATTGATCTCACGGTACTGGGGAATCTGTCGGTACTTCTCGAGTGCGTCCTGCCAATCCGCCTCCGTCAGCGGCGGGATGACGCCGAGGATTGGCTGCCACTCGGTTATGGATAGGCCGCTGTTGGTGAGGCGCGTTGCTCCGCCGACAACGATCATAGCGAAAACGAGCCCAATGGTCGTCGTTAGCCAGAGCTTGACAACGGGCGCCGCGCCAATGGCGTCGTGTGGTGAGCTGATAAAACGGGCGGCGATGACTGCCATTTCGCTGGTGTCCTTGGGCCAAAGCCCTCATCTCTGTGGCATGAGCCGGATTGCGGGGCAGCAAAGCCAACGCCAATCCAATTGCGCCGATCAGACGTCCCTGCACCATCCGCAGCACCCGCCTTCCAGGGACTTCTGATCGAAAAGCGGTACGAGATCCAATACGTTGCTAATCCCCGTTGCTCTCCGTCGTTCGTTTCTGCGTCTGGCGAGGGTGTCTCACGAACGACAGAAAGCGGGTCCTCGTGTTGCGTCACTCACGCTTGGTCCCCACCTTCTGCAGTCGCGCCTGCCAAGCGCTAGTGACAAAAGCAACACGAGAACCCTGACGTTGCTCGTGTTCCCAGTGTCTCCAACACTTGGTCAATCCGGTGCTGCAAAGGAAACCAAGTGTCGGAGAAGGAACACTAGGACGCACCGAGCCAAGCTTTGAGCCTGCTCAAGCTGGCGCGCGCCCGCCGTGGTTCAGCCTTTCGGCTGCGTGATCCTGGTTACGCCAGGCTTCGTTTGCCGATCAAGACGCCGAACGACGCGCCGCCCGGCCCAACCGCCGCGCCGGCCTCAGACAGGAGAAAAGCAACGATGTCGCAGCGCACACGCAAGTTCATCGGGACAATTCTACTGACGCTGTTTCTCACGGTTTACGCGTTTGTTGCGATGCTCGTCGCAATCGTCATTCAAGTGCGCGAGAACGTCTATCTCGAGGTTCTCTATTACATCATCGCTGGGCTCGCCTGGGTGCTGCCGGCCGGCATCATCGTATGGTGGATGCAGAAACCCGATCCAGACGCACACGAAGCCGTTCAGCGTTAAAGGGGCGCGCCGCTGTGGTCAGGCGGAGCGTCGATCAGGCCAGGGCCGACGCAAACGGAAAGAGGCGACGGCTGCTCAACAGTCACCCTGGCCCAGCCTGAGCTGCAGAGGCCGCTCTGCCTCTGCCCCTGCCCCACCGCGCGAGGCCCCGAAGCTGGCTCGCCGTATCGAGCAGCCGGAATGGCAAACCCGACATCAACACCTTGAAATGTGTCAGCGACTGATAGTCGCCGTTGAGCGAGAGGCGCGGCAATGCCAGAGGGTCGAGCTGTGGCCGCGCTCTGAGAACCCCTTTCCTGGTCGTGACACCCGTCGCAAAGCCGAGCTCACGGGCCATGTCGAACTCGCGCTGGCCGGCGCTCCCTTCGTCCCCGTAGGGATAACTGAAGTGTCTGCAGGGGCGGTCGAGTTCCCTCTCCAGTCGTTCCTTGCTGAGTTTCATTTCCTCGAGAGCGCGTGCCTGATCAAGCTTGGCCAGTGCATAATGCCCGATCGTGTGGGCCCCGATCGTCACGAGGGGATCGTTCGCCAACTCGCGCACCTCGTCCCAGGTCATTGCGAGGCGCCTGAACGGCTCGAGATCGACATCAGCTTCGGCCGCGAGCCGCGCGACCTCTGATCGGGCCAGATCCTCGGGCAGAGACCGCAAGACCCAGTAGACGCGGTTAAAGCAAGCCTCTTTCTCGGCGCTTGTCACAGCACGAGCCCGCAACAAGCCATTTGGCGTCTCCAAAACCACCTCGTTGAGGCCAGCGATCGCCTCTTCGAGGATCAGCCACCAGAGATCGGCATGACCATCCGGAAAACTGCTCGGCACATAGATGGTGGCAGGCGCTTCGAACCGCCTGAGAATTGGCAAGGCAAACTCGACGTTGTCGCGGTAGCCATCATCAAAGGTCAGCGCAACGAAGGGTCTTGGCCCGCACGAGCCTGACAGCCTGTCTACGACGTCGTCCAAGGTCACGAAATCGATGCCACGATCGCGCAGGAAGCTCAGCACTTCGACGAAAAATTCGGGCGTGATCGACAGGATCCTGTTGGGCGAAAACCTACGCCGGCACTTCGGCTTGACGTGATGCAGCATGAGAATCGCGCCACGCACGCCGGCAATGCGCTCGTAGGCCCGATCCATGCGCGACACATGCAAGGCCGACAGTGTGGTTTTGATCAGCCGGGTCGTGGTTGCACTCATCGGGCCGGCATCCTGCTCTATTGGTGTTGCTCGAGCGAACCCAAACTTTTGTGCGGACGCCTGTTTCTGGCTCGCGTCTCGAGTGCTGCCGCGGTCCGCACGACACCTCGCGGCTCGCGCCGCTCTCGCGGTCAACCTCGCTCCGTCTGCTCGTGAGTGATTGCATCCCTGCAAACTCACATTGGCACGTCGACGTGAAGCAAGTTCAATGCCGCGGTCTAACGCGCCGCCCACAAAGTCCATGAGGCAAAGGTCATCCGACGACCGTTAGCGCCGCCCACGCCTCGCCGTGACGCGACGCGCGCCCTTATCCTCACGCGCGCGCCTCGGCTTCCCGTAGATCGACCCGGCGCGTCGAGAACGCCGAAGCTCCAGACCTCTCATAGCGGATGACGTCGATGTCGCTGACTTCGAAACCGAGGAACGTATTGTCGTTCTCGTCGAGGATGACAGAGCCGCTTGCATGTTCGCTGACGGTGATCCCGGCATCAAAGCGTCCCTGGATCAATTCGAACAGGAACCTTGCATCATCAAGCGGGCCGCTGACCACCACGTGGTCGTAGGCCTCATCAAGCGCGTCGAGCACGAGGTTGGCCATATCCGCATCAAGTTCAGCGGGATCGCCCTCCAGTGCTCGGCCGCACGGAACGACGTGAACGGTGTGACCCAGCAGCGGCTTGACCACATCCTCGAACGTTGCCCCGCCCATCACAAGATCAACAAAGCCCAGCGCGTCTGCCATGCCGAGATCGTCAGAAATTCCAGAGCCGTCCAGACCGCAGTCGAGGAGGACGACATGCCGATCGCCGCGCGCGAGCTCTCGAACAAGTGCAACCGCCTCATGGACCGGTTCGAGATTTGACGTGTCGCCGACGATCATCGTGCGATAGCCAAGTCCCGCCTCTGCGTTCGATGCGATATGGCGAGCGATCTCGCCCATGTGATCGCGCCCGCCGTCGGACTTGCCCGCGGCTTCGGCGGTGCGATCCGGTCCACTGCGCAAGGCAGCACCCGACGCAGCCGTCCGCTCGCCAGCCGTCGTGTCGACGCTCCGACCACCGCGCCCCCCCCGTGCCGCACGCGCCAGCCGCGCGAGAGCAGAGCCCGTTGCAACCTCGGCAGCTGCGTTTTCCGGCGCAACCGAGGTCCTGCCGGCTGTGCTCGTTTCGCTCCCGCGGCGGGTGAACATCGCCGCCAGACCAGACTTGCGCGCCCGTTCGGCCTCAACCCCAACTCCCGAGCCAACCGTGTCAGCCTCGGGTGCTCTTTGGCCACCGCGCGTGCTCCCACTGACGATCGAAATGTCACTTTCGAGATCGTCGAGGTCGTCGACAAACGATAGGTCGTCGAACTCGTCAGCCTGCCGGCGGCGATCACTCGTGCGGGTCCCCGTTGTTCCCGAGGAAGAAGCCTTCGGCGATAAGCCCGGCTCCGCGCCAACCGTCTGACCGCGCGCACGCGTTGCGTCGATCGCCCCCGGAGCAGCAGCCATCCTCACGCCACCACTGCTGCGCGCGATGATCTCGCCAGCAGCCGAGAGCGCGAGCCCGAGCAGGAACGTTGCCGCCATCACGAGCCCTGTGATCGGCCCTTTTTTCGGGAAGCTCGGCACACCGGAGGGGCGAGCCTCCGATACGATCTGCGCCTCGACGGGCACCGTGCGGGTCACCACGAGGGTCTTGTTATCCTCGAGTTGGCGCTGCAGGCGGGCAAGCTCTGCACGCTTCGACGTCGCCTTTGATTCGAGCACTCTCAGTTCCGCATCGTCGCCGGATGTGTCGACCACGCGCGCCTTTAGCTCTGACATCTGGCGCGCGATATCATTGACCCGGAGCTGGCTCGCACGAAACTCTTTCTCGAGGCTCTCGACGACCTTGGCGATCTCACGGTCGATCGAAGTCCGAAGGCCTGCAAGATCAGCACTGAGCTGGCGCATGCGCGGGTGGGCGGGCAGCAGTGTGGCGGAGGCCTCGGCAACCTGGCGCTCAAGCCGAACGCGCTGGCTGATCAGACCCTGAATGACGTTCGATTGCTGCACTTCTGGCAGAACATCGGCGCTGCCTGACCGCCTCATTTCTTGGGCTGAACGCCAGCGCGATTCGGCCTGCGAGCGCGCGCCCTCGGCCCGTGACAACTCCTCGCTCAGCGCGCCAAGACGCTGACTTTGAAGCGGAATTTGGTTTGGCCCACTGAGCAGACGGTCTGTGCGCGCGCGAAACCGCTCGACGTCGGCTTCCGCCTCGACGACCTCGCGATTGAGCTGTTCGATCTTCGGCAGAAGCGCTTGGACGACGTCGTTGGTCTCGTCGACCGGAACTGCGACCAGGCTGCGTCGATAGGCATCGGCGAGCTGGTTCGAGAACGTCGCTGCCAACTGCGGATCAATCGACGTGAACCGAATGGTGATGAAACGACTCTCGCGTGCGGCCGAGACCTGAAGCCGGCTCGCCACCTCGTTCAACACGCGATCTTCATCGCTCACATTCGGGCTCGGGCGACCGATGCCGGCGAGCCGCAGAAGACCGTCCAGGGTATCGATCGGACCGACCGCAGCATTGAACTCGGGCTTCTCCTCGAGCCCGAGCTCGCGTGCGACGGACAGCAGAAGCGACGTCGCGCTGAGCGCGCGCACGTGCGTATTGATAGCCTCCCGGTCGAGCCGCGCTGCAGCGGAATCCCCCCCCTGCCGGTCGCCTGACTGCTCAGGGAACGGGTTGGTTCGCTTAGAGACAATCGCAACCTGGGTCTCACTGGAATACCGCGGTGCCATCAGCGACAGGAAAGCAAACGTCAAGGCGCCGACAATCGCTGAATACAGGAGCAGTTTTGGCAATGATCGACGCAAGGCGCCAAACAGCGACATCAGATCGATATCATCATTGGCCGGAAGCTGTCTCGAGGACATAGCAACACTCGCTTTCGTCGGGCGAACCCATTTCAGATCGTCGCATTTTAGGACGCTGCGTGTAACCAAACGCTTAAGCGACCCGGACCGGCACAAGGCTGCATTCTTTATTAACCCTTGCACGGCATCGTCACGTTGAACACTGACTGCCGTCGTGTCGAGGGATCGTACATGTCACGCCTACGCTTCGCACCGATCGTGGCCGCACTCCTGATTGGGGGGTGCGCAACGCTGGACGATCACGTGGCGTTCGACACGCACGTCGCCGCACCGCCCGTGCCGGTTGTCGCAGGCACCAAGAGCGCCTGGAATACCGCGATGGCCGATACCGCAGGAGCCGTGCCATTCGTGACGACGACCGAGCCCGTGACCTACGGCGGCATCAGCCGGACCGAGCCGCGCCTTGCCGGGCCTCAAGCTGTGGCCGACGACGATGGCCCATATCTGCTCGACAGCGGCGATCGCCTCAGGGTCTTCGTTTTTGGTCAGCCTAACCTTTCCAGGCTCTACACTGTCGATCATGACGGAAATATTGTCGTTCCCCTGATCGGGAAGGTCCGGGCACGCGGGCGAACAGTATATGGGCTCGCCGACACCATCAAAACCCGGCTTGCCGCTGAATTTGTCAGAGACCCGCAAGTCACCGTCGACATTAATCAGAACCGGCCCTTCTTTATACTCGGCGAAGTCCGTGCCGCCGGTCAATATCCTTATGTCAGCGGCATGACGGTCCAAACCGCGGTTGCAATCGCCGGCGGATTCTCGGAGCGGGCGAGCAAACGGGATGCCCGGATCACGCGCCGCATTAACGGCGTGGTTGAGGTTCTGGTAGTACCATTCGATTACGTGCTCCAGCCGGGCGACACGATCGAAGTGCGAGAAAGATTTCTCTAAGATTGATTGGGTCACCCGGGCCAACAGAAGCGTGCGTGTGCGGTCTTCACGTCGTTCGACCATTGATCCCGACGTAAGGCTCACCCTGTCCGGTGTCTGACAATTGGCCTATCGAGGCCACGCGAAGAGGTCTCGCCCCGTGCGTATTCTCCAAGTGCTCCGGGCGCCGGTCGGTGGTCTTTTTCGACATGTGCGCGATCTTGCAACGCATCAGGCAACGCTCGGCCACCAGGTGGGTGTGCTCGTCGACGTCACGGCATTTGACAGCCTGACGGAGGAACGGCTTCGCACGCTCGAGCCCCACCTCGCGCTCGGCCTCCACCGAACCGAGATTGCGCGCGGCTTGGCAGCGAGCGATGTGACGGGCGCCCGGCGCACGCGATCTCTGGCCCTCGAACTCGGCGTCGACATCGTTCACGGCCATGGCGCAAAGGGCGGCGCTTTCGCGCGGTTGGCCACGGGGCGCGGTGCGCCGTTCGTCTCCTTCTATACGCCGCATGGTGGCAGCCTGAACTACAAGCGCGGCACAGCTCAAGCAGCCGTCTTCATGGGTCTTGAGCGACTGCTAGCAGGGCGCACGGGCGGTATCGTTTTCGAGAGCGCCTATTCGCGGGAGGTGTTCTATCGCCGCGTCGGGCGCAACCTGTGCCGCGATCGCGTCATCCATAACGGGCTCTTGCCGGAAGAGTTTGGCGCGCACGACCCCGCGCCAGACGCGCGCGATCTCGTGTTCATCGGCGAATTGCGCCCGATCAAGGGTGTCGACGTCTTGCTTCGGGCCATGGCTGAGATCCACAAAGTGCGCCCAGTGAGTGCTGTTATCGTCGGCGAAGGCCCCAACAGTGCTGACTTAAAGGGGCTCGCCAGCGAACTCGGACTGCTCGACTGCGTCACGTTTCCCGGCGCCCTGCCCGCACAGCGCGCGCTGACGCTCGGTCGCGCGATCGCTGTGCCGTCTCGGGCCGAGAGCTTCCCCTATGTCTGTCTCGAGGCGGCAGCCCGCGGCGTGCCAATGATCTCAACTGACGTCGGCGGGATCGGCGAGATCGTTGCAGGCACATCCACGAGGCTCATCCCGAGCGACGACGTTGCAGCGCTTGCCGGGGCGATCACCGACGTGCTTGACGATCCGCTCGCGGCGCGCCTGCGGGCACTCGAGCTTCAAGCGCGCGCCAAGCAGCGGTTCTCGGTCGACACCATGACCAGCGAGATCCTGGCCTTTTACGACGCCGTCCGCTCAACGATGACCGGCGTGTCTCGAAACGAGACCGTCGCCGCATCAGAGACGCCAAGAGGCTGAGCCTCTGCGACAGGCCGTTCGAGCGCGCTTCAGTGTCACGGCAGAACATCTTCTCCTCTCGGAGCGGTCGCTTGCGTATAGACCGGATCATCTGATCCCGTTAACCTCAGAATGTCCTAAACATTTGTCTCGTTTTGGCACGTGCTACAGAGCGCGCATGTCGGATCGTCCGGTGGCACGCAAACTGCTTTCCAGGTTGCGCAGTAGCGATCTGAAAAGTGAGCAGTCGAGATGGTAACGGTCCCGGTGGATACCCTGTCGCGTAAACTCGAGACACCTCAACGGCAGCGGCTTGATGCAGCGCTTGTTGCGTCGCCATCGGCGCTGGTTAATACCCTGCATCTCGAAACGTACCTTCGCGGCGCTCAGGAACCGCTCATCTCGCGCCCTGTCGTAAGCGGCACGGCACGGCTATTCGAGGCGCTCCTGCTGGCGGCCGTCGGGGCGATCGTCGCGCTGTTCTACCTGCCCGCGGTCGACGTACTCGGCTCACCGTTCTATCTCATGGCCTGCTGCGGGACAGCCCTTGTCGCAGTCACCCTGTTCAGTGGCTTCGACCTCTACGCGATCGACAACCTGGCCTCGCCCTTCAAGCCGCTATCGCGCCTGATGCTCGGCTGGAGCGGCGCTGTGGCGATGCTTATGATCGGCATCTTCCTATTCAAGATGGCAGACGAATTTTCGCGTGTCTGGCTCATCGTGTGGTTCACGATCGGGCTGGCTGCGATTGCAGGCGCGCGGGCGTCGCTCGCGCCGCTGGTGCGGACGTGGTTGAATACGGGCCGCCTGAGCCGCAGGACGATCATCATCGGTGATGGAGACCAGGTCGCACGGACGATCACGACGCTGCGCAACGACCCGGAAAGTGACCTGAACGTCGTCGGCATCGTGTCAGAACAACTTCAGCCAGGAACGCCGGGGCACGAGCGCATCGCGCGCTTCTCGTCGATCGAGGAACTTGTGTTGCATGCGCGCCGGTTCCGCATTGACGTCGTGATCCTCGACCTTCCCTTGGCACGCGAAGCCGAGATGGCGGACGCGCTGAACATGCTGCGCGTGCTGCCCGTGGACATCAAAATACCAGCGCACGCCTCGAAGCTGCGCTTTCAGCGCCGGACCTACTCATACATCGGCACCGTACCCTTTATCGACGTCTTCGATCGCCCGATCGCCGACTGGGGCCTCGTTGCAAAGTCCACCTTCGACAAGGTCATCGCCGCAACGGCGTTGCTGCTGCTTGCCCCGGTGATGGCCGCCGTGGCACTCGCGATCAAGCTTGAGAGCCGCGGCCCTGTTCTGTTCCGCCAGAAGCGCTATGGCTTCAACAATGAGCTCATCGAGATCTTCAAGTTCCGCTCGATGTACACGGACATGGCCGACGCTTCGGCGGCAAAGCTCGTCACCAAAGATGACCCGCGCGTAACGGCCGTCGGACGGTTCATCCGCAAGACGTCGATCGACGAACTGCCGCAGCTGTTGAACGTTCTGCGCGGCGAGTTGTCGCTCGTTGGTCCGCGCCCGCACGCACTGCAGGCCAAGGCCGCCGATCGGCTCTACGACGAAGTCGTCGACGGCTATTTCGCCCGACACAAAGTGAAGCCCGGAATTACCGGTTGGGCACAGATCAATGGCTGGCGCGGGGAGACCGATACGTCGGAGAAAATCCAGAAGCGTGTCGAATACGACCTTTACTACATCGAGAACTGGTCGCTGTTACTCGACATCTATATCCTGCTGCGCACCCCGCTCGCGTTGCTCGATACTCGCAATGCCTACTGAGACCGCGACATAGCGTTTCCGCTAAGCGCACAGTCCGAACCGGGGCCTCGGCCTCGGTTCTTTCGTATTGGCCCTGAAGCTTTTGCCCTGAAACTTTGGCACAGCCGAACTTTCGGCATCCTTCTTGCGAAACCTCCACGCGTGCCACGGCACCGCGCGGCGGCAGACGCAGAGATGTCACGGCCGAGAAGCGCGCCGGTTCCCTTTGGCTCAATCGGCCAGCACGTTCACGACGTGCCGGCTGCGGCAAAGGAGCGACCATCGAGACATGGGCAGGACGGGTGCAATCGGACCGCAGGCGGCATCACGTCAGACCGGGATCACCTGGCTCGCGCTGACCCTCGTCTGGCTTGCCGCTACAGCCAACGCCGTCGTTTTCACAGAGCCGGCCCCGGTCGACCTGCTGTCGGTCGCGGTCATCGCCGTGCTGCCGATCTGTGGCCTCGCAAGCTATCGTCCACCGATCGCAGGCGCCGCGGTGCTGCTCGCGATCATGATGGCGTCGGCCTATGTTGCGATCAGTCAAGTGACGTTCGATTATGCCGACGCTTACGATTTCGGCGGCAACTTTCAAAAGGCGATCGTCTACAACGCGATTACGACCTACCTCTGCCTGTTCGCGATCGTAATTGCCGCGTTCGTCGCGCTGAGCCCGGTGCGTCATGGGCAACTGCTTCTAAGCGGACTGATTTGTGCAGGCGTGATCGCAGGCACTGCGGGAATTCTCGGCTACTTCGACGTCCCTCCCGGAGCGGCATCCGTCTTCACGCTCCACGGTCGTGCCTCCGGCACGTTCAAGGACCCGAACGTGCTCGGCGGTTTTCTCGTCGTGCCGCTCGTCCTCTGCGCGCATTTGGCACTGCACGGCCGATCCCTGACCCGCGTGGCCGGCCTGTGTTGCGGCATCATCGTTGCGCTGGCCGTGCTTCTGACATTCTCACGCGGGGCTTGGCTCAGCGCGGCGTTCGCGCTGTCAGTGTTCGGATTCCTCACGTTCACGACTGCAAAGACAAATCGCGAGCGCATCACGCATGCGCTCGGACTCATCCTGACAGTTGCCATTCTCGGCGCGGCCCTCGCGGTCACGGCGCTCACCTCGGACGACGTTGCAGCCTTCCTCGAGGAGCGCGCGCAGGCGGTGCAGTCCTACGACGAGGGGCCTGAAGGCCGGTTTGGAGGGCAGCTCAAGGCGCTCGATCTGATCTCCGAGCACCCGCTCGGCCTCGGTGCGCTGCAGTTCTCGCCCCGATTCCACATGGAGCTGCCTCACAATGTGTTTCTCAACCGGTTTCTCAGCACAGGATGGATCGGCGGCTTCGCTTTCACCCTTCTGGTGCTTGCCTTACTCACTTGGGGCTTCGGCCACGCTCTAAGGCCTGTGCCGCACCAGAAGATCTTCCAGGCCTTCTTCGCAGCCTTCGTCGGCACCGTGATGTTGGGGCTTCTGGTCGACATCGACCATTGGCGTCACCTCTATTTGCTGATGGGGGTCATTCTCGGGGCGATCTCGCATCATCCCACGACGCGCTTCGTTGACGCCACCAACACAAATGAAGCAGCGACGCTTGATGCTGACAGGCCTGCCGCCCCTGCGGCTGCGGACTTGGCTCTCTCGCGGCTTTCAGCGACGGGCCGACACGAGCCGCGCCGCGCCGTGCGCCTTGCCGGACACGCGCTCGCGCCGCGTGCAACGCCGCTTGCGCCCATCATTCTTGTGCAACGAAATCTGCGGCGGTCACGCAGGAGCACGATTCGAGGTCGATCACGGCGTCACATTGCAGGGACGTTTCTCAGGCTCGAAGGCGGACTTGCACGCCCGCTCGGCTGGCAGCCGCGCCGACCGCCGCGGATCGGTTAGAAGCGCTCCCGATCCATTCTGGAACGGCCGTGGCCCAAGTCGCGGCGCTTGGGAAAGCGGCGCACCAGCCTTGGTTCAAAGCTGGAACCAGGATGAACGCGTGCGTTGCGCCACAGCGCAGATACCCCGTTGACCAAGCCCGCTCAACACGCCTGTTGGCGTGTTGACCCTCAATTGCTCCGGGATCGCTCAGGAATCGCTCGGGGCCCCTATCGCTCGAAGCGCTTAAACTTGATCCGATGTGGTTCAACGGACGCATCCCCGAGGCGGCGCTTTTTATCTTCCTCGTAGTCAGCGAAGTTACCCTCGAACCACTCGACGTGACTGTCACCTTCGAACGCAAGGATGTGGGTTGCGAGGCGGTCCAGAAAGAAGCGGTCGTGGCTGATGACCACGGCACAGCCGGCAAAGTCCTCAAGCGCCGATTCGAGCGCCGAGAGGGTTTCGACGTCGAGGTCGTTGGTCGGTTCGTCGAGGAGCAGCAAGTTGCCACCCTCCTTGAGCAGCTTGGCAAGATGAACCCGGTTTCGCTCCCCACCGGACAGCATGCCAACCTTTTTCTGCTGGTCAGCACCCTTGAAGTTGAACCAGCCGCAGTACGCCCGGGACGGGACTTCGCGCTTGCCAAGGTAGATCACATCGTTGCCGCCGGAGATCTCCTCCCAAACCGTCTTCTTGTCCTCGAGGTGAGCCCGCGACTGGTCCACGTAGGAGATCTTGACGCTTTCACCGACCCGGATTGATCCGCCATCCGGCGTCTCAGCGCCGACAAGCATCTTGAACAACGTCGACTTGCCGGCCCCGTTCGGACCGATGACGCCGACGATGCCGCCGGGCGGCAGCTTGAACGTGAGGTCGTCGATCAGAAGACGGTCGCCGAACCCTTTGGTGAGCCCGTCCGCCCCGACCACAACGTTGCCGAGCTTCGGTCCAGGCGCGATCTGGATCGTCGCGGTGCCGACCTGTTCGCGACCTGCCTCATCGGCCATTTTCTCGTAAGCGGAGATCCGTGCCTTCGATTTTGCCTGACGCGCCTTTGGTGAAGACCTGATCCACTCCAACTCGCGCTTGAGCGCACGCTCACGGGCCTTCTCGGCGCCTTCCTCAGCCTCAAGGCGCTTGGCCTTCTGCTCGAGCCAGCTCGAGTAGTTGCCCCTGTAAGGAACGCCATGGCCACGGTCGAGTTCGAGCGTCCACTCGGTGATGTTGTCGAGGAAATAGCGGTCGTGCGTGACGAGGATGACGCAACCGGTGTAGTCCCGCAGGAACCGCTCGAGCCAGGCGACGCTCTCGGCGTCGAGGTGGTTGGTCGGCTCATCGAGTAGCAGGATGTCAGGCTTCGACAGCAGCAGTCGCGTGAGGGCGACGCGGCGACGCTCGCCGCCCGACAGCTTTGCGACGTCGCCGTCACCGGGCGGGCAGCGCAGCGCATCCATCGCCTGCTCGACCTGCGCCTCCAGGTCCCAAAGATCGAGCGCGTCGATCTTGTCCTGCAGCTCGGCCATCTCGTCTGCGGTCTCGTCGGAATAGTTGGCGGCGAGTTCATTGTAGCGATCGACCAGCGCCTTCTTCTCGGCGACGCCCTCCATCGCGTTCCCCATCACATCCTTGGCGGGATCGAGTTCAGGCTCCTGCGAGAGGTAGCCAACTTTGATCCCTTCCGCCGCCCAGGCTTCGCCGACGAAGTCTTCAACGACGCCGCCCATGATCTTCAGCAGCGTCGATTTGCCGGAGCCGTTGACGCCGACGACACCGATCTTGGCTCCAGGCAGGAACGACAAGGAAATGTCGCGCAGAACCTGCTTGCCGCCGGGATAGGTCTTTGAAACCTTATGCATGTGGTAAACGTACTGGGGCGTCGCCATGACGGTCCTTTACAGAATGCTGGGGCTTTGAGAGGTCTGAGACCTCGCGTGTGAAAGACGGCGACGCGCCGATGCCACCCGCGCGCGTTGCAGCGGTCTCTCCCGCGTGGCCGTAACTCAGTGTCCGGCCGGCAGCCTTAGCCTAACGGTGCGCCAGGCTCAACGTGGTGCGCGTGCGTTTGGCGGCAAGCCACGGCCGTTGTGTGTTTCCGCCTCCCAGGGGCTCGAGGAGATCCGATGACAACCAACATGAACGCCCACAACGACGGCGGCGTCGACGGTGTAGAAGCACCGCACTTTGTCTACTTCGTCGATCCGATGTGCTCGTGGTGCTACGGGTTCTCGCCTGTGATCCAGGCACTTGCCAGCCATTTCGCCTCTCGCCTGCCTGTAAGGATCGTCGTCGGCGGCTTGCGTGCTGGCAACACGTCAGCCATGCGGGACCAGGATCGCGCTTACATCCGTTCGGCTTGGCAACGGGTGAACGAAGCCTCCGGCCAACCCTTCGACTTCGGCTTCTTCGAGCGCGACCGGTTCGTCTACGATACCGAACCTGCCTGCCGGGCCGTGGTCACGATGCGCCAGCGGGATCCTGGCGCGGCGCTCGCGTTTCTCGGTCTGGTCAGCACCGCATTCTACGCCAATAACCGCGACACCACCGACACCGATGTGCTGTGTGATCTCGCGGAAGACGCCGGGCAGGAGCGTGCCGGGTTCAGGTCCGAGTTCCTTGAACCTGAGACGCGCAATGCCACCTTCCGCGATTTCCTTTTTTCGCAGCAGTCCGGCGTCGAGGGCTTCCCCTGCCTCGTTGCAGGAACAAAGAGCCGCGGGTATGCGCTCGTGGCCAAGGGGTTCCGACCCGCCGATGGTCTGGTCGACAGCCTTGAAGGTTGGCTTGCCCGCACCTATCCAAGTTCCTGACGCGAGCAAGGCCGCCGGGCTGACATGTGTGCTGTTCGGTCAGCCGACGGCTGACCAGGTGCCGTCAGGATTGCGGCAGGCCTCGCCGATGAGAACCTCTGGGCGACCATCAATGAAAATCCTGTGTTCGTACTCGCGGCATTCGAGTCGGCCACGACGGTAGCTCCGGCGCGGGATGACCTCGCCATGGCGCCCGCTCTGCGGATTGCGCCAACGAACCGGCTCGTCATACCGAGCACTCTCGAGTGCTTCGAACTCCGCATCGCGCGCATATCGTCTATCAATGTCGTCGAGGCGCTGGCCGATCGAATGCCCGATCACGCCACCGATGAAGGCACCCGCCGCGGCCGCAGCGACGCGACCGCTGCCCCGGCCAACCGTCTGGCCAACAAGGGCTCCGGCAACGGCACCTGTCAGTGCCCCTGTATCGGCATTCGTCGAACAACCGGAAACGACTAGGGCCGCCGAGACGGCCACCGCTGCAGCGTAAAGTTTCATCGTGCCCTCGGCGTGACCCGCTGTTTTCGTACCGTTCTCACCGAGGCAAAGACCGACGCCCCGACGCGACACTCCTCGTCACGCCGAATTGGGGCGGAAATTCGCACAGTTCAAGATGCGGGCGCACGAGCGTTGCAGTTGTGCCTCATCGAAGGTTTGCCACGCCAGTGAAGAAAAACCCGCCCAGTCCCACGGTGAACACGAGGCAGCCAAACAGGGCATGCTCAAGCCAAGCCGCCCAGAATGAACGACTGGTTTCATAGCGATAAGCGATCAGCCAGCCGACGACGGTCGTGCCGGCAACCGCGATCCAGTTTTGAAAGATGATATGGGCAAAACCGAACAACAGCCCGTTCACCGCGATGGCGAGCCATCGCATGTCGCCGAACAACGGCCCATAGCGATGAAAAAAGAAGGTCCGATAGACGAGTTCCTGCGGAATGACGGAGGCGATCGGGTAGCCGAGCATGATCATGTGCCACAGGTCCGGCCTGTAGCGCGGCAGCGCGAGGAAACGCTCGGGAAAGACGAGGTAGGTCGCCACGGTTATTCCGGCTCCGAGGATCAGAAACGTCAGCAAGAGCCACAGCAGGGTTTTGAACGAGAACCCAGTTGCCAGCTCTCGGCGCAACAGGAAGCTATCGTCCCAGAGCAGATAGACGACGAACGCGATCAGGATCGGCTGCAGGGCAACGACCAGGGGCACCCCGTGACTGAAGATCGCCCAACTGATCGCAAGCGGCGCGCCAATATAGAACAGTCCGAGTTCTGCAATCAGCCACGCACGCCTTGCAACGCGCGGATGGAGCGTCGCTGCGTCGCGCTGAAGTGAGCCACCGGCTGCAAGCGCTCCCTCGCGGGATTCGGTTGTCGTCGACATGGACCTTTGAACGTGCCGTCGGTTGATCCGAGGGTCGCGCCATCACACCGGTGTTCCGGCGTCGTCACCGCGCGCCCCACAATCATCAGGATAACGCAGTGATGGTGTTAAAGTTCTGACGAGCCCAACACAAATTCCCGTGTCTCGACAGCGATCTCTCGGCCAAGTTCGGCATCGCCGAGGAAAATTAGCGGTGTCGAAACGGGCTCGGCGCTTTCGCATCAGAACGGCCTTTGGTTGATTAAGGCCCGTTTTTTGATTTCGGCAGCGATGGCCATGGTCGAATCGAGCGGCTCATAGACCCAGTCAGCGCGCGCCAATGCGGCCTTGTCGAGCCTGCATGCCACGCCGCAGCGCTCGAGGCCCTCGTGGAACCGGTTGAACTTTGCACTGCCCCGCGAGGGGTGAAATACAAAAACCGGCCGTCCCGTCGCGGCGGCCTCGCCCGCCATGCTGATCGAATCAGCCGTCACGACGATTCGGTCGGCATGGGCGAGGAAGTGCGGGTATGGATTGTCACCCGTGCCCTGATACAACAGGCACCGGCCTTCGGTCACTGCTGTACCCATCGCAGCCTCGGCGGCCTGGGCGAGTGCCGGATGGGTGCGACGCGAGGTCGTCATCATCAAGCCGGAGCCGGTCGCGGCAAGGTCGCGGAGCAACTGCGCAAAGCGGCGGTCGTCGGCATCGGTATAATGAAACACGCCATTGCGCCCGCCGATGAGGATGGCGTAGCGCGGTCGTGGCAGCGCGGCGATGCTCGGCGGCGTCACGGCTCTCAAGCCGGCGAGGCGCAACGGACTGAAACCGTGGGGCGGCGTTGGCGTCTTGATGACATTTGGGCCGCGAAGCCTGTCGTGCTCCGGCACCCAGATGAGGTCGGCGGCACCGAGGCCCGCTTTCGAATCAAGCATGGCCACGGTGAAGGTCTCAGGCGATGCCCGTTTGACCGCTTTGAGCAAGGGAATGCTACGCCTGCCAATCGCAATCGCGACCGCAGGCCAGGGCGGAGCGAAGGTACTGTCTGGCTGGCCGAACCGCGCACGCGGATCGAGCGGCCCGAACGGCGCGAGCAGCTTGTAGATGCCTGTCGGGTCCGCCAGCTTGACGTCGAACGGGAGGCCGAGCGCCTCCGCCACACCGATGGCCTGGCTGTTGGACCCCGCCTTCCCGTCCGTGATCACCCAGCTCACACGCTGGCGGCCTTCGACCACTCGAGGTCCAAGCCACGGCTCTCTCTGGTCCGCCCCGGTCGTCACGACGTGCCTCCGAATTCGCTTGAGCAGGGATTTGTCCCGCTCGATTGTGAGACAACCAATGCACTCAGTGCGCGTTTTGCCGGTCGGTGCACCATCCGCTCTTTCGCCCGGCCAGGGAGTTTCATTTGCCCGCAACGCTCGATGCCATCGACCTGAAGATCGTCAAGGAGTTGTGTCACGATGCACGACTGACGAACGTGGCACTCTCCCGCAAGGTCGGAGTCAGTGCTCCTCCGTGTCTGCGCCGGGTCCGCGCCCTGGAAGAAAGCGGTATCCTGACTGGTTATCATGCCGCCGTCGATCTCGATGCCGTTGGTTTCACGGTGGTCGCGTTCGTGTCGGTTGCGCTGCATAATCAGGCGGAGCGAGACTTGCGGGCGTTCGAGAACCGCCTGCTCGACTGGCCGATCGTCCGCGAGGCGCACATGATGTCTGGTGAGACGGACTATCTGTTGAAATGCGTTGCCCGGGATCTGCGCGAGTTCCAGGCCTTCGTGGCAGATTTCATCGCGGCTGCGCCGAATGTGGCAAGCGTCAAGGTCCAGGTCGCGATGCGGCCCTTAAAGTTCGAAGCCGGCCCGCCGCTTTAGCTTGTCTGTAGATTGTCGCAGTCGAACGGGCATCATCGCGCTGGAGCGGGACCGCCATTCATGGACGAAGAGAAGTTATCATCAGCCCACATCTAAAGTACTTGCGAGATCCCTCCTGAGCCTCGCTTCATCGAGGGGCAGGCCGGTAAAGATCTGCCACGCGCCGACACCTTGGCCGAAGAAGAGTTCATAGCCACTGATGATCTCCAAGCCCTGCGCCGAGGCGTCTGCCAGAAATTGGGTCTCGACAGGCGTGTAGACCGCATCAAATGCCCATCCCGCGTTGCCCATCGCACTACGCTCGATCGGCGTCCCATCGTGCCCAACCATGCCGACTGGGGTGCAGTTGACGATACCCTCGGCGTTCTCAGCCATAAGGACTGCGTCTGAGCCACAGCTGATGGCGACCTCGGGCCTTATCGAGCGCAGTGCGTCGGCGAGCGCATGAGCCTTTTCCGCTTCGAGGTCGACAATCCGCAAATCCGTCAGTCCGAGCGCGATGAGGCCGAACGCGACGGCTTTGCCGACGCCGCCAGCCCCGATCAACAGAACAGCGCCAACAGGGGCTTCGCCTCGCTGTCGTCGATAGGCGGCGATGAAGCCCGAATAATCCGTGTTGAAGCCGTAAGCGTTCCCATCTTCGAAAATGACGGTATTAACGGCCCCCATGGCACGCACCAGCGGATCGCGAACAATGACTTTGGCTGCCGCCCGCTCCTTGTAAGGGTAGGTAATGTTGACGCCGCGATAGCCTGAGGTCGCAACGGTTGCGAACAGATCGTCAAACCCCAGTCCAAGCTCAGCGGGGACGAGCCGCTCGTAGGTGACGTGTCGACCGCTCTGCATCCCGGCGAGCCGGTGCAGGCGGGGCGCCTGTGATTTTGCGATGTTGTCACCGATCAGGCCGAGACGAATGGGGTCGGTCACGCCGTCCTCCGGCTGCGTTGTCCGCTTTCGCGGGGCTGGATTTGGCCAAATCACCGTCGGTGACTTAGCCACTGCGGCGGGGGCAACTTCACGGCCTCGTGCTACGGCCTGCAGCTATGTCGCGCGGCTATCGCGAAGGCAATCGCACTGATCAAGCAAACCAAGCGAACGGCTGCTGCTTTCTGTTCATTTTTAGGTTCACGGCGCTTCACTTGCCGGGACTTATGGGGGCATGCATTCCAAGATCGTCGAACGGGTATGGGGGTAGAGCAACGTGCGCAGCGCACTCGAGTGGATCAGAGAACACGACGACCGCTTGTCGTTCGTGATCCTCTATGTCGGTGGAGCGATCATTCTGAGCATCTGGCTGAACCTTTTCTGGGTCGCGATGCTCATGGTGCTTCACTTTACGATCGAGATCGCGCGGGGTTTGATCCTTGACCGGCGCAACGCCGTGCTGCACGCCATCTGGGAAGTAAAGCTTGACGTCGCACTGATACTTTTTGCCCTTACCGTCGCGCTTTATGCCGAGCACATCTTCGCGCTCCTCGGCCTCAGCCAGGCCGCACGCGCCGGTCAGGCCGCGAAGGGTGTCCAGTTCGCAACACGCTTTGCAATCATCGAGCGCGCGTTTCGCGTGTTCCTGATGACGATCGATGACATTGCCCGGCTCGTACAGGTCGCGCTCAAGCTGCGCAAACAGTCATCGACGACCCAACCCGCCAAGGGCGTTGAGCAAGCAGCGCCGCCCATGCCCGCGGATGCGGCCGAGCAGATCACAACTGGCGATATCCTGATCCTTGCATTCGGCGCAGCGTGCGTCGCCCTGATCCTCTTGATGCCGATGCTGACGGGCGTGTCATTCTCCGAAGTGATAGACCAGATCGCGCGGGAGCTGAGCCCCGACGCCTGAGACCTCATCGCCTGAGACCTCATGGGCTGAAGTGGCGGGCGCAGAGTGATAGAGACCGGCAAAGTCGTCCACCAGCGTCGGCCCACGTCTCGACTGGCGCAAACCAAGCGAGCCGTTACGCCTCGCGGGCCGGCACGGTGACAGCAAAGGCGAAATGCCGCCCGACCCTCATCTGGCGCGCGAGCCCCATCCGCACGCGCTGCTGGAAGACAGCGACCTGATGAAACAGCATGTAAGCGACGCCGAGCACCGTCGGTATTGCCCACAAAATCGGGTTGAATGCGAGCGCTGGAAACCAGTTGACGGCACCGAATGCAAAGAATGCCGTGTAGACAGAAATCCCTGCGCCAATGCTCGCGCGAAAATGCTGCACGAGCCACTCGTTATGCGGCGGGTTGCGCTCGACGATCGACGCGGCGTTGAGAATTGCAGCCGCCAACCCCGGCACCGCCACCCCGACCATGATCGCCTGATCGATGGCAAACCCATAGCCAGCACAAAGAAGCGCGCTTGCCCCCATCAGGACTTGCAGCCCGAGCGTCAGGTGATCGGATCGACGCGCGGCCGGATCGCGCTTGGTCTTGAGCGCGCGATAGCCATGCCACGCTAGCGCGACAGTCAAGATGCCGAGATACATCATCATCCATCCGAACAGGCCGCGGATCAGGACTGGGTCGTCAGAGAATGGATGCGTCTGAAGTGGCTCGATCAACGAGCAGATGCTGATACCGACTGCGACGGCCCCTGTCACGATCATCGAAACGATGAAGACTTTGCCCCAGGATTTGTGCAACCGGGAGCCGTTGCGGGTGAAAATCGGCCCCCACATGGCAAGCAGCCCTATGGTCCCAGAGACAATGTGGAGCCCGACGAGGATCTTGAACAACACCAGGACCACGAGCAACTCCGCAATGTGAAGACTTACTGTTGCGCTAGTTTCCGCTGCGTTCCATGCGGCGAGGGCTTGCAGCGGACTTCTCGGCCTGAATCACACGAGAACATTTAATTGGATCATGTGACTCGCCTGAACCACATCGAAAGCCCGTGCTGAATCCGCGGCCCTCTCAACTCGTTCCCCACGCCAGCCCGGCCGTCGCCTGCGTCATCCAGGCTTATACCGGGTCAAACTCGTGCATCAGGCCGATGAAGCTGTTGGCGCGTCGCCGGGCGTCGGATCAACGAAGGAGGCGACGCTCCCTGCGGCTGCGGCGACTGCGGCTGCCGCGGTCGATACCACCGCTACAGCGGCTGAGGGGACGTTCTCCCCATCGCGCTGCTGCGACCGTCCCTCCGAGCGCGCCGGCCAGTCGATATCGCCAACCATGTCCCCGCTGAACAGATAGGCGAGCGGGATCACCATCAGCGCCACGACGAAACCAAGGACCGTCGGCCCGAACGTCGTCATCGTCTGGAACTGGGCAACAGCCTGTAGAGCCAGACCGACAACGGCGATCAGGGCCGAGAACATGACGCCATGGGCTTCATGGCGGCCGGCCCAATCGCGGAACTCAGCAGCACTGCCGCGCCACTTGCTGGCTCCCGCAACTACGGCTGCATAGCCGATGATGCCGACGCCAAGGTAGATCAGGCCGAGCAGCATCCACCAGTTGGGCTGGCTCGCTGCGACGGCGACAACCGCATCAGCGGCACCGATGGCAGTCAGGGCCGGGTCGGCGAGCGCGCCAGCGGCGGTATCGGTGACGGCCTCGGTAGCAGCGGCAGCCGCCTCACCGGTCACAACCGCGCTTCCCTCGGATTGGGATGCCCCAGCACTTGCTGGTGCGGACTGCGCCAGGATCCATGAAGGACCATTGGCAGCTGCGGCGTCAGGCGCCGGCAGGAGACGTGTGGAACCGGTCATAACACCCCCTTGCCCGGCTTCGTGATGCGGTTGGCGATCGGCGCGTTCAACGGGTGGGCCGTTCGGGAGCAAAGGGATCCGAGGTGCCGGCACCTTTGCCGCGACTGCAAAACGCCCTGCTTGCGTGCCCGGGTCTTTGCAAGCGGCCCGCAAAGACCTGACAATGGTCCCCAACGGGCGCTGTGAGTTTCAAAGTGAAGCATCGCGCCGTCCAGCTGAGCCGGGCGGCGCTTGGTTGAAATCCCCGATCAGTTCTCAGGGATGTAATGGGCGTCAGTTGCCAGGAAGCCGTGGACTTCTGCCCAGGCGCTCCAGTCGGTGACAACTGTGCCCGTAAGCAGGATGCCGATGCCGCCAGTCGCTGTGCAGAGGACTGCAAACCACCAGGCCCAACGGTGAATCGATTCCATCGAGGCGTTGAAGCCCATCGTCCAGCGCCAGAACAGGGCCGCACGCTCCGTCGCCGTCCCACGATCCGTGATTTGCTCGATCTCACGGTCGCCACCGTAGTAGCTGACTGCAAGGATCGTTGCTCCATGCATGGCGAACAGCAGAGCCGAGCCATAGAGGAACACGATCGAAAGAGCGTGGAACGGATTGTAGAACAGGTTCCCGTAGTAGATCGAGAAGTAGTTCGTCCACTCGAGGTGCGCCAGGAACCCGAACGGCACCGCTTCAGACCAGTGCCCCATGGCGATCGGCCGAATAAAGCCGAGCACAAGATAGAGCCAGATCGCGGAAGCGAAAGCCCAGGCGACGTGAGTCCCCATGCCGAGCCGCAGCGCATTGACGTACACGCGTGCCCAGAACAGCAGGATCGACACCGTCAGGAAAAAGCCGGCGATCAGCCACCATCCGCCTTCCTGCAGGGGCGGCATGATCTGCAGGCCATACTGCGGCTTCGGCGGGTCGAGCGACAGCCACGGCAGCCGCACGACGAAGTCGTAGGGGTTCCAGTTCACCTGCGCCGCCATGTTCATGCCCATGATGACGATGGCGACGATGCCGAACACGAACGATGCTGCGCCAAGCCCACCGATATAGAATGGACCGACCTGGGCGTCGCCGAACTTTCCGAACCAGTAGTTGTGGAACGGTGTGCCGTCGCGGGTCCAGACCTTCTCATCGGGAACCGGGACGCCCATCTCGGGGTGGCCGTGAACCTGGATGCGGGTAAAGATATTCTGGTATTCTGCCATCTCGCCCTCCTATCGGCTCGCGCCGACGAAGTAGTCAGCCGCATTGTAGAAGTTGGCCGGCGGGGTCGAGAGCTGCTCCCACCAGACTACCCAGCTATCGGTCCAGTACGTCCCGCTGATCAGGATACAAACCGCACTCCAGAACCCAGCGTTGAGCGCGAGCAGCAAGCCGAGGCGGTGAACGCCGAGCGTACCGATCGAGTACCCGATGGTGTCACGGAAGAACGTGTTCTCGTGATCGGGGGTCCGAACCTTCTCTCCAGCCTGGGGATTGACCGACGACAGGATCAGACCACCGTGCAACGCGAGCGCGAGCGTCACCGTGAAGAAGAAGGTGATCGCGATCATGTGCGCTGGGTTGTAGTGGAAGTTCCCGTACGCGTAGCCAACGTGCGAGACCCAATTGAGGTGGCTGAAGATGCCGTAGGGGAAACCATGCCCCCAAGCTCCCATGGCCAGCGGCCGGAAGACCACCAGCGTCACATAAGCGAGGATCGCAAAGCCGAAAGCGATCGGCACATGGTACCCCATGCCGAGCTTGCGGCAGATTTCCACTTCGCGCAGTGCCCAGCACACGAACGCGCCAATCGCACAGAGCGTAACCCACTGCCAGAGACCACCCGCATTGAGCGGAGCAATCACAAGACCCTGCTCGATGCGGGGCGGGTTGATACTGATGAGCCAGGGGTTCCAGGTCACCTCACCCGTCACCACGCGCCCCCCCTCGAACCCGAGGAACGGGCCTTGGGCCGCACCCCAGAATATCAAGATGGTGCCGAGGATCGTAAAGAACATTCCGACGACGCCGAAGAACCCGACGTAGAACGGGCCGACCCAAAAGTCGAAAGCGTCACCACCGAGAAGCGTGCCGCCTTTAACGCGGTACTTCTTCTCATAATTCAGCATGGCCATGCCAACGTCCTCCCGTCGGACAGATGTCAAAGGTCATCACTTCGGAACGGGAGCGGTCGGCCCGGTCGGGAGGAACCCACGGCGAGACGACCACTCCCAGCTCACCGAACGGATGTCTCTAAGAGATCATCCGCTCGATCTGGACGTTAGAGGAATCGAGGCTCGCGCCCTTCAGCCAATTGTAACGATCCGTACTGAGAAGGATGAAGTGAATGGTGAAAGCCAGCAGAGCCAGGAAGATGTAGAGCATCGTCAACGCTCTCACCGGATGGACCATTTGCCAAGCACGATACATGTGTGTTTCCTTTCAACGAATTGAGATGAACCCGAGCGCCACGTCACTCGACTGACCTCAAGCGCACCTCAGATCACTGTCTTAACCAGCTTAGTTGCCGAGCCAGGGTTTCCACAGCCAAATCAGGAAATGGGCCACCAACGCAATTGCGACGTAAACCGTCGTCAACTGCATGAAATAGCCATGCACTTCCTTGGCTTGATCGTCGGTCAAACCCGACACGCCATAGAGCGGGTGGTTTTTCACATCCATTTGCTCTTCTCCAAGTTATACTCGGGTCCAGAACCCAGTCTCGCGATCAGCCCTCGCGCAAGGCATATGTCTTCACCGACAGAAGACACATTTCGTCAGCACGAACGGGCTTCACGAGCCCGATCGCGCGCCGCCGCTCATCGAGAAAACAGAAACGGCGTGATTTCGTTTGCAGCAGCTCGTGCTTCCGCGAACACAGATCGGCGTGCGCCGGAGCCCGGCAACGGGCGCATCGATGGCGGCAGCAGCCGCCCCAGCAGCGCCACGAACAAAAACGCCGCGAACAGAAGGCCGCGCGCAACGCGGAACTCCCGCTGCTCTGCATCGCGCTGGCGGCGGCGATGCCGCGGCTCTCCGACAGGCTCGGCGCTGTGCGGAGCGCCGAAACCCTCAATCCCCGTCGAGTGCATTGCGAGCGTGGACTTTGTCATGCGACAGCCTCCTCTGTGGCGTGGGTCTTACGGAACCGCGCATGGGTGACGCGCAGTTCCCCGGCTTGGCGAGCGGCCTCCTCGACGGCATCGCGGAGACGTTTTGCTGCTGAAATTCGAATAAGAACCGGAAGCGCCTCGATCGCACGATCGAGCTCTGATTTGGCATCCTGATCCCAAGTGAGCTGGCCAACATTTGTCTGAAGCGCCGAGGGCGTTGCCTGAGCTTTGTCGAGCTCGGTGCCGAGCGGCAGGATTTCAAACAAGGCATCAAAAAGCGCATTACATATTTCCTGGACGAGCCAAGTGGCTCCTGCGTAGCCCATATACGGCGTGCCCGTATGGCGGCGGATGGCAGTTCCTGGAAACGATACCGGGATGTAAACGGCGCGCGCTTTGATTTCGGACAAATACATCCGCTCGTTGTAGCTGCCGAAGACAATCAGTGGCGTTTTTGTTTGCACGGAATTACGGATGGCAACGTTATCCGTTTTGCCACCGGGACAACGCGCATAGGCAAAGTTACATGGCAAACCGAGATCATTCTCTAAGAAGTTTCGAAAGCCCCGCGCGTACGTTTCTGTCGCAACGACGCCAAAACTCGCTGACGCATAAAAGTCTTGCGTCACGGAACGCCACAAATCCCAGAGAGGCTTTATCGTTGTATGCTTTTCGCGCTCGATGAATGGCTCCGGGTCGAGGCCCAGCAACTCACCAAGCTTGTGCAGGAACAGCGTCGTTGAATTGAGGCCGATCGGCGCCTGCAGGTACGGCTTTTCAAGCGCCTCGCAGAGCTGCCGGCCGAACTCCCGGTACATGCAAACGTTCACGTCGGCATCGACCAGGCGTGGCACATCTTCGATGTGGCTGGTCAACGGGAACACGAGGTTGACCTCGGCGCCGATGCCCTCAATCAGCCGGCGCATCTCGGCCAAGTCTGACGGCATGTTGAACGTGCCATACATCGGGCCGATGACGTTGACCCGCGGCTTGGCACCTTCGGCGCGCTTGCGCGGCTTCGGCACCTTGCCCTTCTTTGCCCCGAATTCGGTCCAAAGCCACTTGAGCGCGCGGTCGGCGCTCTGCCACTGGTCCTCATCGATCGTGCGCGGCAGGAACCGCTGCACGTTCGTGCCTTCGGGCGTTACGCCGCCCCCGATCATCTCCGCGATCGAGCCGGTCACGACGACGGCGGGTAGCGCCGGGTCGAGCGTGGCGTGGGCGCGACGCAGCGAGGCCTCGGTCCCGGTCTTGCCGAGTTCATCCTCAGCAAGACCTGTCACAACGATAGGCAGTTCGTGCGGCGGCAGGCCATCGGTGTAGTGGAGCACCGACGTAACGGGCAGGTTCTCGCAGCCGACCGGGCCGTCGATGATCACCTGAAGCCCTTTGATCGCGGTGAAGGCGTAAACCGATCCCCAATATCCGCCGGCTCTGTCGAGGTCCCTGATCAGCATCCGATCGCTCCCTCGTTCTTCTTCGCCTTGGACAGACGCGCCGCGTAGCGCTCCTTGAAACCATCGTGGCTCGCTGGCACGTCCTCCCAGATCCCTGCCGTATCCCCGCGCCCTGTCCCCTCGAAAAAGGCGCGCATCGCCGCGAACCGCTCCTGCGAGCGCAGCGCCCCATTGATGATGTGAGCGAGCGCGGCGGCACCGGGGATCCCCATCAGCGGGCGCGCCGAAATCAGGTTCGTGAAATACAACGCCGGCGTCGCCTGCTCCTTGGCCTTCTGCACGACCGGCGTCGTTCCAATTGCGAGGTCAGGCTTGAATTCAGCAAGCGCCGCGAGATCCTGTTCGAGCGACGCGCGGTACTGAACAATGGCGCCACGCGCCTGAAGCCAGTCGCGATCGGCTTCGGACCACACCGTGCGCGGACAGGCGGTTCCGACATAGCGCACATCCGCCCCAGCCTCGACCAGGAGGCGCGCCACCAGCAGTTCCGAGCCCTCATAGCCGGAAACCGTGATCCGCGCCTTGATCGGGTTCGCCGCCAGGGCTGCGCGTATCGCCGGAACGACGGCATCAATCGCGGTTGCGATCTGGGTCTCTGAAGCGCCCGTCGCACGACCGATGGCTGCAAGCCAGCCTGCCGTGCCCTCGACGCCAACCGGCGCAGACCCGACAACCTTGCGGCCGGCGGCCTGGAACTCACGGATCGACGCCGTATAGAACGGATGGATCGCTGCCACGGCCGCACAGTCGAGGGCTGCGTAGAGTTCGCGCCATTCACGCGTCGGCACGACCGGCCCTGCAGCAAGGCCGAGCGGCGCCAACATCTGGCCAACGGTCATCGGGTCGGCAGGAAACATTTCACCAACCAGCGTAACGGTCGGCAATTGGGCCGCGCCCGTCGCAGGCTCCCTCGACTGGGGACGCGCGACCGGACCCTGTTCGGCTTCGGCTCGTGCATAAGCGAGCATCGCGCCGGCGAGCACGTCCTTGGCCTCGGCATGGGTCGGCACACCGAACCCCGGCACGTCGATGCCCACAATCCGAACGCCATTGATTTCCTTCGGCAGCAGCCGTAACGGCACACCTGAAGCCGTGGGCACGCAGAGGTTCGTGACGATCACGGTGTCGTATAGGGCTGGGTCTGCGAGTTCGAAGACCGCATCGCGGAGGTCCTCGAACAACTTGCCCGTGACGAGCGTCTCCGAGTTGAACGGCACGTACCCGACGGTGCGCCTCGCGCCGTAGAAGTGTGATGTGAACGTGAGGCCGTAGACGCAGCAAGCCGAGCCGCACAGCACAGACGCCGTGCGCCGCATCCTGAGCCCAACCCTCAAGGAGCCGAAAGCCGGGCACATGCTCTGCGGCTTGTCATGCGGTCCGAGCGGATAGTCCGCTGCGAGCTTCTCCATCAGCGGAGCATTCGCGCCGGCCTTCGCGGCTGCACGCATCTTCTCGGCACCGGCGTGGCAGCCCTGAGCGGCCTCGGCGACCGACGGCGCGGCCATGGCCTCGGACGGTGCTCGTGCCTGACGCTTCGGGGCCTGACGCTTCGGGGCCTGGCGCTCCGGGCTTTCGACGGCAGACCGACCGGCGCCATCGAGTGGGCGTGTGTCGGCGTCATCGTAGCTGACTTCACCAGCCGCGAACGCGGGCTCAGCGCTTGCATCATGCACCTCGAGGCGATCGCTGTGCAAACTGGCATCGTGAGAATGAGCGCTCTCGCTGGTCATGGGCTACACCGTGTCGTAAATGACTTCGAGCGACGGCCGGTCGAGTTTGCCTGGCGCACACATGTCGGCGGCCGACGCAGGCTCCAGCGTGATGCCGGCACCCGTCTCCTTGCCGTCGAAGAGAGCAAGCAGCTCGTCCTGAGTGAGTGGCTTCGGGCGCTTCGGCGGCGCCTCGGCGACGTTCTTTGCGAGATCGGCAAAGAGCGATCCCCACTGGGACTCTGGCGTGCCGATGATCTGGTAGTTGGCGCTCTTGCGGCGGATGTCCTCGTCGGCAGGAATGGCCGCGAGCACCGGGATGCCGACCGCAGCAGCGAATGCGTGCGCTTCGCCCGTTCCGTCGTCCTTGTTGATCACCATGCCTGCCACGCCGACGTTGCCGCCGAGCTTGCGGAAGTACTCGACCGCCGAGCAGACGTTGTTGGCGACGTAAAGCGATTGCAGGTCGTTCGAACCAACGACGATGACCTTCTGGCACATGTCGCGTGCGATCGGCAGGCCAAAGCCGCCGCAGACGACGTCGCCCAGGAAGTCCAGCAGGACGTAATCGAAATCCCACTCGTGAAAGCCGAGCTTCTCCAGGATCTCGAACCCGTGGATGATCCCGCGTCCACCGCAACCGCGACCAACTTCAGGACCGCCAAGCTCCATCGCGAACACACCGTCGCGCTTGAAGCAGACATCACCGATCTCGACGTCTTCGCCCGCCGCCTTCTTCTTCGACGACGTCTCGATGATGGTCGGGCACGCCTTGCCGCCAAACAGCAGCGACGTGGTATCGCTCTTCGGATCGCAGCCGATGAGCAGCGTCTTCTTGCCCTGCTGCGCCATCATGTAGCTGAGGTTCGACAGCGTGAAGCTCTTGCCAATTCCACCCTTGCCGTAAATCGCGATGATTTGGGTGTCTTTCGTCACGGGTCCGGTCGCGACGGGGTCTGGCTCCTGGGAAGCTTCATCACGCAGGAAATCGTCCATGCGACGCAAGCCATCGTTGGCTCCTGGTGTGTAGTCGGACGCGGTCATTGTGTGGTCCTCCAGGACAGGATCATCTTGGTGCAGGAGGGGTCATCGAAGGCGACCCGGTAGGCCGTCGTCGCGTCGCTCGCGGCGGAGCGATGGGAGATGAGGCCGTCGAGCGACAGCCGATCAGCATCGAGATGGGCTTCGACGGTCGACAGATCGGCGGGCGTCCACTCGGCAGCGATGCGCATGCGTGCCTCGCGCATGAACGCCGGCGGGAAAGCGATCGAGAGTGGCTCTGCGTAGAACCCGGCGAGAACGATCTCGCCGCCGTGGGCGATCCGTTGCACGACCTGATCGACAACCTGGACGCTGCCGCTCACCTCGAACACGGTCGCGTAGCGGCGGTCTGCGTCATCGGCGGCTGGCGCAACGACCTCATAGCCAAGCGCGCCCGAAAAGCGGCCTGCGGCAACCTCCCAGACGGTTGGCGCCGGGTCCCCACGCGCGATCAGAAGCCGGGCGATCAGCCGGCCAAGAGCGCCATGGCCAACGATCAGCGCGGGGCCCGAATGCGGCGAGGCTGCAATGGCATGTTGAGCCGTGGCGGCGAGCGAGAGCAGTGTTGCACGATCACCCAGTTGCTCGGCGACCTTGGTCACACGGCGCGCCGGCACGACGACCCGTGCGGCTGAAGCACCGAACAGCCCTCTGGCATCGGCATAGCAGTTCGCACCCGGCACGAAAACGCGATCGCCCGGCGCCAGGCCGCTGCCGCCAGGAGCAGACACGACTTCGCCGACGCCCTCGTAGCCGGGCACGAGCGGATACCCGAGACCAGGAAACCAGGGCATGCGACCCTGCCAGAACAGCCGTTCTGTCCCGGTGCTGATGCCGCTCCAGATCATGTCGACGATTGCGTCGTCGGGGCCAGGTTCAACGAGCTTCAGCTCGTCGAGTGCGATCACGCCTGGTTGTTGGAGAACGATGGCTTCCGTGTGCACGACGTAGCACCTAGTTTACGACGCCGAGTGTCAACCCAGCTTGCTTTTCGTCGTGTACCTTCTTCTAGACGTAAATGAGTGTCAAGTAAATCTTACACTCGATTGTCAGCCTTTCGGGACGCTGCCGACAATCAATTGAGTCATCAGCATTCTTCGAGTTTTCACAGGCGCGACAGACACAAAACCGGCGGCCTCGAGCAGCTTGGAGATGCGCGCCACCGACCTCGGCCGCCCTCGACCCATGGCGAGCAGATAGAACGCGAAATACGCGTCGCTGATCGTCTCCGCGCCCGCCGCCTCCGACATCAACTCAGCCACCAGCACGGTGCCGCCAGCCGGCAGCGCAGCACGGGCGCGCCCCAAGAGCGCGACGACGCGATCGTCATCGTGATCGAGCAACACCCTGACGAATGAGATCGCGTCATAGCCTTGAGGCATCGGATCGCGGTGGAAATCACCGCCGTGGACGCTGGCACGCTCCGCAAGCTGCTGCCGCGAAAAGGTCTCTTGCGCAGCCTCGACGACGGCGGGAAGATCGAAGACCCCGACACGCAAACTCGAGTTTGCGCGGGCAACCGCTGAGGCAAATGCGCCGTTGCCACCGCCGACATCCAGCAGCGCGCGATAGCGTCGAAAATCATGTGCTGCAAGCACGTCGTCGGCGATGAACGGCTGCGTTGCAGCCATGAAACGCGTGTACGGCTCGATCTCCTCCCGCGTCAATGACCGAACGCCTTGCGCGCCCTCGGCATAGGGCCAGAACTGCGACAGTTCTGTCGGCCCCATCGTGCCGCGCAACAGCGCCTCCGGATCTCGGAAATCACGGTAGAAGATCTGATTGTGGCGGACGATCTCGGTCAGCCCCGGGGCGCCCCGGAATGCTGCACCAAGCTCGCCCAGGCGGTAGCGTCCATCCCGCTGACAGCGAACCAGCTTGATGGCGGCCGCAGCGCGGAGAAGGCGTGTTGCAGCGTCGACGTCAAGCCCCGTCTCGGCTGCGAGCCGGGCTGGAGACAATGGCTCAGTGGCGAGCTTTTCGAACAGATCGACGGCGACACAGGCCGTGATCACCTGCGTGTGAACGAAGCCTATGCAAAGATCGAACAGTTGCCGCGCCCTGCGGTTGGCAACGGGACGCAGAAACGGCAGCGCCACGGTCAGGTTCTGGACGGCAGGGTTGGCCAGCAAGGCATCTCGCCACCGCAAGACGCGCGCGAGGAGGCCCGAATCGCGCACCTCGCCAACCGCCTCTGGTGACCGCGGAGTCCCGACGGGGGCCGGTTCGATTTCAGCTGCCGACGGACCGGATCGCTGGGGCACCTTCTGCCCAAGTGGCAGAGCGATCATCTGACGCGTCTTCGTCACGAGCAGCCTCCGGATCAGGCGCCAGAGCCAGCGCGTCGGGTGTTCAGCGCCGGCAGTCTTATAATGATGACTATTGTTTTGTCAGTTTTAATTGACACTTGCAATCACCTGCCCGCAGTATCGCGCACTGAAGAGTGAGGCTCGAAGACCGTGCGGACGCCCCAAGTCGTTGTTGTCGGTGCAGGAATTGGCGGCTTGACGGCGGCGCTCGAGCTACAGGCGCGCGGCTGCGCCGTCACGGTGCTCGAGGCGCAAAACCATGCCGGCGGCAAGATCCGACAGATCGCCGGCATCGATTCCGGTCCGACCGTGTTCACGATGCGGTGGATCTTCGACGATCTTTTCGAGGCGCTCAGCATCGACCTCGAACAGTCGCTGAAGCTCAGCCGCATCGACCTTCTCGCACGGCACCGCTGGCCCGATGGCGCAAACCTCGACTTGTGGTCCGACCTCGACCGCAGCGCCGACGCGATTGCAGCGCTGTCGGGCTCCACCGACGCTCGACGATACCTGACCTTCATGGCAACGGCTCGCCGGGTCTTCGAGACGCTCGAGCCGACCTTCATGCGCAGCCCGAGGCCGAGCGTTGGGGGCCTCGTTCTTCGCATCGCACGCCGCAACCCCGCAGGACTCACCGCCATTCACCCGTTCCGCACACTGGCAGGCGAACTTGAGCGGACGTTCAACGATCCGCGCCTTCGCCAGCTGTTTGGCCGCTTTGCGACCTACTGCGGATCGTCGCCGTACCAATCACCGGCCACGCTGATGCTCATCGCGCACGCCGAACAGTGCGGCGTGTGGCTGCTCGACGGCGGCATGGCCCGCCTTGCCACGGCCTTCGCAGAAACGGCCGAACGGTTCGGCGCGCGCGTTCGCTACGGCACGATGGTGCGAGAACTCCTCGTCGAGGCAGGGCAAACAACAGGAGTCATGACTGCCGCGGGTGAGCGGATTGCAGCCGATGCCGTCGTGTTCAATGGCGATGTCAGTGCGATTGCCTGCGGCAAGCTCGGCAATCAGGCCGTCACATCTACGGCGACAGTCCCGCGCACGCTTCGATCACAGTCCGCAGTGACGTGGACAGGGCGCGCTGAAGTCGCGGGCATCGATCTCGCCGCCCATACTGTAGCCTTCGGCCCCGACTATCGCGACGAGTTCGACGCCGTGTTTCAACGCCGCGATGTTCCCTCGATGCCGACCGTCTACCTTCATGCGCCCGATCGCGGCTTTGACAGCGGCGGTGGCATTCCCGGCCAGCAGCGGTTGTTTGCCCTCATCAACGCGCCTGCCGACGGCGACGACACGCACCGCGATCACAATGAACTTCTCGCACGCGCTGAAGCGGCTCTGACCCGCAGCCTGCGCAACTGCGGCGTCTCTCTAACCTGGTCGCCGCGTGAGGTGACGCGCACAGGCCCTGCGGATTTCGAACGCATGTTTCCGGCCTCGGGCGGTGCGCTCTACGGGCGCGTGTCGCATGGGTGGCAGGCATCGTTTGCAAGGCAGGGAACTCGGACGCGCCTGGCTCGGCTGTATTTGGCTGGCGGTAGCGTCCATCCCGGAGCCGGCGTGCCGATGGCCTGCCTTTCTGGCCGTCTTGCCGCAGCCGAAGTTCTGGCGGACTTGCAGCGCCTTACAAAGCCCGGTTGGAGCGGCGCGACACGGTCGCCCCTGCGCACGACGCACGCAGATATTCCAACGGCCGAGGCGCAAACGGCACGTCGCAGCCCTCTGTGATCCGGCCCGCCCGATCACTGAGAGCTGCAGAGCAGCCGCTCTGATCCCATTCTGCTTGCGGCGCATACGAGGCTCATGGCGCATACGAGAGCCTATCCAGGCTCGCGAGGCATCGCGTCAACATTGCCTCATCGCCGCAACCGCCGCCTGATTCTGACGTGACGGGCCGCCAAGTTCCGCCGCGACTGCGGCGTTGGCGGCGCGAGCGGGAGTTGCTGCGCGGTGGCGCTCCCAATCAACTTGGGCGCGCCCTCGCGGCCGATCTGATCAGCCGTGATCAATAAGCTGGCTGCAACCGGCTCGTGACCGGAAGCTCGTTCTTCTGGGCCCGCATGAAATAGAGTTGTGCGAACTTCGCGCCGGCCGCGACCGTCCAGCCGAAACGCTTGACCCCACCGACCACGCCGCCCTGCTCTTTCGCAGCCTCAAGGCGATCACTGATCCGGCGAAGCTGCGCCAGCCGCTCGTAGAACTTTGGGTTCTCGACGTCGAGCGTGACCGGGAACACCTGCTTCGAGATCTCGGTCGTTTTCTTGAACACCTCGCGACCGTAGTCATCGGGATCAAGCCCGAGCGCCTTGTGGAACGCCGGTCGATTGTGGTCCCGAATATACATTGTCGCGAAGACTGCGAGCAGGAAGAAGCGCACCCAATATTTGTTCATGCCCGAGATCAGATGGGGATTGGCTCGCATGAGCAATGCGAAAGCCTCACCGTGGCGGAACTCGTCATTGCACCACTGCTCGAACCACTTAAAAATCGGGTGTATGCGCTTGTCAGGGTTCTTCTGCAAATGCCGGTAGATGGTAATATAACGCGCGTAGCCGATCTTCTCGGACAGATAGGTGGCGTAGAAAATGAATTTCGGCTGGAAGAACGTGTATTTCTTGGTCTTCGTCAGGAATCCGAGATCAATCCCGAGCCCGAAGTCCTTCAGGCTATCATTGATGAAGCCGGCGTGGCGCGCTTCATCGCGGGCCATGAGGCGGAACAGCTGACAGATGTCGGGATTGGTGCCCCGGCGCTTCATTTCAGCATAGAGAACGCAGCCCGAGAATTCAGCCGTCAAAGAGCTGACGAGAAAATCGATGAACTCTTTCCGGAGATCTTCCGGAAGCGCCATCAAGTCGATCTGCTCCCACTCGTCATTGCGTTTGAAGTGCCCGCGGTTCGGGTCACTTTCCATCTCGGCAATCAGCGCGTCCCACTCTTCCCGGACACTCGACACGTCGATCTTGTCGAGCGCGTCGAAATCGGTCGTGTAGAACCTCGGTGTCAAAAGCGTATCGCGCTGCGCCCACGCGATCGTATCCTGCTTGGTGATCGAAAGGTTCTCGATGGTCATAGTTTCCGCTCCCCGCTGAAGCTGAATTCGCAGAGTTCCATGAATTCGAGGTCACCGGTCATCCGCGTCCAGAAGCGCTCGACGGGACCGGCCCTGCGGATCGTTGCGTTGCGGTGCAACTCGACACTTTCGCCGAACGGCACGACGATCGGGTCGCCATGCACCTCGACTTCATCACCAGGGCCAATCACGATACCGTCGGGGAGTTCGACGTGCGCCTCCAGGCTCTCGAAGGTGTTGACCACGCGCACGGTGCAAGGGACGTCCTGCGAGGCTTTTGAAAACATGGGTTCATCTCCTGATTGGACCCTGTGTCATCGGTCGCTCATGCGCGCCGGCTCAAACGCCGCGCGCCATCAACGCTCGCTGCCGTCGCCCTGCCGACACCGCCCGATCCCGCCAAGCAGTGTCAACCCAGACCGACACACGGACCTTCACGTGCCTGCAAAGTCCAGCGGACCCAGGTCGGATACTCATGCGCCGTGACGCGAACGTCAACTCTAATTGACGCCCAGCCTCGTCAGCGACAACCATCAACTTTGGTCCAAAGAGGCCACAGATCGGGTTGTCCGAACGCGCCCGCACCTGGCCGAAATGCGAAACGGGCGGCCAGTGGCCGCCCGTTTCAGAGGTCAGGTGCTTGTCACGCCCTGCTGTCAGCATCGGCGGCGCTCAGGCAGCCGCCTCCGTGCCCGTGATGGACGGACGGCGTGACCCTCCACGTTCGTGATCCCGTGTGCGCACGGCGACCTTCGGCTTTTCGCCAACGTAAACATCGCCGCTTGCGCGTACATCAGCCACCAGGGCTTCGTGCAGAATGGCTGCGACCTTCCCGGCATCCGGGATGCACCGGATCGCCGGCGCGGCACCTTGCCAGTTCCAAGGCCGATTGTGCGGCCAGATGGCAAATAGCGACACGCGATTGCCATCGAGCAGCGCAACCGCGACGTCACCCGAGCCGTCAGTCTCGACTTTGGCCGACGCCGAGGCAATCTTCGTAAAGGGCACGTTCACCGCCATCGGCATCGTGACGCCGTGACGGATCACGAGACGCTTGTCTGTGATCGTATAGACCGTGTTGATCGCGATCAGCCATCCCATGGTGGCCGCAAAGGCGACAACGGCCGCACCGGCGGTCAGGATCATGAGAAACCGGACCGCAAGCTGCGTCGTCGTTGCGTTCGGGGTCAGGCCCGAGAACAGAGACGATAGTGCCAGCACGACGAACACCAGAGCCACCCAACGGGTCGCAAAGATCTGGTGGCCGAGCCGCCATTTCTCGGGCGAGCCTGACCAAAGGATGGTTTCGCCTTTAGGCAGGGCTTTGGGAAGCCCTGCGATCGGCTCGAACTCGAAGTCGTCGTGATGATCTCTCATATCAGCGGCTCCTGACGATCTGGTGTCGCATAGAGGTAGCCACCGCCGAAGTAGCCCATCACGCGCTCCTCCTCGAGATACGTGATCCGATCGAGGCTACGGGTGAGCGGCACATCGGCGAATTGGGCTGCCGTAATGGCCCTGACGTGGAAGGTCGCATTGGGCTTGCGGCTCTTCATGCTGACGAACTCCATCAGCCAGTCCCGGTCGGACTTGAGATCGACCATATTCCAGGGGGCCAGGATGCGCTTACCCGGAACCGCATCTTCTCCCGTTCCACTTGCTGGAAGCTCAACTTCCAGGTAGCGGATCACGAAATCCGAGCGGTCGACCCAGACGTCTTTGATGACGCCAGCTTGAACGCCGTCGCACCCGAACATCGGACAACCGCGCGGATCGATATCCCGGTCTGGAATATGGAAGTCCTCGGCGATCCGCATCGGGACGATACGATCCTTCATTTCGAAGGTTGTATCGGGCACATCCGGCCGCTCGGTCCAACCTGCTGCCCCGAGGCCATCCTTCATCGGATTGCCAAGCGGCACCAACGGCGAGCCGGGACCCCCGACTGCGAATTCCGCGTTGAACGAGCGCGTATCGGCACGCGCGGGGTCCGGAGCAAGCACCGTGCGCCCGTCGTTTGTGATGAAGGTCTTTGGTGCCGGCATCCAGAGATCCTGGTTGAGCGGCTTGCCATCAGGATCGCTGACGAGCGGGAACCCCTCACGCCGACCTTCCTGCTGGATGTAGAGCACGAGCCAGAAGAAGAAGCCCCAAAAGATGTAAAGGGACACCAACGCCAGATCGATGTGCTCAGTGAAAAATCCAAAAGCGAGAAGCATGTCCTACTCTCCTTGCTCAGTTGGCGATTAGCCTGGGCTTTCGGGTATTCCAAAGCGTTCGGTGGTCCGCCGCTCGGCGGGTCTCAGGTGGCGTGCCAGAGGCCCGATCACGACGAGGGTTGCGAACAACAGAAGAATTTCGATGTGGTAGACGGCGACATATCCGATCGTTTTGGGGTCGATGGCGTTGCCAAGGACCCCGGCATTGGCCAGCGCTGAGAGACCGTCGCGCAGCGCACCACCTGCTGCCATCGCAAGGCCCGTGGCGGTCGCCTGCACCGCGCCCCACGCCCCGAGCGCGAGGCCCGATCGGTCGTCGCTCGCATTGTTCATGGCCGCCATCAGGGTTCCAACGGCGAAAAGGCCAGCGCCGAAGCCGATCCCGAGCGTGCCGATCTGAAGAACGAGTACGGAGCCCAGCAGCCCAGACAGCAAAACGGTTTCGAACGCGGCGACGCCAGCAACGGCACCGAAAGCAGCCAGCCGGCAGGGTTGGTGCCCGCGCGACAACAGGCGTGCGGCCAGCGCAAACCCAATGAGGCTGCCGCCAGCCATGAAGGCCGTCAGCCCCGTCGTCTGCGCAACGGTCAGCCCGAGAACCTCGGCACCGAACGGCTCGAGCAGGATATCCTGCATCCCGAACGCTGCCGCGCCGAGCCCGACCGCTAGAAGAAGTCGGTAAGGCCGCTGGTCACGCCGATAGGCACCCCATGCCTCTGCGAACGTGGGGCGCGCTTTTTCTGGAGCCGTGAGCTCCATGTTGCGCGGCTCCTGCTTCCAAAGCGCGATCTGGTTCAACAGGAACGCTGCGACGGCGCAGCCCTGGATGACCTGGATGAGGGACTTCGGCGTCATGTCGGCCAACAACTGGCCAAGGATCAGCGCCGAGGCAACCATACCGACAAGCAGCATCACGTAGAGGAGGGCAATGACGCGCGGCCGGGTCTCTTCGTCTGACAGGTCCGATGCAAGTGCAAGGCCTGCCGTCTGTGTTGTATGAACGCCAGCGCCCGCAAGACAGAACGCAGCCCCCGCCGCGATCGCCCCGGTCAATTGGGCAAACTCGCTCGGATTGGTCAGGTTCAACAAGGCGAACGGCATGATCGCCAGCCCGCCGAACGTCAGCATCGTGCCCATCGCGAGATAGGGAACACGGCGCCAACCGAGAAATGACTTGTGGGTGTCGGACTTGAAGCCGATCAGCGCGCGGAGCGGTGCGAGAAACAACGGCAGCGAGACCATCAGCGCGACAAACCCGGCCGAGACGCCGAGTTCGACGATCATGACCCGGTTCAGGGTGCCGGTGAGCAGCACCATCGTCATGCCGACCGACACCTGGAACAGTGACAAGCGCAGAAGTCTCGACAACGGCAGTTTCCGCGTCGCTGCATCCGCAAACGGCAGCAACTGGAAAAGCAGTTGCGCGGTGAGGCGGCGGGGAATGATCTCGGGGGCCTTCAGCGGTAGCTTCATGGGAGTCCCCTCGGGCCGAGCACGACGGACATCGGGCATGGACCGATCAAGCCGGTGCACCGTCCATTCCTGCTCACTTCCGCACCCGTGATAACGTCCATCGCAGCATCCATTCGCGAAGGCCGCGCGGCGTCTGGCCATGCCACGACGCCGTCGCTCAACTCAATCACGCCAATCATGATGGCCGACCCGCGAGAGCCTTGGCCAACACTGCGCAAGCGGCTCCCTAAGCGCCGCGTTCGCCAACTTAAGTGTCCTGACGCCGGAGTGTCAATCTTATTTGACAGATGTAAAGCATCAAGTCGGTTTACACTTAGCCCTGTCGTGATTTAATGCGCGAGCCCATGGGCTTGCCTGCCGGCCAAACACGTGGCGCTGACGCCACGTGCGGGGCGGGCGTCAGACCCCCACACCCGGTTCTGGAGCGAGGTGCTATGACCCAGTTCGACCTGATCCTCGTCGGAGGGGGTCTTGCCAACTGCCTGATCGCCGATCGCGTGGCCAGACGGCGTCCGCATGCGCGGATCATGATCCTCGAACGCGGCGCGCGCGTCTGCGGCAACCACACCTGGTGCTATCATCAAACCGATGTGACGCCGGACCAGGACCTCTGGCTGTCGAGGCTTGCGACCGCAACATGGCCGGACCAGGAGGTTCGCTTTCCTGACTATCGCCGAACCCTCCCGATCGGGTATCGAGCCCTGACGAGCCTTGATCTCGCAGGTCATATCGAGCGCCTCGCCTCGGTGACGGTCGAGACCTCCGCAGAGGCTCAGGAACTTTCTCACGACGCGGTCGTGCTTGCGGACGGGCGCCGGTTCGAAGGCGACTGCATCCTCGACGGACGAGGCCTCGGACGTCTCGCAGGCATGGCACTCGCCTATCAGAAGTTCGTGGGGATCGAGTTCGAGACCGAGGCGCCCCACGGGCTCGTGCGGCCGATCATCATGGATGCCAAGGTCGAGCAGCGCGATGGCTTCCGGTTCGTCTATTGCCTGCCGTTCACCCCCACCCGACTGCTGGTCGAGGACACGTACTATTCCGACACGCCGGACCTGGACGACGACCGCCTGACGCTGGAGATCACACGCTATGCTGCGGCGGCAGGTTGGGCCCCTGCACGAGAACTTCGACGGGAGCGCGGCGTGCTCCCGATCGTGCTCGATGGCGAGTTGAGCGGGTGTTGGCCAGCGCGATGCAGCTTACCGCGAACCGGCATGCGAGCGGGCCAGTTTCACCAGACCACAGGGTACTCGCTTGCACGTGCGGCAACCGTTGCAGACATGCTCGCGGGCCTCGAACCCCTGACAAGCGCGTCAGCCAGCGCAGTGCTGGAGCCGCACGCGCGAGCGACATGGGCGCGCGAGGGCTACCATCGTCTGCTCAACAGGATGATCTTTGTCGCCGCGCGCCCTGACAGTCGGCGCCAGATCTTCGAGCGCTTCTACAAGCTCGCAACACCGATGATCGGACGCTTCTATGCGGGACGATTCTTGGCTCGGGATAAGGTACGCATGATGACGGGGCGCCCGCCCGTCGCACTGACGCGGGCACTCGCCGCGTTCCTGCCGTCGTCAGCATGGATCGACCGCGCGCCCGGCGCCGCCCAGACGCCACCAGCCGATCTTGCAACCCCTTCGCGCCTATCCTGACAGCCATCGCCATCGCGGCCTCAACCAAGGCTCCTGGCCCGAGCGTCGGCAAAACACCGGCGTTCCGTAGTTCGTTTCGGCGGCTAACGAGGGTGAGAGGTGAACGACGGAAAGCGACTAATGGCGCCGTTCAGTTCGCGATATTCGTTCAACGTCCACCACACAAGACAGTGACTTGCGCGATCATGACACGTGGCCCGCCGTTGCTTCGGACCGCGCGGCGACGTGCTGCCGCCCGTGACCCTGGCTTGTTGCACTTGCCGTTGTGCAGGTTGTCCCATCTCCAGGCCGCAACCCCGTCACAGACGTCTCATCGGATGTCGACACCGACGGCAGCAGGCGCCCCATGGCGCGCAGAACAAGGGCCTGAAGGGCACTAGAACCTGGACCTGTCCCTGCGAGTGCCAGCGCCTCGTCGACGATGTCCTTCAGACGCTGGCGAGCACCCTGCACCCCGAGTTCAACGACCGCACTCGGCCTGTCGTTGCGCACGTCCTGATGCTCGGGCTTGCCGGTCTCAGAGGCACCGAACAGGCAATCCTTGAGATCGTCCGCGACCTGGTAGGCCTGCCCGATCCGAGAGCCAAACGCTTCCCAGCGCGCGATGTCACCGTGGGCTGCGAGCGCACCGCAGGCTGTGGCCGCAACGAACAAGGCGCCAGTTTTCGCATCGTGGTAGGCTGCGAGATCGATGACATCTTCCGACTCCCAAGCCTGTCCGGCGATGATACCGCTCGGCGCAGCGACGCACTGCACAACCCTTTGGAACACAATCGCGCCGAGAGCGGCCTGCTGCCCATCACCTTTCGGCGCCAACGCTGCCCGACCGATGAGATCGAAAGCCCCGACAAGCAGCGCATCGCCCGCCAACACGGCCAAAGCCTCCCCAAACGCCTTGTGGACCGTTGCCTTCCCACGGCGGATGTCAGCGTCGTCGAAACACGGCAAATCGTCGTGTACGAGCGAGGCACAATGCAGAAGCTCAATCGAACATCCGGCAGCCAATGCGAGCGCGCGCGCCGAGTCGCGATCGGCGCCAGTCAGGCCGGTTTCGTCTGCGACTGCTTCGAAAACAGCGCAGCAGAGATTGGGACGAATGCGCCCGCCTGCCGGAAACACGGCATGGCGGATGGCCGCAGCCAAGCCGGGCGGACAGGGCTCGGAGCACATCCGGTCAATCGCGTCGGTCAACACCCGCTCGATCATTGGCACGCTCCACTTGCCTTGACACTTTGCCCCTGTGGGCCCCTATCGTGGCCTGTCTCGCCTCAATCGCTATGCTGGCCTCCACCCCTGACGATTCAGGCGAAACATGAAGGCCACTAGCGAAATTGATGCGGTCCCAGATCCAATCTGTTGCTAGTCCCCCTGTGCTTTCCGTCGCTCGTTTCGGCGTCTGACGAGGATGACGGTCGAACTACGGAAAGCGGGTACGAGCTTCTCGAACTACCTAACCGACCAGCGCCGGTCGGCCAATGCTACGTTGCGATCTCGTGAAATCGGACACGTCGCCCTGCGCCGTTGAAGCCCCATGCGGGCGCAGACCGCCTGCAACGACCGTGCATCGCTGGCATCCGACAGCCCGACAACCAAAGATGTCGCTCCAATATGTCAGTTTTACTTGACAACTGCCAGACCATTTTCGAGCGTCTATCGTAACAGAGCCCTGACGCTTGGGTTCTAACCAGCCGATCCAGTTCCGCTCGGAGCCTATTCGCATGAATGATTTGCCTCTGTTCGAGACGTCCGCGGCGGTCGGCCCGGCCCGGCGTTCGGCGCTCACACCAGGTTTTGGCGGGGCGATCTGGCCGGTCGGGGCCAATGAGGTCCACATCGGCCCCCGGTTCGACGTCGAGGTGCCGCCCGGTGGATATGCCTGGTGGTATTGCGACGCCCTGAGCGACGATGGACGTTACGGTCTGACGATCATTGCTTTCATCGGTTCTGTATTTTCTCCGTATTACGCTTGGGCGGGGCGCCGCGACCCGCAAAACCACTGCGCGCTGAACGTCGCGTTATACGGCCGCGATACAGCTCGCTCCTGGACCAAGGGGCGTTGGGCCATGACGGAGCGTGGCCGTGAGGCACTCGGTGTCAGCCAGGACCGCCTTACGATCGGCCCGAGTTCGCTGCATTGGGACGGCTCAGAACTCGTGATCGATATCGACGAGCGCGCAGCCCCCGTACCGCTGCCAGTCAAAGGCCGTGTGCGCGTCGTGCCAGAGGCCGTTACACGCCAGATCTTCGCGCTCGATTCCGAAGGTCATCATCGGTGGTGGCCGATCGCCCCAACCGCACGTGTTGAGGTCTCCCTCACATCGCCGGACCTGAGTTGGTCAGGTCACGGCTACTTTGACACCAACGACGGCGAGATCGCGCTCGAGAGCACGTTTGCCAATTGGGACTGGTCCAGAGCGGCACTGAGCGACGGTTCGGCCGTCCTTTACGACGTCCTCTGCAGAGACGGCGCCCGCCGCGCGCTGGCCCTGAAATTCGAACGCGACGGCAGCGTGTCGCCATTTGAGCCGGCGGAGCGCGTGCGGCTCCCGGATACGATCTGGCGCATGCCACGCCATACGCACGCCGATCATGGTGCGGCGCGCGTTGTCAGAACCATGGAGGATTCGCCGTTCTACGCGCGCTCGGAACTCGAGACCCACGTGCTCGGAGAACGCGTGCAGGCTGTCCACGAAAGCCTGTCTCTCGACAGGTTCATGGAGACGTGGGTCAAGTTGCTGTTGCCATTCAGGATGCCCCGCGCCGCCTGAGACAGACGCTCGCCAAGACCTGCCGCCTTGCCTATTCTATCCGCAGCAGACGCCTCGGCGGTGCTTCTGGCGCGCGGGGTGGTCACGCAGTGCGGGCATCGTCGATCACGCGGCGAACACACAACAACAACGGGACTACGAGGAAACGTCATGGCAAATTCGATCGACCTCAAAGATCGGGTCGCAGTCGTCACAGGGGGAGCCCAAGGCTTTGGGCGCGCCTGTGTCGAGCGCTTCGTTGCATCGGGCGCGCGCGTTGCGATCTGGGATCGGGACGCAGCGCTTGCTGAGAAAACAGCTGGCGAGATCGGTCACGGAACTACGGTTCATGGCTGCGACGTCTCGGACCTCAGCGCCATCGACGCAGCACGCGCTGCAACGCTTGCAGCCCACGGCCAGATCGACATCCTCATCAACAATGCCGGCATCGCCGGCGCAAACGCCACGACATGGGACACCGAGGTCGAGGAATGGCGCAAGGTCATGCGCATCAACCTCGACGGGCCGTTCCTTTGCTGTAAATCCGTCGTGCCACACATGATCAGCCGCGGCTATGGCCGGATCGTCAACGTTGCGTCGATCGCAGGCAAGGAAGGCAACCCCAACGCGGCCCACTATTCGGCTTCAAAGGCTGGCGTGATTGCCTTGACCAAATCCCTCGGCAAAGAGCTCGCAGGCTACGATATCGCCGTCAACGCGATCACGCCGGCCGCTGCCCGAACCGCCATCTTCGACCAGATCACGCAGCAGCACATCGACTTCATGCTGTCGAAAATTCCGCGCGGACGCTTCGTTACGATCGAGGAAATGGCCGCCATGGTCGCGTGGATGGTGTCGGCGGAGAACTCTTTCACCACAGGCGCTGTGTTCGATCTCTCGGGTGGGCGGGCGACCTACTGATCGCGCCGGGATGCCCGAGGCGACGCGGCCACAGCCATTCCGTCCAAGCCCTCACGCAACCGTGAGCAATGCGTGATTAATCCAGCCTGGATCGACGCAGGCGTCGATCCAACGTTAGGGAGGACGACACGCGCAACACGGAGGCGGGGATGCGACCGAAACCAACCGGCGCTGTACCGGCGGATCAGCCCAAACGTGCAAGCCCGCTGGCGGCGACGGCACGCGACACCGGCCCAAGCCGGAGGCAGGTCATCGGCGGGCTGGTTCCGCTCGCGGCAGCCGGGCTGCTTCCGACATCGGTGTTCGTGGCGCCAACGGTCCGGGCCGCTCGTGATGATGTGGGTATCGCGATGCCGTCGATGCTGGAGGCAGCGCGAGCCTTCCTTGCAAGCCTCGACGAACCGGGCCGCACAGCCGCGCTCGTTCCGTTCACGTCTCAGCGCCGGGCTCGCTGGAACTATATGCTGGGCTCAGCCTTCGCACCTGGCCTGCCGCTTGAGCGCATGACTGCTGAACAGAAGAACCTGGCGATGACGTTGCTCGCGAGCGGCTTGTCTCCAGCTGGGCTCGTGACGGCCGAACGCATCATGCTGCAGCAGGACATTCTGCGCGATGAGCTGCGCAAGGGATCGGCCGACCGCAACCGAGAACGGTTCTCCGTGACCGTGTTCGGTGAACCCAATGAGAGCGGCCCCTGGAGTTGGCGTTTCGAGGGTCACCACCTCACGCTGACCTTCACGCTCATCGGCGATCGCGTCGTCTCGACCTCACCGTCTGCATTCGCGTCGGAGCCGAACACGGTAAGTTCCGGCCCGCACACAGGGCTCGTTGTGCTCACCGTCGAGGAACGCGTCGGGCGACAGTTGTTCCGGGACCTTGCGCCCGCAGCGCGCCGCAAAGCGCTTGTCAGCGAGCGCTCGTTCGGTAACGTTATCACCCTTGCAGGCCGCGAGACCACACTCGATGGTGCGCGCGCAGGCATCCCACTCTCCGACCTCACATCAGCCCAGGTCGATCTCGCCCTAGAGCTCGTGCACGCCCAAGCCGTCGACAACTTTGCAGAGCCCTTGGCGGCAGAGCAGCGCAGCCGCATCTCGCGATCGGACCTCATGGGAGCGACCTTCGCCTGGGCAGGCGCCAACCTCGACGGTTCCATCTACTACCGCCTGCACGGCGACACCTTCCTCGTCGAGTTCGCGACGCTCGCAAACCAGCCGCAGCATCACCATACGGTGCGCCACGATGTTGGCCGCCACCTGGGACTTCACGCGATCTGAAGATTGCAACAGGCTGGCCGGGCCGCGATCGGCAGCGCACGGACGAGGTCCTGCGTCGCGGACGCGATCGGGCCCCGAAGATCAAACGACTAGCTGAGGTTGCGAGGCCACCCTGCCAACCGGACCGAGACAGCTCAAGCGCTGATCATTCGCCGTCTTGGCGGGATGCAAACTGGCGCGCCTGAACTTCTGCGCGTGCAAGCTCGTGAACGAGCGTTCCGAGAACATGCTCGGTCAGACATTGATAGCCGAGATCGTTGTGATGGAACTGATCACGCGCCAAGTAGGCCGAGAGCATGCCCCGGCTCGCGTACTCACTCATCGCAGAGTAACGTCTGACGATGGCGACATCGGACTTCAGCGCTGTTGCGAAGATCGTCCGAACGATGTCGACGTAATGAGCATCCTGTGAGAGCTTGTCGGTAAACTGCGGGTCAACAAGCACGACATCGACGTTCTTGGCAGCAAGCCACGCAACGGTTCGTTCGATCAGGTCAGCGAGCTTAGCGGTCGGCATCCGCTGGATCGCAGCATTGGTGCCAACCTGCCAGATCACGAGCTGCGGCCTGTTGCGGGCGACCTCGAGTTTGATGCGCTCGCTCATCGTTTCAGCCGCTTCGCCTGATACGCCACGCGCGACAACGTCGACCGGATATCCGTCAAGGACACGGTCGAGAGCAGCGTCCAGACGCGCGGGGTACGCGAGGCTCGGCTCGCTTGCCCCGACGCCGACGGTCGAGGAGGACCCAACTGCGAGAACGGTCACGCGATGGCCTTGACGTACCGCCTCTCGCACGCGTGACAGGCCGCGAGCCGAGCCATACGTATAAGATGACGCCTCGCACGCGCGGCTCGATTTCGGCACCCCTGCCTGCCAAGACTCTCGCAAGCTCGCGAGCAATTTGACCGATGTCTCGCGCGGCACTCGGTCGGCACCCGAACGCTCGTCCGAAACCGGTGCGACGTCGCCCGCACGGGCAGAGTGAAGCCCTGCGGCAAGGACGCTGGCGCCAGTCGCGACGACGAGCGCAACGGTCATTGCCCGTCCGGCGGCCGCTGTGATTGCTCGCGCGACGACGGCTGCGCCCGCGCGTACTCTTCGACGAACCATGCAGCAAAACCCAGCACTACGACGCCCGCTACGATATAGGCCGTCTCCACGACAACGTCACCGACCGAGGCATATCGGACGATCTGACCCACCAGCGATAGGACCGAGCCGACACAGAACACGGCCAGCGCGTTCCGTCCAAGCTTGCACATCCAGAATGCGAGAGGAACGATGTATGCGCGCACCATATCAAAAAGTGGCGCGAATGTGATCACGATCGCGAGAAGATTAACGACACGAGCGGGCGTAGTGTGGGTTTTCTCGAAGATGAAGAACAAGTCTGGTTGGGGAACGAGGGTCGGATCGGGGAACCAGCGATTGGTGACGATCACAGCGCCGAGGATCACAAGCAGCAACGCCGGCAGCCAAAGCAAACGAAAGGCCGCACGGGCGCGCGCGCTCGATCGTGTCAGTTCGGCACCGACAAATCCGAGCACCATGTGGATCTGCCATGCAAGCGGGTTAAAGAACCAAGCCCCCTCGACCGGCCAGCTTGGCAACGCAGCGCGCGTTGCAAGGACCGCAGCGTAGCCTGCCAGCGAGATCACCATGAGCGCGCCAAGGCTGCGCCGCCCGATCAAGACCATCGCTGGCGCCATCACGAGCAGCACAATGTACATGGGTAAAATGTTGAAATAGCCGAGCTGATAGGTCATCAGCGCGAGCCCGATCATCGCGTCAGCGGGCTCGGTGAAAGCCACGCCAGCACCGTGCCAATCGAGAAAGATCGGGTTGTCGAGCACCCGCGCCGATGCTGCGAGGACGGCAAGGGCAAGCAATGTGATTGCGAGGTGAGCACGGTACAGCGTCTGAGCGCGATCCCAAAACCGGTAGGTGATCCTGCCAACGCGCGGCCGCTGGCGCGGGTCGCCACTGGCATAAGAGATCGACCAGCCAGCCAAGAAGACGAACACTTCAGCGGCATCGTTGATCGCGAAAGCGTGCATCGTCCAGGGCGTGATCGCATTACCCGGAATGTGATTGATGAAGATCATCACAAGCGCGACGCCGCGCCAAAAATCGATTGCGTTTTCGGTCCGCGGAGTGATGGCGCCCACAAAACTGCTCTGACGTCATGGCGTTGCACATGCTTTACGGGCCGCAGCGCGCGACCGCTGCTCCGGCATAGACTGAGCAATGCGGCATCTTCATGGGAGGGCACCGTCACCGGGGGCGGGTCTCTCTCCGGCGGACCATGATGGGCGCGGTCGAAGGACCAGGGACTGCGGTTACGGAACCGGTGATGCGGAGCGATATCCCGGAGCAATCGACAGCGCCAACCGAGCGGCTATTGTCTTGCTTGCCTGCGACGCGGGCGCGTGCGGCTGCTTGTCGGCGCCCTCGTTGCGGAAGCGAACTTCGGAATGCAAAGGGTACGAGCAACATCTTGGATCGAGTACCGCTTTGCGATCAGAAGTCCGCGGCAGGCGCGTGTTGCGGATGGTGCAGGGACCTCTGATCGGCGGTCCTCGCCCAAACAGCGCGAATGCCGTCCAGGCCGAGAGCGTAGGAATGCCGCAGTCGAATCGTCCGGCGCGGGTTGACTTGAAGGCGCCCATCCCTAGATTGCGCCGCACGCCTCGGCAGGTCGCGTGAGGGGCGTGCGCCTGCGAACCGTTGCGACGGCTCGATCAAGGCACCAGGGGGCGCGTAGCTCAGCGGTAGAGCAGCTGACTTTTAATCAGCGGGTCGGAGGTTCGATCCCTCCCGCGCTCACCAACCTTTTAAAGCTGTGGTTTGACCTCGCCAGTGACCCAATCCGTCATCAGGTCGGTCAAAGTTGGCACGGTCCGCTTGGCGCGTCGGGTCCCTCGCTCTGGGACGCGGCTCAGCGCTCATCGATATTCAACGCGGCATCGAGCAGGCTGACCCTCCGGCCCGGACGCCTTGACCTAGGCCGCCACCAACCCGCGCGGCACCCACCAATCGGCGTGCTGACATCGTCCTATCACCGTGGCAGCGTAAGGTCAGAATCCACGCGTGTTTTCGGGGGGACGAGGCAGCCGTGATCGAATGGGCAGGACTTGTTGCGACCGCTATCCTCCGACATCTGCCAAGTGACCCGCACCTGCGGTTGCTCGTCCTGCTGGGCCTCGCGCTGATATGTCTCTACGCTCCCCTTGCCATCATCCATCACCGGCAAAGCCGGTTGACGGCACGCCGGGCGCCACTGCCATCACCGGAACCAGGTGAGTTGCCGGCGCCCAAGCCGGCCAACAGACCTGTCGATCCGGAGCCGGAACGGCCCGTGGCCACGCCCGCCCGCACACCGGTGCCCAATCGCCAACACGTGACGCCGCAACGCCTCATCGTCTTCATTCACGGGCTCCTCGGCTCCGGCGAGACGACGTGGGGCCAGTTCCCGGCGCTGCTGCGCGCTCACCCCGAACTCGTCGCCGACTATGACGTCATGACGTTCGGCTATCGGTCCGGCATCCTCGAACTGCAGCAGGTTCCGACGCTCGAGCAGGTCGCGCAATTCCTCGACTTGGAAGTCGAAACGAAGCTTCGCAATTACAGCGAGATCGTCCTGGTCGCGCACAGCATGGGCGGGCTCGTCGCGCGACGCTATCTCGCCAATGCCCTCGAACGTGCCAGCCGGCCCGGCGGCGCGCCATGCCGCGTCTCGCGCGTTCTCTACTTCGCAACGCCCCATCGCGGTTCGGTGCTACCGACCATTGCCGATCTCAGTGTCAGGCTTGTCGGCCAACTCGCATCATATTTCGGCAGCGCATTGGGCTCCGTTGCGGCGTCGGTGGCGGCTGGTGGTGTGAGCAGCCAGCTCAGGGCGCTCGCAGGCAGTTCCGACTTCCTGTTCAATCTCGAACGGGACGAGGAACGGCTTGGCGCGCGCGATCGTCTTTGCATGTGGTACGTCATCGCTGAGAGCGACCTCGCGGTCGACCGCAACTCCGGCGTCGGCTCCAGCAATTTTCTGGTCGC
>JBHJOC010000038.1:0-71322 GCA_050330095.1 Hyphomicrobiaceae bacterium
GGGCACTGGCTCCACAGATCAGACTGGCGGCCTACCGGATCGGAATCGAGCGCCCTTTGCTTTGGGTTCATTGCCCAGCTGGCGCTGAACTCATCGATACGATCCCTTCGGTCGGCATCGTCATGCAGCGAACGGATCGTTTCGAAGCGTTTCCCGATGGCGACCCAGACCTCCTTGCCCGACAAGTCGCGCACATCCGCGGCGCGGCGGACCTCGTGATCTACTGCGCGCCGGGCCTGCTGGCCGAAGAACGTGATTTTTCGCGTCGTCAGGCGCTCATCACGCACGGCGTCGAACTCGATCGGTTCGTGGAAGCCGGCCGTTCGAATGTCGAGCCCGCCGATGTCGCCGCCCTCCCGAAGCCGCGTGTCGGCTTTGTCGGTGGCATCGACCATCACACGTTCGATCCCGAACTTTTCAATTCCCTCGCCGGGCTGCTGCCGCATCACACCTTCGTGCTCGTTGGTGGCTGTTCGCTTCCGCTCGGCTGGTGCCCACACCCGAACGTCAAGCTGCTCGGCCGCAAACCTTACGATCAAGTCGCGGAGTATATGGCCGCGATGGACGTGTTGATCATGCCCTGGAACACCAGTCCCTGGATCGCCGCATGCAATCCGATCAAACTGAAGGAATACTTGGCTGTTGGCAGACCAGTCGTGACACGCGACTTCCCGGCGCTCGACGGTTGGCGTGACCTCGTCGAGGTGGCCAATACGCCTCGCGCATTCGCCGACGCGATCGCGCGGGCCAAGCCTGCCGACCCAAGCGTGATCCGGGCGAGGCTTGCGCCAGAGACTTGGGATGACAAGGCCGCTGAAGTGTTCGAACTCCTCACCTCAGTTGCCCGCGGCACCGAGGGGCGGTCTCGATCAACGCAGTCGCGCCTTCCTGCGAACGCGCGTCACGCCTGAGGTGTAAGTGCGACGCCTTTGGGTGGGGCGGTATCCGGCTGAGGCCTGCCGTCCCTGCTCTTGGGCTCATGGCCCCGGCCCGGCGTCGCAGGACGTGGCGCCGTCCAAGGTGCGGCCTTGAACCAGGCCACGCCATAGGCAACCGCTACCAAGGCCGCGAAGCAAACGCCGTTGACGACGACGACCGCGGCCCAATGACCGCTGTAATAGAGCATTGCCGGGCCTGCCAGCAGCGACAGGATCAGGCCTGCCATGAAGACGCCGAGCGACTGCTGGCCAACTTTGGCAATGACGGCGACAACTGGCCCGCGAAGATGGCGCCCCTGCTCGCCAACCAGCACAACGGCGAGATAGGCAAGCGCCAGGAAATGCAGATAGCGCAAGATGCCGAGCTTGCCTTTGTCGATCAGCGGTCCAATCGCCTCCCGCGTTTCGGCCAGCAAGGGAAACGCGATCAGCAGTGGCTCCCATTCGAGCGGCAAGCTCACCAGGCAATAGGCAATGGCTGCCCCAATCAGCAGACGGTTGGCTGGCGGGACGGGTAGCCAGCCCCGCATGATTGCAAAGCCCGTAAAGAAGATCAGTTGCCAACCGAACGGGTTGAAAAACCAGGAGGCATCGCTCCAGGGCTCTGACACCATCTTGAGGTCGAAGGCCTGCGCGGAAAACCAGATTCCAATGCAGATCACAGCAATCAGAACCCGGGAGCGCTCTGCGACCAAAATCACTGCCGGCATCATACACAGCAGCACGAGATACATCGGCAGGATGTCAAGATAGGGCGGAACCCACGTCAGCGACATGATGCCCACGAGCGCATTCGCCGCGTTCTCGTTGAACAAGTTCTCGAACTTGAGCCCCCTCACGAAATCACCGGTTCCGCCGAAAAACCGGTCCGTCTCGATGGTGACCCAAATCGCAACAAGAAATACAGAAACATGCGCCCAATACACCTGCCAGATCCGGTAGGCGACACGACCGAGGCCTACGATCAAGCCATGCCGTGCGAACGCGCCGCCAAACGCCAGCGCCGACGCCATGCCGGAGCAGAACACGAACACTTCCGTTGCGTCGGAAAAGCCAAATCGTGCCGGGATGATGCGGGCCAGTGGATTACCGTAGGTGTGGGCAATAAAAATGAAGAACAGGCAGAGGCCCCTGAAGAAATCCAGACGGATGTCCCTGCGATTATCATTTCGGACACGCGTCTCTTGCACCCCTGGCAGCTCCTTCAAAGTCGAACCGCGGAGTTGCCTTGTCACCCATAACGTCTGGGGGAGCAACTCCGCGTCGTCTTGTCTTGTCGGGCGGGGACCTTATTGCCCAATCACGCCCGGCCACTTCGCGTTTGCGTCAGCGATGAAGGACTGAGGTGACTTTAGCCAGTTTGCCTGGACGCTCTTGTCGTAATTGAGGTACAGGACGCCGTCCCTGATCGACCATGCATCGCCCTCGATCTTGAAGAGAGCGCCTTTGGCGACACCGAAAGCGCAATATCCACCATAAGCTGGCGTGTATTTCGCTGGGTCCGCTTCAAAGAGCGCCTTATGCTCGCTCGTCGCAAACCGCCACGTCGCACCCTGATGCTGAACGGTGATGTCGGAGCTCCCCGGCGTCGGCTTGCCGAGGGTGAAATAGGCGACAGGATCGAAGCCTTTGATTGCGACGCCCGGCGATTCGAGCGTGTTAATCGGCTCTGCTTTCGCCTTAGCGCTCGATAGCCCCGTGCCGTACCCGGCGGCAAAGATCGCAGTCGCTATGGCGAGTGCCGAGCCAAGCAGCACTCGACGTGAGAGGCGGTTCGTCCTGGCTTGGAAGTTGCTCATGTTAAATCTCCAGTGAGCCTGTATCAGGGGTCAGGTCGCGTGGCGCACAGTGCGCTGTCTCGTTGAACCCTGCTGTCGCCCTGAGCTTTCTCAATCCCCCGCTTCACCTGCAAACCACGATCTCGCGACGGTTTCGTGAGCGGGTCGACAGTGCCCCTCCCGAACGCGCTCAACCTTCCAGAATATCGCGGACGTGGCCGGCGGCGACCGTGACCCGCGACACGGAGAGTTCGCCTGAAAGAATGTCCGACATGCGCCGGCGCGCAACATCGAGCCGTCCGCGAACCTCGGTCGGTTGACGCAAGGCTTTCGCTGCGGCTGCGAAGGCTGACCGGTCGAGTGAAGCCAGCGCGCTCGAGACCGCGAGACGGTCGTAGGTTTCAGCGAACCCCGCATCTCTCACCCTGCTGTGCAGCTGTGACACCCCGAGGTGGTCGGCAACATCGAGCAGCGTTGTTGCCGCGACTTCGAACGGCGCACCGGCCGCCAGTTGCAACCGCCGCACAGGGATCGCATACCGCATGAGGCCGAGCGTGGCGAGGTCATCGGCAAGCGATACGGGAACACCGGAACCGCTTAATGCGTCCCTCTGCGCGTCACGCTCCTCAAGCTGACGGGCTGTCGCGACATCTGCGAGGCGTGAGCAGAACTCGGCAACAGCCGCCTTGTAGGCACCGACGAGCGCGTTGAGGTCGGCCTCCGGCTCATTCCGCAAGAGCGCTGCGGCCTGATCGACAAGGCTCTCACGCGTGAGCGCCAGGCAAGCAATCTGCACGGACGCATCAACATCAACACCAAGCGCCTCGATCGCGGCCCAGGACCCGGCAAGACCGAACAGTTCACGCGCCGCCATCACGGCCTTGGCGATCTCTCCAGGACCGCGCCCCGTCTCGTCCGACAATCGGATCAACACCGTCGGTCCGCCGCGATTGATCATCGAGTTGGTGATGCGTGTGACGATGATCTGGCGCTTCAGGGGATGGGCCAGGATGTCGTCAGCATGGAAGACACGCATTTCCGGTGGGAAATACTCCAGGAGCAGCGACTCCAGCGCTGGATCGCCAGCGAGCGGACTGTCGATGAGATCGGCCGACAGGGCGAGCTTTGCATAGCTCAGCAGCACGGCGATCTCGGGTCGCTCGAGCCCCGCCCCAGCCGCGACGCGCGCCGCAAGCGCTTCGTCCGTCGGCAAGTGCTCGAGGTCGCGATCGAGAAGGCCGCGTTGCTCAAGCACGCGCATCAAGCGCGCGTAGGTTCCAAGTTCGCTCGCGCTCGTTGCAACGGCGAGGCTGATTGCAAGCGCCTGCTGTCGGTTGTTGCGCAGGCAGGCTTGGGCGACATCGTCGGTCATCCGCTCGAGCAACGTATTGCGCTGGATAATCGAGAGCCGGCCGCCGCGCACGGCGCTCGCCAGCCCGAGCTTGATGTTGACCTCGATGTCGGACGAGTTCACGCCGGCCGAATTATCGATAAAGTCCGTATTGAGGCGGCAGCCTTCCCGCGCCAGTGCAATGCGGGCGCGCTGTGTCAATGCAAGGTTAGCTCCCTCCCCGACGACTTTTGCTCGCACCGCCGAGGCCGCGACACGGATGGCGTCGTTCGCCCGATCCCCAACCTCGGCGTCGGTTTCCTCATCGCCGCGAACATAGGTGCCGATGCCGCCGAACCACAGCAAGTCCACGGGTGCCGAGAGAATCGCGCGGATAAGCGTGCTTGGTGCAACAACCGAATCGCTCAGCCCGAGGGCCGCGCAGGCCTGCGCCGAGAGGGTGATTGATTTCGCCGACCGCGAATAGACGCCGCCACCAGACGAGATCAGGTTTGGGTCATAGTCCTGCCAGCTCGAACGAGGCAGTGCGAACAAGCGTTGGCGCTCTGCGAGGCTCAATGCCGGGTCGGGCTCCGGGTCAATGAAAATGTCACGGTGATCGAAAGCAGCAATGAGCCGTGTGTGCTGCGATAAGAGCATGCCATTCCCGAACACATCGCCCGACATATCGCCGACGCCCGCGACCGTGAAGGGCTCGGCTTGGATGTCTTTGCTGCTCTCACGGAAATGCCGCTTCACGCATTCCCAGGCGCCGCGCGCCGTGATGCCCATCTTCTTGTGGTCGTAGCCAGCCGAGCCACCGGAGGCAAACGCGTCGCCAAGCCAATGGCCTTTGCTGCTTGAGATCTCGTTTGCAAGATCTGAGAACGTCGCCGTGCCCTTGTCCGCAGCGACAACGAGGTAGGGATCATCGCCGTCGTGCCGCACGACACCGGGGCGCGGAACGACGCGGTCGCCGTCCATGGTATCAGTGATGTCGAGCAGCGTGCCGACGAAGATGCGGTAGGCTTCGATCCCTTCGGCCATGAACACGTCACGCCCGGCCGCGCGGGGCAGTTGTTTTGGATAGAACCCACCCTTCGCGCCTTCAGGCACGATGACCGTGTTCTTCACCTGCTGGGCCCTTGCGAGACCGAGCACCTCAGTGCGGAAATCCTGCGCGCGATCCGACCAGCGCAGCCCTCCTCTTGCGATTGGCGCAAACCGTAGGTGCACCCCTTCGACCCGGGGACTGTAAACCCATATTTCTCGGTAGGGCCGAGGATCGGGAAGCACGTCGATCGCCTGCGGGTCGAACTTGAAGGCGAGCGCTCGCGCACGCACGTCCTCCACCATCGGCGCGAACGCGTTGGTGCGCAAAGTAGCCATGATCAGGCCGACGAGTGCCCTCAGGATACGATCCTCGTCGAGGCTTGGCACTGCCTGCAGATCGTCCTCGATTGCCAGTTTGATCTGCTCGGCTGCCGCACCGCGGGCGGCAAGATCGAGGTCGAGCCCAGGGTTGAAGCGAACCTTGAACATCTCGACGAGGCGCGCTGCAATCAGCGGGTAGGAGACGAGCGTGTCGGCAAGGTAGCGGATCCCGAAAGGCAGCGAAGACTGGCGGAGATAGGCTGCAAGCGCGCGCAGCACTGCGATGTCGCGCCAGGTGAGCGGCGAAACACACAGCAGCCTGTTGAATCCGTCGTCATCGGCTTCACAGCTCGAGATCGCATCGAAAGCATCCTCGATCCGGACCGCCAATTCGGGGAACGTCGCGCCGAAAGCTTCCGGCCGCCGCAGCCGCATCGCATGGACGAACGCCTTGCGCGGGAAGGCACCCGATTGTGGAACGACCTCAAACGTGGATTCGTCGATGACGTCGAAACCCATATTCTCGAACAAGGGCACGCGCTCGGAGAGGGGCAGCGGCACGTCCGCCTTGAAGAGCGTCGCGACACCGAGATCCGGGTCGCGGTCCACTGTTTGGCGAAGCTTGATCCTTACGGGGTGCTCAGCCGTGAGGCTTGCGATCTTGAATGCATCGCCGACCGCGCGACGAACACTGAAGGTCTCGGCATACGACGCTGAAAACGCCTGCGCGAACCGATCGGCCAGCTGCATCCCCTCGGGGCCCGACAGCGCGAACTGATGGATGAGACGATCCGACCAATTACGCGTTGCCTCTGCCACTTGCCGCTCGAGCGCCAGGGCATCGACGAGCGGCGTCCGACCCTCGAAGCGCGCCACGATGAAGTGGACCCTGACCAACTGACCTTGCGTGAAGTACGGGTCGAACATCACGACTTGCCCGCCGTAAGCTGAGGCAAGCAACGCGCTGATGCGATGACGAACAGCAGTCGAGAACCGTTCTCGCGGCACATAGACGAGGATCGAGACGAACCTGTCGAAGCGGTCTGGTCGAGCGAAGACACGCGTGCGGGGGCGAACCTCGAGCTCGACGATCTGCGGCGCCCAGGCTGCGAGGGTCGCAACGGGAATTTGGAAGAGTTCGTCGCGCGGGAAGGTGTCGATCACGTTGGCAAGCGCGCGGGAATCGTAGCTGCCAGGCACGTAGCCCACGGCCTTGACGACGAGGTCCGCTTTCCGTCTGAGCAGCGGAATCTCGGACGGCGATCGCGTGTATGCCCGCGAGGCGAACAAGCCGACGATGCGCAATTCGCCACCTACAGACCCGTCCGGGCGATAGGTCTTGATCCCGACGTAGTCCATATGCACCCGGCGATGCACCCGGCTGACAATGTTCGACTTGGTGACGAACAGAGGCTGCGGAGCTTCGTAGAAGTGCCGGATCTCAGGTGTCAGCGCGACGAGCTCGCGCCCTCTGCGCAACACATGCACCTCAGGATCGCGCAGAATGCCGAGGCCGGAGCCTTCCACGACATTGAGGGCGAGTTCGGCCCCATCAGGTTGCGGCGCGAACGTATAGTTGCGCATCCCAAGGAAGACGAACTGGCCATTGCGCAGCCACGTTGCAAAAGCGATCGCTTCGTCGCGTTGGTCTTGTGGGATCGCTGAGCCTGCGTCCCGGAGATGCGCAATCGACTGATCAAGCCGCTCGAGCATCGCGCGCCAATCGCCAACCGCAACCTCGACCTGACCCAGCGTCGAGAAGACCTCGGGCCTCAGCTGCTCCCAGCGATCGCGCGACACCTCGCGCGTGAGAATGACGATCAGGCTCTCGATCCGCATGTCCGGTTCTGCAGCGCTCGCATCCCGAACCGCACTAATGCGACCGTCGCCATCCCGCCGCGTTGCAAGGATCGGATGCATGAGAAGCTCCGCACCGATGCCGGCGGCGCTGAGTTCGTTCATGACACTGTCGAGCAGAAACGGTCGATCGGGGTTGACTACGGCCAGCATGGACCGCGGGCCATTGCCGGATGCGTCTGCGACCGAAAACTCGCTTGCCAGAACGGTTGGCCTGGTCGCAGGGTCAGCACTGTCAAGGGCTTGCATTGCAGCCCTCGTGATCGCAACCAATTCCGCAACGGAGAGCTTGTCGAGATCGGTCGGCGTGATCCGAGCGAATAAGAGGTCGGCGAGTGCGCGGCACCGCGCGTCGGCGGCGAACACCTCGCGCACGCCCTCCAGTTGCGCCCGGAGCGCGTCCACTCTCGTATGCTCAAGCACGGCCATGGAAGGGCTCCGTTTCAACGAGGGCGGCGACGCGCTACTATTGAGTGTAAAGAAGAACGTCGGCACTCAGTCACGGTCAAGCTTCGATCCCGTGATCAGAGAGTTCGAGACGCGGCGGCACGCGTCTGCTGCGGTCGGTCAAGCACATTCGGGAAAGCCCGTTGCTCCGCAGCAAACCGGCAGCGTATCAATGAACTGATCCCTGCATTGGCCCCGGCGACAGCCAAGGGTCAGGTCCGCACAGACGTGGCAGCAAGCTTCTCTGAAGAACTCCAAAGAAGACTGGTTCCGTCAGGTCCGCACAGACGTGGCAGCAAGACCCGCGCAAATTATGGACCGCGGACAAGCTCTCTCCGATCCAGGCGGAACGGGGCAGCAGGGTCCATCGCGATGGGCGCAGTGGAGGCGACATGACGAGCCAGAACGATCGAATTGAGCACAGCCCTGCCAGCGCTGGGTCTCTGCACCCGACGGCGCTCGACCTTGGCCCACAGGACAACCTGCCGACCGACTTATCGGCCTACTTCGCCAAATGCGAGGATAAGCTGGGCTTCGTGCCGAATGTATTGCGAGCCTATGCGTTCAGCGCCCCGAAGCTGGCAGCCTTCATTGCGATGGTCGACGACCTCATGCTTGCCGACAGCGGCCTGTCGAAAGTCGAGCGCGAGATGATCGCCGTCGCTGTCAGCGCTGTGAACCACTGCCACTACTGTCTAACGGCGCATGGTGCTGCAGTTCGTGTCCGGGCGGGCAGCGCCAAGTTCGGTGACATCATGGCGCAGAACTGGCGCGCCGCGGCGCTCGATGGCCGTCAGACGGCCATGCTGGATTTCGCCGTCAAGTTGACGGAAAGCCCGGACAAGGTACGCGAAGCCGATCGACAGGTCCTGCGGGATGCTGGTTTCTCGGACCGGGATATCTGGGACATCGCCGCCGTCGCCGCATTCTACAATATGTCCAATCGCCTCGCCGCGGCGACCGAGATGAAGCCCAACGACGAGTATTTCGACATGGGACGGGCGCCAAGCCGGCCAAGCGGAAGTGAGAGCGGCAAGAGCTGAGGCCTGGCGTTGAGAGCGACGAGCGATAGGACGAACGCGCAACCAAACCTGAACAGAGGTCGCAGCGCGCTCGCGCATGGGGCCGTATGGACGACGATCTGCACGACGACCTTCAAGATGCGATCAGCGCAGCGGTTGACCTCGTGGAGCATGTGCGCTCGGCAGATGTCCTGACGCCGGCGCACACCGAGATCATTGCTGAGAACCGTGTTGCTGCGTGGCGCGCCAACGCCCCCGAGGCCTGCGAGACCTTTTTTGACGCTGTGAGCGGTGGCCTGTGGATGGATGCCCGCATCGCGATGGACGGGATCGGCCCCGGCGTGACCCTCGATGCAGACGTCGTTAGGGCGGCGACCTCCAGGCTTCGGGCAGCCCAACACACGCCAAGCCTCGCCGTTGCGCTTCAGTCCAGCACGAATATCAAAGCCGTCGACCTGCCAGCCGCCGGCAGCGGGATCGCCCTTGAGAAGGCCGATCGCATTGGGACCGAGATCTGCTCGGCAGCGCACGTTGCCCTGCTGCGGGACGGGGCGATGGGCGCGCGCGCCGCGGACGAATTGCCCTGCGGCGGCGAGAGTGCGGCCGAAAGCGAGCGCGTCGCCGCCCTCGTCTCGCGTTTGATTACCCACGTGATCGCAGCCAAGCTGCCGGATGCCGCACGGTCGCAGACCAACGTGCGCCACCAGACGCCCGCCGACGACGATAATCATGCCCCGCCAGGCCGCGTTGCAACAGTGACAGATACCCGCCTTGCAAGCTTACCACCCGGACTTGCAGCGGCCGTGCGAGCCGAGAACAAGCTCCGCGCGGCGCAGATCGGTGCGATCGTCGTTGGCCCACTGTATCTTGCAGCTGCTGCAGAGGCCTGCGAACGCCTCTGGCGCATCTGGAGTCAGCCAAGCAACACACAGCACGGGGCCCTGACCCATGATCCAGAGCTTCGCGAGCGATTGGCCGCAGGGGACCTCGCCCTGGTCAGCCGCCGGCTTGCGGAGGCGGAGAGCTCGATCGTTTCTCACATGCGAACGGACTTATCTCGCGCGCACGACCTCGGCCCAGTCGCAGCCGGCTTGAGGCTCGATCGTGGCCTGCTGGCGGTCGCGGGCGGTGACGCCGATGCAGCAGCACGCCACTTCGCCCTCGGCCAGCGGCATCTGCTGCGCAATGGCTCGGTGCTGGTTGGCGAGCTTCATGCGCGAGAGGTCGAGATGCGACGTCTGGCGGCGTGGCGCTATCGTGACGTGCAGTATCGCGACCAGTCAATCGCCTGCGCGCGGTCCCTCGTCGAGCGCTGCCCGGCCGCTCCAGCGGAGCAAGACCTTCGGCGTGCAAAGCTCGCACTGACGCGCGCATTGATCGATCGGGGGGTGCAATGTGACGTTCGACAGGACTTGGAGGAGGCGCTCGGCACTTGTTCGCGAATCAGCAGCACCAGCCTCGAAGACCATGCGATCCTGATGCTGGAGGCTCTCACAGCCCATCGCCATTTGGCGCTTCTCGGGCATGACGAAAGCCGGTTCAATGCCTGCATCGAGCGTGCACGCTCCGAGCGCGCCAAGCTTGGAACGTCGAGCCCACCCTCAGATATGCTCGCGACCATCGTCGCCGCCCTCAACCTGGAGGAGGTCATCGCGGTTTGTGGTCTTGTCCTCGTGTCAGAAGACCAGGCTCTGATGGAACTCGTCGCAGGCCATTGTGACACAGTTGCCTCAATCGAGCCTTTGAACCTCGGCCCACTGGCGCTGACGCGCCTGCCGTCAGCTGCTGTTGCCACGACCCGCCTTCGAGTCCGGCGCGCACTCGCCCCGGAACCCTCGGCGGCGAACGCTCGGCAAGCGTGCCTTGATGCTGCTGCCGAGACGATCAAATTGCACGGGGCGATCATCTCACCAATCGAGCTCGCGCTCATGGAATTCGATATCGCACGCCTGAAAGCCCGGATCGCACTCGACGCGCAGGACCCCAAGCTTGCCATCGAAGCCCTCGATCTGCGCGACAACGCCCTCCTGGTGCTGAGGCTCGCCGAGCACCCGTTCGTCGAAACCGTGGATGACGGATGACGACGATCCGGCGGGCTGCGGGATCAGACCGGGGCGCGGGCACACAGGGAGCATCGAAACTGACGCGCAGCGGTCATAGCAATGCTGCAAGATGTTGACGTTACGCTATAGTCCGAGCCGGTCGGCGCGCTCCGCGTGCACACACGGAATTTTGCACGAACACCATAAGGAAAGCGTCCACATGCGAAATGCGATCGCGGTGATGAACACCAAGGGTGGGGTCGGCAAATCCACGATCCTGCTGGCGATCGCCGAGACGCTCGCCGTGTTCCATGGCAAGCGCGTCCTGGTCATCGATAGCGATGCACAATCGAGCATCAGTTCGATGCTTATGGCAACGACTCAACTCTACCAGCTCCAGTCGACCAACCGCACGATCGTCGACTTCCTGATTGGCGCAGTCCTCGAGCAGACCATAACGGATTGGCGTAGTTTCGTTGTCAGTGGTGTCTCAGATGTCGATGATGCGACGGGCATCCACCTCTTTCCAAGCGACGTGCAATTGACGCTGTTCGAACGCGAAGTGTCGCGCGAGAGCCTGCACGGCATGCTGCGCTCCGCGATCGCAGCTTTGCTGCACGATGCGCGGCACGCGTTTGACGTTGTCCTGATCGACTGCCCGCCCGGACTGTCCGTTTTGACCGAAAGCTGGCTGCGCGAGGCCGACTATCACATCACGCCGACGAAGGCGGACTACATCTCGACCTGCGCCCTCGAGGTTTTCCGAAGATTCAAGGCGCTTGACCCTCATATGGGGTTCGCTCAAAACCTCGGCGTCGTCGTCAACATGTTCGATCCGACGTCGCCGCAGGACGCGGCCTATCTGAAGTGGCTGCAGCAGACTGCAGACAACCATTGCTTTGCAAGCGTCATCCCACGCATGAACCTGCTGCAAGATGCGGCGCGGCGCCAATTGGAGACGCGGTCGTATTCCGCCAAGTATCCCGGTGAAGCGGGTCGGGCAATCAAGCAGCTCACCGCGGAAGTGCTTGCAAGACTTGCAGCCGAGGAGCCAAGCCCCTGAAGAGCGTGTTTTACGCGGCACGAGATCGAATAGGTTGCTCGCACACTTGATCTTGCGAAGTTTGTTTCGGCGCCTGACGAGACTGACAAGCGAACTCCGGAACGCGGCTACTCGTGTCCGAGAAAATGGGACACGGTCGGGGCCTGTGCCGGCGCAAATCTGACTTGCCTTGCGACCGCGTTTGCTCCATACACCCGATCTCGCGGCATCCACGGGTGTGGACAGGGAAGCGGGCGTAGCTCAGGGGTAGAGCATCACCTTGCCAAGGTGAGGGTCGGGCGTTCGAATCGCCTCGCCCGCTCCAAGTCGCGATTGAGCGCAAATAACCGTCAAGTCAAAGATCCCTGCCTCGAACGTCAGGGGAAGCCCGTGCGTCGTTTCCAAGCGCCGCAGGCCGTTCACCGATGTGAGCGTACGCGCAGCGGTCGTTGGGTTGTTCCTGGTCTAACAGCAGCGAAACGCACGAGGCCGCGCTAGGACCCGCTTTCCGTAGGTTCGTGAGTTGCCCTCTTCAGGCGCTGAAGCAAACTTCGGTACGTAAAGGGTCAGGGGAACATCATGACCTCGTAGCGCTTTTCGATCAGAAGGTCCTGGCAAGCGGGTGCACCGAATCGTCCAGGGGATTTCTGATCAATGGTACGAGACGCTTTGAGGCCGAAGCCGTGAGGCACTGCTGGAGCCTCGAGCCCTTTCCAAGTATGGTCTGGCCGTGCGGGGGTGCAGATGCGGTCAGCGCACCACACCTGCAGGATGTAAGCCTTGGAAACCCCATGCTGAAGCTGCTTCGCCGGACGGATATCCTGGCCCTGTTGGATGAACTCGGCATCACAACATCGACGCGGGACCACCATGCTGTGTTCACCGTCGCGGAATCAGAGGCCCTGCATCGAGAAATTGCCGGCGCCCATACGAAGAACCTCTTCTTCAAGGACGCGAAAGGTGCGCTGTTCCTCTTGGTCGCAGAAGCGCATGCCGAGATCGACTTGAAGCGCCTCCATCGCGTCATCGGCTGTGCACGTCTCAGTTTCGGAAGGCCCGAGCTGCTCATGGACGTTCTCGGGGTCACGCCGGGCTCTGTCACCGCGTTCTCGATCGTCAACGACGCTGACCACCGGGTGACGCTTCTCCTCGATGCAACGCTTGCGCGCGCCGACGTCATAAATTGCCATCCGATGACCAACGATGCGACAACGTCAATCCGGCGACAGGATCTGCTGCGCTTCTTCGAGCATTGCGGCCATCCTCCGAAAGTGGTTGATCTTGCTGCAACGCCGCCAGAGGTTCGAAGCTAGGACCCGCTTTCTGCCGTTTGTCAGACAGCCTTGTCAGGCAGCGAAACGAACTACGGGAAGCAAAGGATACTAGTGTCGTGAACGCGAAATTCGTTCGGTGGGGGCTGAAGAACGAGGCAAATTTCGCGATCACAACACTAGAAAATTCAATGGCCTAGTGTGATTCAGACCGAGAAGTCCGCCTCTACACCCGGCCGAAAATGATGCAGCGGACTTCTCGGTCATCACACGAGTGTTGCGTCACGAACGCTTGGTCCCCACCTTCTGCAGTCGCGCCTGCCAAGCGTTAGCGACATAGGCAACACGAGACGCATGGAGCTACTCGTGTTCCCTGTGTCTCCGAAACTTGGTCCATCGGGTGCTGCCAAGGAAACCAAGTTTCGGAGACGGAACGCTAGTCGGCGCGATCGACGTTGGCCTTGGCCAAGATTTCGAGAGACTGACGTCTCATGCGAGGCACAGGAGTAATACGGTCATGAAGTTGTTCGGTGGATCGAAGCGGACGACACCGCCTGCCGATCAAGGCGCAGCGAATTCTACGGTGGTCGATGCGACCACGGCAACGTTCGTCAAGGACGTGATCGAAGCGTCTCGCACCCAACTGGTCATCGTCGATTTTTGGGCGGACTGGTGCGGCCCGTGCCGGCAACTCACGCCGGTGCTCGAGCGCGTGGTCAATTCGTTCGGCGGAGCGGTTAAGCTGGTCAAGGTCAATGTCGACCAAAATCAGGCGCTTGCGGCCCAGTTGCGCATCCAATCGCTGCCAACTGTCTATGCCTTCAAGGATGGCAGGCCGGTTGATGGGTTCATGGGTGCGCTGCCGGAAAGCGGCGTGCGTGAGTTCATCACGCGGTGCGGCGCCCAGACCGCCGAGGAAGCCAGCATCGATGATGCGCTTGAGATGGCACAGGAGGCGCTCGACGCGGGCGACCTGCAGCAGGCAGCGACGCTCTATGCAGCCGTTCTGCAAGAGGACCAGCAGAACGCGCGCGCGCTTGCGGGACTTGCGACGTGCTACCTGAAAAGCGGGGACGTCAAGCGGGCGGAACAAACGCTGGCCCTCGTGCCGCCGGATAAGGCGAAGGAAACCGTGGTCGTCTCCACGCGGGCGGCGATCGAGCTTGCCGGAGTTGCCGCAAACGTCGGCCCGATGGACAAGCTGGAGGCAGCCGTGACCGCCGATCCGAATAATCACCAGGCGCGGCTCGATCTGGCGCTTGCCGCTGCAGCCGCTGGCCAAAAAGACAAAGCGGTTGCTGAATTGATCGAGATCTTCAGGCGCGACCGTACATGGAACGAGGACGCAGCGCCCAAGCAAATGCTCAAATTCTTCGAGGCCTGGGGTCCGAAGGAGAAAGCGACAATCGAGGGCCGACGGCTGCTCTCTTCATTGATGTTCTCCTGACCGTCTGGCGGGCCAAACGCGCCGTCGCCGCTCGGCCAAACGGCGAGGTTTGACGATGTTCACAGATAAGTATCGCAGCCCATCGGACCTGCCGAGCCAACTGCCGGTCTTCCCGCTGAAGGGCGCGCTACTGCTTCCCCGTGCGACGCTCCCGCTGAATATCTTCGAGCCGCGATACCTCGCGATGATCGATGACGTCATCTCCGGCGACCGGATTCTCGGGATGGTTCAGCCTGGTGGCGGGAGCGGTGAGGAGAGCCCGCTTGGCAAATCGAGCGATGTCCGCAGTGTGGGCTGCGCTGGCCGCCTCTCGGCTTACCAGGAGCTCGATGACGGAAGGGTTCTGATTTCGCTCACCGGCCTCTGTCGTTACCGGATCGTCGAAGAAGTGACGCGCGTGACGCCTTACCGCTCGTTCGTCGTCGACTACAAACCCTACGAGAATGATCTCATCGCAGGTTTCGGCGAGGACGAGGTCGATCGGGACAAGCTGCACCGCGTCCTCAAGTCTTACCTTGAAACGAACCGACTGAGCGCCGACTGGCGCGCAATTGCGAATGCCTCGACCGAGTTGCTGATCAACGCATTGTCTGTCATCAGCCCGTTCGGCTCTGAAGAAAAGCAAGCGCTGCTCGAGGCTCCGACATTGAAAGACCGGGCGAACGTATTGATCGCGCTCACCGAAATGGAACTTGCCTCGGGTGACGGCGGGAGCGGCGGCGGCATGATCCAATAAGTCAATCTCGGTCTTTGCCGGGACCAAGCCAAAAAATGATCGGGAGCACCTGGGCCAGGCAGGCCAGGCAGGCGCCCGTTGATCACGTGCTGCATCGCCATCCATCACGCCATCCCGTGCAGCCCAAGGCGGACGCGGCTCGATTGGGCGCCCTGTCCCTCCTGTATTTGCGGCCCGAACGTGCTTCCGCTTTAGTCAGAAGCGCTTTAAAGCGAACGGGCTGAGCATCGCGACGCGCCTGCACGGCGCGCTGACGCCTCGACAGTAAAGATCGAGAGAAACGAATCCAATTCGTGGTGGCGACTGAGTGATGCAGGATAGCGGACACATCCCGCAAACCGCTGCAAAGGGCGACGCAGACGCGGAGGCTGGAACGCGCCCCGTCGAGCGGCATCTGCTCGAGTTGTTCGTCTGTCCGCTGCGCAAAACGATGCTCATCTACGACCGCGACGCCCAGGAGTTGATCAGCCCGGCAGCCAACCTTGCCTATCCGATCAGGGACGGGGTGCCGATGCTGAGCGAGGGGTGCGCGCGCGCGTTGACCGACGCTGATCGCCACAAGCACCGGATCAAGTAGCTTGCATAGCGCGCCGACGTCGGCTCCCGATCTGCCGGCTCGCGTTCCGCTTCAGCGGCTTGCGACGCCGACTCGTGGTGCGTCACTCACGCTTGGTCAATCGGGTGCTGCAAACGAAACCAAGTGTCGGAGACGGAACACTAGGACCCGCTTTTCGATCAGAAGTCCCTGCGCCATCCGCAACATCCGATCCGACAGAATCGCCAATGCGCGTCTCAGGCCGGACAAATGTGCTTCGAAATCGGTGGAATAGAGCATTATCATCCGACCACTTGACCGCGAATGCGGTCTCGTTGGGTCGGATAGTGCCCTAACGCCCCAGAAGCCGGCCTGATCGTTCGTCGAGATAAGCCTGGGTTCGCATTTCACTGAGGCGTGATGCCGTTCGCTTAAAGAGGAACGCACCGTCTCCCTCTGGATAAAGATCATCCGGCTCCGCCTCGGCAGAAATCACCAGCCCGACGCCAGCGTCATAGAGGGTATCGATCAAATTGACGAAACGCCGTGCCGCATTGCGATCATGCGGGCCGAGCCGCGGTACATCGTCAATGAACAAGGTGTGGAAGTGGCGCGCCAACGCCAGATAGTCCCGCGGACCAAGCGGCTTTTCACAGAGATCGGCAAAGCCGAAGCGCGCGACCCCGCCCGCTGATGCTGGAACAGCTATCGTTCGGCCCAACACCGTGATCGTGGTCGCCTTCACCTCATGACCACGCGCAAACTCAATCCAAAGTGCATCCATGGCCGCGCGGGCTTCAGGACCAAGTGGCGTGCAATAGAGCTGGCGCCCCGCAAGCTTCTCGCGCCGGTAGTCTTGATCATGATCGAGTGCAAAAACCTCCATGTGCTCCTCGATCAACTTGATGAACGGAACGAACAGCGGTCGGTTCAGCCCATCCTTGTAGAGCCCATCCGGCGGGACGTTGGAGGTCGCTATCACGGTAACGCCCCGCTCGAAAAGCGCGCGAAACAAGCGCCCAAGAATCATAGCATCCGCGATGTCCGTAACGTGCAGTTCGTCAAAGCACAGCAGCGACGCCGTGCTCGCAACCCGCTCCGCGACGAGGGGCAATGGGTCGCCCGGGTGACTTTTCCGAAACCGCGCGATCAACTCGTGCACTTCGGCCATGAACTCGTGGAAGTGGACGCGCCGCTTTGAGGCTGCATGAACATGCTCGGCGAAGAGGTCCATCAGCAGGGTCTTGCCGCGTCCAACGCCACCAAACAGGTAAAGCCCGCGCACCGGCGCCATCCGCCTTGGCTTGCTGCCAAGCCAACCGAACCGCCGCTGAGGCGACCCGGCCCCCGAGCGCGCGATATCGTCGGCGACGCGCTGCAAACGCCCAATGGCGGCACGCTGCACGACGTTGGCTGCGAGATGCCCACTGCTGACAAGGTTCTCGTAGGCCAAGACGATCGACGTCGGGTGCTGCAGCATGATCTCGTCCGAGGCGCTTTCGGCGGTATTGGAGCTACGGCTGTTCAGGCTCTGGCGACCCCGCGATACGCCCGCAACCGCGGCCCGGCCGAAAGCCAAGGTGGCCGTTAGGCGACATCATCCGCATTTTTCTGGCCCGTGGCGGGATTGAGCGACGCCAGCCGACAACGTCCGCCCAAAAACTGACGCGATGTAGCGTGTCGGAATACGGGTTGGTCAAGCCGCACGATGGGCGACACCACGCAGCATTGTGCAGCGCAGCAAAAACCGAGTAGACTTCGCCCGGGCGATTGGAACCAGAAACACCGGACGCGGATCGGGCGGCTCTTGGGCAGATGCTGATCCGATGATACCGGGGGCTGATCGCACCTCTCCTCGTTGAGCCGCACGATGCGGCAAGGAGCAGTTGACATGAGCGAGCAATCCCACACGGTTCCCTATCATGCGATCCGAAAACTTCTGCCTACCGAGACTTCAGAGTTTCGTGACCATCTCCTGAGGCTCAGCCCAGAAGGCCGCCGGCTGCGGTTCGCGCACGCAGTCTCGGACAGCTTTCTATCCGACTACGCAGCACGCATGTGCGATCTGGGCAGCATCGTCTTCGGATATTTCGACGAACGCGGTGTCTTGCGCGCCGCTGCCGAACTGAGAAAGCTCGGCGATGGCTGGAGTCCGAATGCCGAGGCGGCCTTCTCGGTCGAGGAAACTTACCAGGAACGCGGCCTCGGGACGCTTCTCATGGGCCGGGTGATCCGGTCCGCCCGGAATCGCGGCGTGACCCACCTCTATATCAGTTGCCTCGCCGAGAACGCGAAAATGCTGGCGATTGCCAGAAAGTACGATGCAAAACTCTCGTTCGAATCGGGTGAGGTCATCGGCGACATCCTACCGCCGCACGCCAACTACTTCTCGCAGATCGCTGAAGCCGTCGATGACCGGATTGAGTTCATGATGGCGGTTCTCGAAGTCGGTGCCAGGTCCCGCGCCGCCGCCTGACACAGGCCGCTCCCTGCAGCACCGCTTCGGCGGTGCTGCCGCCCACGCTCAGGCAGCCAGCCGATTGATCAGACTTGGGAGCCCAGCGAAATCGGCAAAGCGCCCAACCGGCTCGGCGGCCAAGTCCCCGTTCAGATAGCCACCCGTATAGAGCACGAACGGAAGGCCGGCCGCCATCGCGCAGGCGCAGTCGACCTCACTGTCGCCGATAGAAAAGACTGTCGGTGTGTCGAGATCTTTCGCGGCTTTCAGCAATGGGGCGGGATGCGGCTTCCGGTAGGGGAGGGTGTCACCCGCGACCACCACGCGTATGAGGTCACTCCAACCGAGCGCCTCGACGATCGCCATCGTCGGTTCTGTTGGCTTGTTCGTGCACAACGCCAGACGATGGCCGGTGGCGGCAAGCTGCGCCAGCGCCGCGACACTGCCGGGCATCGGTAGATTGTCTTCTGGCGGAGCAGCCGCGTAGTGCGCAAGAAAGCGTTCGCACTGGGCAGGAAACGCTTCCATATCGAAGGCACTGCGTGCCTTTAGCGCTCGCTCGAGAAACGTGGCAGCTCCGTTTCCCACGTAAGCACGGGTCTCGGCCAGATCGAGCGGCCTCAGGCCTCTTTCGGCCATGAAAGCGTTGGCAATCTTGCAGATTGCAGGCGCACTCTCGACCAGCGTTCCGTCAAGATCAAAGACGATGCCGATCACACCACATCGCTCCACTTGATCGAGCAGCCAAGTGAGGGGTGCTGGTTGCGCGGCGCAGTTCCTGTTTCAGCAATCTGGCGCATCGCCTCGTACAGCTCGCGCCGGGCATCAGTCGGGCCAGCGTGCTGGCGCGAGGCGTCCAGACGGCCGCGATACTGCAGCGAAAGGTTTGCGTCGAACCCGTAGAAGTCCGGTGTGCAAACGGCGCCATAGGCGCGAGCAACAGCCTGCGTCTCGTCGTGCAGATAGGGAAAGCCGAACCCGTTGTGCTCAGCGAAAAGCTTCATGTTGGCGAATGAATCTTCCGGATAGGCCGTCGCATCATTTGAATTGATGGCAACGACCATAACCCCAAGCAGCGCAAGGTCGCGCGCATCACGTGCGAGGCGATCGGCGATCGCTTTGACGTATGGGCAGTGATTGCAGATGAATGCCACCACCGTTCCACGCGGGCCGGCGCAATCCGCCAAACGAAGCAGGCGCCCATCAGTCGCAGGGAGCGTGAAGGGCGGGGCACGAAAGCCGACTTCGACCCTTGGAGCTTCGGCCGCCATGATTAGTCTCCCCGAATGTGAACGAGAACGTCTCTGTATTATTTTACATTTCCCGACCGTGGCGGACGTCCGCAAAGCTGCGTCAGCCGATCGCTCGTTGTGCTGCCTCCCGGATCGCTCTGATGTTGCGACCATAGACATCCGGTCGCTCGACGGAACCGCCAGCGAAAACAGCGGAACCCGCGACAAGGCAGTCAGCGCCGGCCGCAGCAACGAGTGGGGCGGTCTCGGGCGTAACGCCTCCATCGATCTGGACGTGTATCGGCCGGTCCCCAATCATCGCACGCAACCGGCGGGTCTTTTCGACCCCGGAGTGAATGAATTTCTGGCCGCCGAAGCCGGGGTTTACGGTCATCACCAGCACGAGGTCGCACAAGTCGAGCACGTGCTCGACCGCCTCGACCGGAGTCGCCGGGTTCAGCACCACGCCAGATTTGACGCCATGCGCTCGGATTAATTGCAGCGTGCGATGGATGTGCGGCCCAGCCTCGACGTGCGCCGAGATAAGGTCCGCACCGGCCGCGGCATACGCTTCGACATAAGGGTCCACTGGCGAAATCATCAGATGGACATCCATGAACGTCTTGACGTGCGCGCGGAAAGCCTTCACGGCGGGCGGCCCGAACGTCAGGTTCGGGACGAAATGTCCGTCCATCACATCGACGTGCACCCAGTCAGCGCCTTGCGCCTCGATCGCGCGGATCTCGGCGCCGAAGTTCGCAAAATCCGCCGACAGGATCGACGGCGCGATCTTGATGTCACGGGTGAAGGTCATTCGGCAGCTTCTCTCGATCGGTCGATGTCGGTTCAGCCACACAACGCTGCGCGCGCCCGAGGGTCAACCCCCGAAGGTTCCGAAGCGAGACCGTCGAGCGTTCCCCACCTTCGGTGGAGCCCGTTGCCTCGCCGAGGCGCCTCAGCGTCGACGACTAAGAGGCCGGGAGAGCACACCCATCCTGGACGTCTGCCCCGGCCTGGTCGCGACATCGCAACCGGCACGAGGTCCAATATGTTCAGTCCGCTACTGAAATCGCAAAGGCAATCACAACAGTGGTGTCCTGGACCTGTTCAAATAAACGCCGTGACGCGGGTTCAACAAGAAGCGGAAAATGGCAGCGCGAAAGCTGCCATTTCCCACCATGCACCCGAATGTTCATCGCATGCGATGTCAAGGTTTGATATAGGTATATCCTAGCTGCTGCAGATGCGAGAGTTCAGCGACGCCCGAGGGCACGATGTCTTCCGCAAAGACTTCGAACAAGTCCTCCTCATATGAGATCTTTCGACCCTGAAGAGTATTGTCGCAGATCACTTGCGCCACCCCCTGGGCCTTGAGACTGGTGAGCCTCTGCTGCAGCTTTTCATTCAAAACTGCGCTTCTCAAAAGGCTAACACCATCGCCGTGCATGACCACCTTGACGTCGATATTATCCTGTCCCACGGCGTTGATGTGGTTCTGGATATTGCCAAGCGCGCGAACATAGGCCTCATCCGACGTTCCACCATCATAATTGATATGATAAACGACCTTTTGTTTGCTGTACCTTTGCTCAGCTTGAACCTGAGCGACCCCACCAAGGGACATCAGCGCTAAAAGCGCAGCCACCACGTAGATTTTCATTTTGACGTCTCCGATCTTCATTTTCTCGGTTTGATGGTGTTCAGAGCGTCGACTTTATCCTTTCCGTCACCGTCACGAAATCAAAACATTCAAACGCAAAATCTATAACGCTCTCCGCAATCCCATTAGAAATCACTCCTCAAACATCATCAAAAGTGCCGTGGCGCGTCCACCGAACCGGCATTCCGCAAAACGAGCATTGCGTGGCCGGAGCGCTCACGCTAGCTCTACCCGTACACATTTCCTTGAAGTGCCCTGGGAGACCGAAGACATGGCGACGACACACAAACTTCTCCTGCTGCCGGGTGACGGGATCGGCGTCGAGACGATGGCCGAGGTCGAGCGCGTGCTTCGTTTCTTCAACGAGAACAGCAACGCAGTGTCATTCGAGACGGAGACAGACTTGGTGGGCGGCGCGGCGATTGACGCCCACGGGGTCCCAGTCACCGACGCGACAATGGCCAAGGCCAAGGCGAGCGATGCCATAATCTTCGGCTCGGTCGGCGGGCCAAAGTGGGACGCCGTTCCTTATGCGATCCGGCCTGAGGCAGGCTTGTTGCGGTTGCGCAAGGACCTCGACCTGTTCGCAAACCTCAGACCGGCCATCTGTTATCCGGCGCTGGCGGAGGCCTCGTCACTGCGCCGCGACCTGGTGGAGGGCCTCGATATTCTCATTCTGCGTGAGTTGACGGGCGGGACCTATTTCGGCGAGCCGAAGGAGATCGTGACGCTCGAGAACGGCGAGAAGCGTGCCGTCGACACCACTGTCTACACCACGCATGAAATCGAGCGGATCGCTAAGGTCGCGTTCGATCTGGCGCGCAAGCGGCGCAATACGGTCCATTCGGCTGAGAAGCGCAACGTCATGAAAACGGGCGTGTTGTGGAACGAGGTGGTCACTGCGACGCACACAGCTTACGCACCGGACGTCATGCTGCACCACATTCTCGCGGACAACTGCGCGATGCAGCTCGTCCGCAATCCAAAGCAGTTCGATGTTGTGGTTTGCGACAACCTGTTCGGCGACATCCTTTCCGATGCGGCAGCCATGCTCACGGGGTCGCTCGGCATGCTGCCCTCAGCCTCGCTTGGTGCACCGGACACAGCAACGGGTCGCCGCAACGCGCTTTACGAGCCCGTGCATGGCTCCGCGCCTGATATTGCTGGCCAAGGTAAGGCCAACCCCATCGCGACCATCGCCTCGTTCGCAATGGCCTTGCGTTATTCATTCGATCGCGGTTCTGAGGCTGATCTCGTCGAAACAGCGATTGCCAACGTCCTTGCGCAAGGCTACCGCACGGGCGACATCATGCAGCCCAATATGCGGCTCGTCTCCACGACTGAAATGGGGAAAGCGATCGTCGACGAACTCGGGCGGTTGGCGCGCTCTTAGAGCGGCTCTGAGATGCCGAAAGCACCGATGCGCGTCACAGTTCGGAGAAAGTTGCGCTCGTCCCGCTTTTCGATCGGAAGTCTCAGACGAGGAGGGGATGTTCATCCGCCCCCCCGGAACCCCGAATGCCGTCTGGTGTGGCCGGATCGTACTCTAAGCGCTGCCGACACCAACATAGGTGAAGCCAAGCCGCTCCAGTTCTGAGCGGCGGTAAATGTTGCGCAGATCGACGACGATCGGCTCGCGCAGCAGCGCTTTCAACCTCTTGAGGTCAAGCGCGCGAAATTCGTTCCACTCTGTGACGATCGCAACGGCGTCGGCGCCATCGAGACAGGAATAGGCGTCGTCACACAACTCGACCCCGGGGAGCACGAGTTCCGCTTGCGCCCGGCCTTCAGGATCATACCCGCGCACACGCGCGCCTCCGTCGAGAAGAACCCGTGCAATGTCGATCGCGGGTGAGTCACGCATGTCATCGGTGTTCGGCTTGAACGTCAGTCCGAGCAGCGCAATCGTCTTGCCGCGCACTGAATTGCCGCAGGCTGCGATGATCTTACGGCCCATCTGCCGTTTGCGTTGTCCGTTCACGGCGGCGACCGTCTCGACGATCCGGAGGGGGGCGTCGTAGTCCTGCGCCGTTTTAATGAGCGCCAGGGTGTCCTTCGGAAAACAAGACCCACCGTAACCTGGCCCTGCGTTGAGGAACTTTGGACCGATCCGGTTATCAGCACCGATACCGCGCGCGACTTGCTGGACGTCAGCTCCAACCCGTTCGCAAAGGTCGGCAACTTCGTTGATGAACGTGATCTTGAGCGCGAGAAACGCGTTGGCTGCGTATTTTATGAGTTCCGACGTCCGACGCCCGGTGACCTGGATCGGCGCCTGATTGAGATAGAGCGGCCGGTAGACTTCCTCCATGATCCCGGCCGCATGCGCGTCCTCCGCGCCGATAATGATGCGATCGGGCCGCTTGAAGTCTTCAATGGCCGAGCCCTCCCTCAGAAACTCGGGATTCGAGACCACGCGAATGTCGAGGTCCGGCCGGGCGTCGCGGACGATCCGCTCAACCTCGTCACCGGTCCCAACCGGGACCGTCGATTTCGTTGCCAGCACGAGGGGTTGGTTCGCTAGGCGAGCAATTTGCCGCGCAGCTTCATACACATAAGTTAGATCGGCATGGCCATCCCCGCGGCGCGACGGCGTGCCAACGGCGATGAAGACCACCTCGGCCTGATCGATCGCCGAGCCGAGATCTGTTGAGAAGACAAGGCGGCCTGCACTGGCGTTGCTCGCAACCAGCGCTTCGAGCCCCGGCTCGTAGATCGGCATGATGTTGCGACGAAGTTTTTCGATCTTGTCGGCGTCGGTATCCACGCAGACGACCCGATGGCCGAAGTCGGCAAAGCAGGCACCTGACACGAGACCGACGTACCCTGAGCCGACCATGACAATTTTCATCGTCAAGAACTCCCGAAAGCAATGAGGTGACCGGCAGCGTCTTGCAGACCGAGGACAGCGCGGGTTCGCCGCAGATTGCCAAGCGGATCGAAGCTGCCTCAGCGCATCAGCTGCTGTAGTGGGCCCCATCGGCAACACTGAACAGCGTGGACAGTACTAGACTTATTATCTCTCTGGTGCCCGTCGCTTTCCGAAGTTCGTTTCGCCGCCCAACGAGACTGCCAAGCGAGCTTCTGAAAGCGGGCACGAGCATCGGCGTTGCACCGCTGTGTGCGACCGATCAGCCCGCTTGGGCAGTGGCGTAACCAGCAGGAGGGATCATACTCTGGCGATCATTCAGCCTGGGACCAACCGGTGCAGCAGGCTCGATCGTCACCGGTCCGCCAGACGGAGCGATCAAGCGCTCAAGCAGCTCTCGTGTCGGCATCCCCAGCGGTGCCAGTCCCTCCGAGATCTCGAACGAAACAATGCCACGTCGTGTCATCGGCCCCATCACGCCATCGATCTGGCCTCGATAGGAATTGCGACGCTTCAATTCAGCCTGGACTGACCTGAACGCTTCAATGCCGGTGAGGAGCGCCTCGCGCTCGTAGCGTTCGAGGCCACTCAGAAAGCGCTGCGGCTTGATCGCAACGTTGATCACCGTCTGCTCAACCAGCTGCCGATTTTCTTGGATGCGCCCGCTGCGCCGGTCACGATTGTGGGTGACACGATACCGCGATGTCTGAACCGTGCCGACGTTGATGGCCACCACTTCGGCGTTGCCATCGGCGCGCACCCGCAGGATTGGCCCTCCCGAAGAGCCCTTGAACGTATCGCACGTGTGATAAATCAGCCCCTCATGTCGGGCGGGTTCGATGCCACAATCCGTCGAAAGCCACCTTGACTGCAGTGTCAAGTCGCCGTGGTAGGCGATCATGACGATCTCACCCCGCTTCGCCGCGCGCTCCAACTCGAGCCGCGGCCGATCGGCGATCGGCAGCGCGAGGCCGCGGCAGAGCGGTTTTGCAAGCTTCGCAAACGCCCAATCATCGGCCATTGCCGCCAGCGATTGCTGGTTCTGTGTCGACCCCGTGAAGAATGCCAGCAGCGGCTGGTTATTGTCGACGTAGAGCAGGTTGCTTGCGTGTTCGGGGCCGGCCGAACCTTCGAGCGGCGCGAGGACGAAGCGAAATCGCAGCAGATCCTGGGTCTGACGTCCATCGTGCCGGACGATGCAGTGTGCATTCGTCGCAATGACGCCATCCCCGACGCAGAACGCGGTACAGGCTCGACCCGTTCCGCGTTGAAGCAGAAGGCCGACCGACCTCGCAATGGGCCTGAACGGGCTCGGGACCGCGACCCGCGTGTCTTCGCCGAGAACGTCAACGCGTGCGACGTGATTAGGGCCAGTGACCGGCCCTTTCGCTGCAGGGAGCGCTAAGGACACCGAAGATGGACCAGCACAGAGTGCCAACAGCGCAAACCACAGGGAGGCGAAGTGGTGTCGCACGCCGAGGTTCTCCCTGAATCAAGACCGCAGACGCAAGGCTAACGCATCGAAAGCGGTTGTCCAGGGGCTCAGTCGCGACTGCGGCACTTCCTTCAGTGGGGAAAGAGCTGGAGAGGCACGAAAGTGCACTGGCGGGAGACTGAGAGTCCCGGCGACGAGGCGTGTCAGTTGAACTTGCGGCCAACCGCACGGATCGCATCGTCAATCAGCTGTCCGTCCGAGCCGCTGCCAGTCGCGCGGAAGTAGCCTTCGGCAATCAACGCCGACTGCTCGATCGCAGCGGCCCGGATGTCGGCCACAGCTTGCGCCTCGGCCCGCGCGATCTTCTCATCAGCAATCCGCATGCGGCGTTCAAACGCCTCGGCGAGCGCACGTCGCGTCTCCTCAGCCAGCAACTGTGCCTCAGTCTCGGCGCGGGTGATGATCTCACGCGCCTCGTCTTCTGCCTTCGCGGCTTTGCGCTGATAATCGGTCAACAGTTGCTTGGCGTCTTCCCGAAGTCTACGCGCCTCGTCGAGCTCATTGCGGATGCGCTCCGCACGTTTGTCGAGCGCAGCCCCGATCATTCCCGGCACTTTCAGATAAACCATGAATCCGACGAAGATCACGAACGCCAGCGCCACCCAAAATTCTGGATTGGCAAGGAGCGGGCCGTCGGCAGCAAGAACGACGAACATCGGTTAGGCTCCGGTTCTGTAACGAGCGATCGCCGCGGCGATGTCAGCTTGGCTCGGTTCCACGCCAACGAGCTTCCTCACAATTTCGACCGCAGCGTCCTGCGCAATCGAATCGACCTCGCCAAGCGCCTGCTGCCGCCCGGAGTTGATGCGCGCCTCTGCCTCGCCGAGCCGCGCAGCAATCTGCGCTTCGATCGCATCGCGCTCGGCGTTGGTGCCCGTTGCCAAGCGTTCGCGAGTCTGCCGCGCAATTTCCGAGGCATTGACGCGCGCTGCAGCGAGCTTTGCCTCGTAGTCAGCGATCGCGCGATCTGTGTCGGCCTTGAGCCGTTCGGCCTCGGCGAGATCGCGCTCGATCCGCTCCATCCGACCTTCGACGGCGCGCGCGATCCGCGGCAGGATATGCCGCGACAGCAGGTAGTAGAGGATGCCAAATGTAATCGCCAGCCAGAACAGCTGCCCCGCATAGGAACTGGGATCGAGCTGCGGCAGGGCCGATTTTTTTTCCGCTGCGGCGGCGAGAAACAGTGCTGGGGGCACGTGCACCTACCTCAAATGCATGGATGTCGGGGGATCGGAGGTGAGCCTCCAATCGCGCCGACAGATCTGCGGTTCATCCGCCATGGCGCAGTCGAGCTGTGGTCGCAACCGCCCGACTGAAGCGCGCCATGGCGCCGTTCTGGCGCTGGCAAACCCTTGGCCCGCGACGAGGTCGCAGGCCCGCCCGCATCAGTTGAACAGAATGAGCATCGCGATCACGAGAGCGAACAGGCCGAGGGCTTCCGCAAACGCGGCGCCAACCAGCACACGGGCGAATTGTGCGTCAGCGGCCGAGGGGTTGCGCATCGCGCCGCTTAGGAAGTTTCCGAAGATCGTCCCGATGCCGATGCCAGCACCAATCAGACCGAACGACGCGAGGCCAGCTCCAATGAGCTTTGCTGCATCAGCTTCCATGGGGAGTCTCCTTGAGGTTCAGGAATTGCAAGAGAGGGTGACGACGAAGCGGCGCGATCAATGCCCCTCATGGAGGTTGATCGCATCGTTGAGGTAAATGCAGGTGAGGATCGAGAAGATGAACGCCTGCAATACCGCCACAAGCAGCTCGAACGCGGTGAGCGCGAGCATGACGATGAACGGCACGAAGCCGAACACGCCGAGCGAGACGACAAAGCCCGCGAAGACCTTCATCATGGTGTGGCCGGCGAGCATATTCGCGAACAGCCGCACGGACAGGCTGATTGGGCGGATCAGGAACGAGATGAACTCGATCACGACGATCAGGGGCAGGACATAGAGCGGCACCCCGTCGGGCACGAACAATTTAAAGAAGCCAAGCCCGTGGTTGGCAAAACCTATCCCGAGCACGACGAAGAAAACGAGCGCGGCAAGCGCGAACGTCACAATGATATGGCTCGTGACGGTAAAGGGCTTCCAGACCCCAGGTATGGCGATCATGCCCAAGAGATTGAGCATCAACACAAAGATGAACAACGAGAACACGAACGGCAGATATCGCATGCCGTTCTGTCCAATATTGTCGCGCACCATGTTGGCAATGAACTCGTAAGAGAGTTCGGCGATCGACTGCATCCGTGTCGGAACGAGCGAGCGGCTGCCCATCGCCACCGTCAAGAAGGTACAGGTCAGGGCGACCGCTAGCACCATGAACAACGAGGCGTTCGTGAACGATAGGTCAACGCCATTGAGCTCGAGCGGGATCAATGTCTTGATCTCGAACTGCTCCATCGGGCTGTGCCCGCCGCCGGTACCTTGAGCTGCCACGTCAAAAATCCCCTTGCGTCAGCTTCCACCGGCCCGCGCGCACCGGACCATTGAACACCGTATTGACACCGACAACGCCGACAACCCAATCGCGCCATGCATCGCGTCAGGTGACGCCCGATGTTGTGCGACGCCAGAACGCTGCGCACCCGCACCGATCTCTCGCCCGGGCGTTTGCGCGAGGCGAGCCCGATTTCCTATGCGACTCAGTCGCGCAGCGAGCGCGACCGGTCGGCGGATCGGATGAGGTTCCACATCCCGGCAACCCCGCCGAGGATCAAGAACACGATCAGAAACAACGGGCGCATCCCCGTCGCATTGTCGATCAGAAGCCCAATGCCAAGTCCGACTAGAACGCCGACGACCGGGTCAATCGCCATCCTGAGCGCCTGTCCAAGTGCCGAGCCATCGCGCGACGACATTTTCTTGGGCGCTTTGGACTGTTTGAGCGAATCGAGGCGCGCGCCCAATTCCTCCGAGCGCCGTTTGATTTCGGCGCGATCTTCAGGAGTGATCCCACCCCCATTCGCGCCCTCACGCGGCTCACGGTCTGGCATTTGAACGGTCTCGGTTCTGAAGGACCCCACCCGGCTTTCCAATCGGCGCGGACCCTAGTTTCGGGCCCATGGGGTGTCAAGACGGACGCTGATCGCCGTCCAACGCCTCAGGTCACGCTATCGGGCCCGCCCGGATAATGTCGGATGCCATTGCTTGGCTCTCTACCAGCCATTGTCACAACATGGCACGAAACTTGTGTCACGCCGGCGACCAGAACACCAGCCGTCGGCCCGCAGGCCGATCATGCGGTGCTCGGGCTGAAAGACGATGTCCCGGTCAGGAACATGAGTTTGGCGTACGGTCCCAGAATGGCACAGGCCTCATTGAGTGCGGGCGCTCGTGATGACGCTCACGGCGCAGTGAGCCACGGTCTCAAGCTGTCTCGCGGGCTGATTGCGAGCGCGCTCGTATGGCTTGCGATGATGCTGTGCAGCTTCGTGATGTACGAGCCTGCGCCCGCCGACGTTCTGCTGTTCGGGGCGATCCTCGCGCTCCCGATCCTGGGTCAGACGAGGCCCATGCCGGTCACGACGATTGTTACGACGCTATTCGTGATCAACATTGCGCTCGGCCTCATGATTGCCGAGGCCACCACCGACCCCATCGGCGTGATCCGATTCCACCTCATTACGCTGTATCTGGTGCTCGCAGGCTACGTCGTTGCCGGCTGGGTGGTGATGGCACCAGAGCGTCGGTTTGAGATCCTGGTCAATGGCTACATCACGGGATCCGTGATCGCCTCGATCCTCGCTGTCATCGGCTTCTTCGACATCGTCCCCGGGAGCGCAGCACTCTTCACCGAGTTCGGTCGCGCCAAGGGGCCTTTCAAGGATCCGAACGTGCTTGGTGCCGCGCTGGTCCCAACACTGCTCGTGCTCGTGTGGCGGGTGATGACGGCGTCGCCGGGCGCGATGCTGCGCAATGGGATTTGGCTCTCAATTTGTGGGGTTGCGCTGCTCCTGACATTCTCCCGCGGCGCCTGGATTGCGTTCGCGATCCCGATGCTATTCATGGCCGTGTTCCTGGTTGCTGGCGCGACGACGGGGCGCAAAATCGGTCGCATCGCCGTTGCGACGGTTGCGATGGCCGTGATCGTTCCCATCGGCATTTTATCAGTTCTGTCCGCAGATTCCGTGCGCGATCTTGCCGCCGAGCGCCTGAGCCTCGAACAGAGCTACGACGTCGGCCCCGAAGGCAGGTTCGGCGGCCAACTGAAAGCAGTCGACATTATTCTGGAGCAGCCCTTCGGCATCGGAGCGCTGGAATTCAGCCGCACGCGCCATATCGAAGAGCCACACAACGTTTATCTGTCGCAGTTCCTGAACAGCGGCTGGATCGGCGGGTTTGCCTATATCGCCGCTGTTGGCATCACGTTGATCGCTGGAATTTGGTACGCGTTGACCCCCGGGCGCGTGCAAGTGCCGCTGATCATTGCAACGGCATGCGTCATCGCCCTGATAATCGAAGGGTTCGTTATCGATACGGACCACTGGCGCCACTTCTATCTCCTGATCGGCTGCTGTGCTGCATTGGTCGACGTGCGGTTCGCCGAGCGCCCTGCGGCGATGCCCGCAGCTGTCGCTGGCGCGGGCCCAACACGATCTGTCGGGGACGGATCAAACCGTCGCGGAAGGGATCCGTCCGAAAGACAGCGTCCAGCGCGTGACGCCTTGAAGCGCCGTATCGCCGGCCTGCTTGCCGACGGCCCGCCGGTCGTCGAGCGCGAGGCCCGCGCACTGTACAAGCCGCGCAAGCGGCCCGAGGTGGCCGCCGCGAGGTCACGTTACGCAGCGCTGATCGACGGCACGCCGCCCGTCGTCGCCGCCGAGCGCCGGCCGTTCGTTCAGCCAAACCACAACGCTGCGCCTCGGCAATCTCTCGACATCGCAGCTGGATCCAACGAGCGGCGGGCTCCGGCCAGCGCGCACCATGGCGCGGAACGTCGAAGCTCGCGCATTGCCGCGCACGCTAACCACCCCTCCACACCGGCGAACTCGCGCGACCTGGCAACGCGCATCAACCGAGCGAGCCCGCTTGAGCAGGTGCCGATGACGCGCAGACAGCTTCTGAGCACAAGCGCGCGCCGGGCCGAGATCGGCCATGCCATGCTGAAAGCCCGGCTCGACGGTTTCGGTGACGTCGGCGCCCTCAATTCGAGCCGTCAGCTTCGAGCGCGGCTCGCGCGGTGATCGCGTGAGGCGTCGCGCCTTGGTGGGCGGATCCCTGCATCGATCTGCGCGCCAATTTGGGCGCGATAAGCGCCTCACGCTGCTTCAGCATTCAGAACACGACGAATGCACGACCCGGACGGACGCGTTCCAAAATCTTCCGCAGTGTCGCCTCACTGACGGCGAGACACCCCGCTGTCGGCGCAAAGTCCTCGCGCGCCAGATGGACGAACACGGCGCTGCCATGGCCTCTCACACGGGGCCGGACGTTGTGCGACAGTGTGACCAGGATGTCGTAGACTCCGTCCGTGCGCCAAAGATGCTCAGCCGATCGCGGGTAGGGGTGCCAAACCGGTCTGTTGTAGTTGCGATCGCCCGGCGCGTCGCACCAACCGTCTCGTTGGCCGATAGCTCGGACCGGCAACAGGGTTCGAGGCCGGCGCATCCGATCGCTGCGGTAGTAGACGGCCAGCATCAACCACCGGCCGACGGGGCTCGAGCCATCGCCCTCACGCTTTCGTGTCCGACGCCCGCCGCGACCAAGCGCACATCGCGACGTGAACGTCCCGAATGCAACATGTCCAACAGTCGAGCGCGCGCTCAGTGATCTGACAGCGATGTTCATGGCTCGTCCGATCCCGCTCCATCAATGTCATTCTGATCACGGCGAACCCAACGCTCCGTGAACATGCTTGAACGAGAGTGTCGTTCAGGCTTTGAAATGGCCGTGTTAGAACTCCCGCAACACACTACAGGAGACTGCCTATGAGCAACGCGCGCAAGATCCTGATCATCGATGACGATGCCGACTTGCGCGAGCCGTTGCGGGAACAGTTGGCGCTGCATGAAGAGTTCGACGTCACGGCCGCCGGGACGGCGAAAGAAGGGCTGGAGTGCGTCAGGTCCGATCGGTTCGACCTCGTGATCCTGGATGTCGGTCTTCCAGACATCGACGGCCGCGAAGCCTGCAAAATGCTGCGCAAGGCGGGTTTTAAGTCCCCTATCCTTATGCTCACCGGCAACGCATCCGATGCGGACATGATCCTGGGCCTCGAGTCGGGCGCCAACGATTATGTGACGAAGCCATTCAAGTTCGCGGTCCTCCTGGCGCGCATCAGGGCACAGCTACGCCAGCACGAGCAGAGCGAAGACGCGGTATTCACCCTCGGACCGTATACATTCAAGCCAGCTTCGAAACTGCTGGTCGATGCAAATGGCAGCAAGATCAGGCTGACCGAGAAAGAAACCGCGATCTTGAAATACCTCTATCGTGCGGGCGAGCGCGTCGTGACCCGTGACGTGCTTCTGCACGAGGTCTGGGGCTACAACGCCGGGGTTACAACGCACACGCTCGAAACGCACGTCTATCGTCTGCGCCAGAAAATCGAGCGCGACCCCTCCAACGCAGAGATCTTGGTCACCGAGACCGGTGGCTACAAGCTCGTGCCGTAGCCCTGCCGATCAGAAGCCCCCTGCACCGTCTTCGGCACCCGCGCGGGGTACGGCCCCTCAGACCCCCTCCACAAGGTCCGGCGCCAATGCGCGCGTTGCATCGAACTGCGACAGAAAGACCTTGCCTGACAACTCGTCGAGAAAGTGCGAGCGGCGCAGCCGATCTATCACCGGACCTTTGACTTCGGACAAGTGGAACGTGACACCGGCAGCCTTGAGGTTGCGGTTGATCGCCTCGAGGCTTTCGAGGGCGCTGGCATCGATGTGGTTCACGGCAGAGCACATCAGCACGACGTGCTCAATCTCGGGCTGCTCCGCCACCAGCGCGGCGATCCGATCCTCGAGAAAGCGCGCGTTCGGAAAGTAGAGGCTTTCGTCGACCCGGAGCGTCAAGAGCCTTGGGCTCGTCAAGACCTTGTGCCGCTCGACATTGCGAAAGTGCTGCGTGCCCGGCACGAGGCCGACGACAGCCGTGTGGGGCCTGCTCGTTCGCCAGAGATGCAGGCCGACGGACGCAACCACACCGGCGATGATCCCCGCTTCGACACCAAGGCCAAGCGTTATAAGCAGCGTGGCCGCCATCGCAGTCCCATCGCTGCGCGAGTACTCCCAAGTCGTGCGCAGAGCCTTGAGATCGACGAGCGACAGCACCGCCACGATGATCGTGGCCGCCAGCGTCGCTTGCGGCAGATAGTATAGCAGCGGCGTCACGAGAAGTGCCGCCAGAAGAATGCCAATCGCGGTCAGCGCGCCGGCGGCCGGCGTCGCGGCACCCGCGTCGTCATTGACGACCGACCGTGCAAAGCCGCCGGTCACCGGATAGCCGCCCGTGACCGATGCTGCGACATTTGCAGCCCCAAGGCCCACCAGTTCCTGGTTCGGCACGATGCTCTGGCGCTTGCGGGCAGCCAGGGTTTGGGCGACGGAAACGCTCTCCACGAAGCCCACGAGACTAATTAGAAAGGCCGGCACAAGGAGCTGCCACCAGACCGCGAGATCAAGTGGGGGCACCGTCAAGGGCGGCAAGCCCTGAGGCACGGTGCCAACGATTGCCACGCCGTGGCCGGCAAGCGCGAAACCCCAGGTCAGTACGGTCGTGATGACAATCGCGACGACGGGTGCAGCGCGTGTGACGATCGTCGCAAGCTTCTGATCAACGCCCCGGGTGATCAGCAGCGGTTTCAGTCCGCTACGGCTCCAGAACAGGAACGCCGTCGCAAAGGTGCCGATGGCCAGTGTGATGACGTTGGTTGCTCCGATCCCGGTCCAAAGCGCCCCAATCAGCTCCAACAATGTGTCGCCGCTGGCTTTGATGCCGAGCAGATGCTTGAGCTGGCTTGCCGCGATCAGGATCCCGGAGGCAGAAATAAAGCCAGAAATCACCGGATGGCTTAGAAAATTTGCTATCGCACCGAGCTTCAGCAACCCCATCGTGATCAACATCACGCCCGACAGGAACGCCAGCGCAAGAGCCACGGCGGTGGGTGCCATTCCAGTCTCGGCAGCAACCGGGGCGATGGCTGTGGCCGTCATCAATGACACGACGGCGACCGGTCCGACGGCGAGTGTTCGGCTCGAGCCGAATGCGGCGTAGGCGATGATCGGCAGGATGCTCGCGTAAAGACCAACCTCGGGCGGCAATCCTGCAAGCATCGCATAAGCGAGGCTCTGCGGGATCAGCATGATCGTGACGATGACAGCCGCGAGTGAATCATTGCCAAGCGTCTCGCGGTCGTAGGTGCGGGCCCACGTCAGCGCCGGCAGAGCGCGCGTGACCGCCGACATCCAATCGGGCACCTTAATGTGCCGCTTCATCGGTTGTTCTGGGGCACCGAACGGGGGCCGCTCTTCGTCACGATCAGGCATGGCGGAACCGCTCGGGGTGGAGGCGGCATGGTCCCTGACACGACGCGGGAATGCCGCACGATACTGACAGTGCAGAAGCGAGCCGACGGTCTCGGTCCTGGACCGGCTGAAGACTGTGACTGCGGTCACTCGGCAAGCTTCGCTTGTCGACGACGCATGCCAGATCAGGCCAGATTAGGCCAGATCAGGCCAGACCAGGCCAGATCAGGCGGCGCGCGCTGCGAGTTCTGAGAGCGCCCGGCGGTTCGAGATCTCGACGGAACCGCGAGAGATGCGGATCCAATCGCGGCGCTGAAACTCGCTGAGCGCGCGACTGATGACCTCGCGCGCGCTGCCCAGTTCGCTGGCGAGTTGCTGATGCGTCGCCTCGACGCGGCCATTGGCGTCGGCGAGTTGCAGAAGCCGATGCGCGAGGCGCACATCCAGTCGCGCGAAAGCGACCTCTTCGATTACCCGCAGCAAGTTCGTCACACGCTGGCTGAAGGCGGCGAACACGAATTTCCGAAACTCCTGCGACGAAGCGATCAAATCGTCGAAGGTGGCGCGCGTAAGCGCAAGCGCGCGAATGGGGGTCTCGGCAACGCCCTCTGCCGGATAGTCCTCATAACCAAGCAGGCAAGCCGTCGTGAGCGCGCAACTCTCGCCCGTCGACACCCGATGGAGAACGATCTCGCGGCCCGTCTCGGACACCTGCTGGATCCGCACCGACCCCTCCACGAGCAGCATGAAGCTGGTCGGTGCCTGGCCCGGCCCGAAAATGCGCGTGCCGGCCGGCAGTTCCACCAGGCTGCTGCCGTGCGCCAACACGTCTCGAACGGCCGTTGGCAGGCCGTCCAAGGCTGGGAACTGGCGCAGTATGCTCTCATCCACGCCCATCATCGCCCCTCAACGCTGGCGGTTCGCACAGGCCAACTCTCGCCGTGCCGCTTGGTTGGCAGCGGATGCCAACGATAGGGTCGCACACCAGCCGCGCCCGTGAACCCCACCTTAACGCAAGGTTCAAGCCCGGTTCAAAGGCGATCCGCCACTCTCCATCACATCGGCGACGGACGCCGAATGACGGCCGACAGCCGCATCACCCAACGCACGGAGCCAACGTCAATGATCATCTTCAAGTCCGCCACGACCGCCGCCATCGCAGCGCTCGCCCTCTCGATCGGCCTGTTCCAATCGCCAGCTCCGGCCGAGGCACAAAGCTCTCGCGTCTCGATCGAACAGTATGGCGTCGGCAATGGTGTCGGCGGCGCTCAGTCCGGCAGACGCAACCGGCTGACGGTTCAGCAGATCGGCAACCGCAACGCGGCGATATCCAACCAGACCGGCAACAGAAACCGCGCCGTCGTCGGCCAAGTCGGTAGCCGCAACAGCGCCCACACCTATCAGAACGGCAACGGCAACATTGTCGGCGTCGCCCAGTTTGGCACGGGCCATCGAGTGGTCACGTCGCAGGACGGCCGCGGTAACGCAGTCGGCGTGATCCAGGCAGGACGCGGAAATACGGCAGAAGCGCGCCAAGTCGGCGCAGGTAACGTCGCCGTCATCGTCCAGGACTAACAGGCCCGAAGTAAGGCCTCAACGACGGGAAAGGCGGGCATGCAGCTGCGGTTGCGTGCCCACCAACCCGAACTCCAACCACCGCGCTGAGGATACGCCCATGCAAACGCCTAATATCTTCACAGCCCTGATCCTCGCCGCGGCAGCAACCACGGCAGCCGTGGCAACACCTCAAATGATCAACACAGCAGAAGCCGGATCGACAGCGCTGCAGTGCGAAATCCGCATCGCGCGATCGGGAAGCCTATTGACCCTAGAGCCCGTCGTCCACAACGCCAAGTCGGCCAGCGGTTCTTATCAGTTCGTCGTCTCAGGCTCTGGCGGATCGGGCAGCTCCAACATTCGCCAGGGCGGCAGCTTCGAGACGAGCAGCAGCGGCGCCGAAAGCCTCGGCCTCGTGACGCTTTCAGGCTCCGGCAGCTACGACGCCCGCCTGACCGTCCGCGTCCAGGGTCACGTGCTGGAATGCCGGGAGCGCATCCGCGGCCTGTGACGCAACGCTCGTGCCGCTGACTGAGACCCCGCACTCTGTTCGGAGGCAGGCGCTCAAGCGATTTCGACACGCTCTGCCCGAACCATCGTCAAACCGAAGCGAGACCCGACATGCCCACGAACCAGATGAAGGCCCTGACCGCAGCCGGTGCGTTGGCAACCGGGGTGCTTTTCGCGCCGTACGGCGGCGCAGATGGCTTCGGCTTTGCGGCTGAGGCTGCGTCGAAACGGACCGTGACCGTCACCATCAACGCGAAAACTCCGAGACAGCAAGCGCGCCTGCAGCGCGCGCTCACCGTCGCCGGGCGCGCCTCTGCACGCATCGACCAGCGGGGCAACGGGAATGCTGCAGCAATCTCCCAGGATGGCGATGGCAATCGCGCTGCTGTCATTCAGCGCGGCTCCAACCATACAGGAACGATCACTCAGACGGGCTCGAACAACTCACATCTGCTGCTGCAGTTCGGCCGCAACGCGAGCCAGGATGTTGTCCAGACGGGCAATAAGTCCGGCATCACGTTGCAGTGGTCACGCTAAGTGCGGCGGGGGGTGATCCATACGTTCGATGCGGGCCGCCCGGCTCAAGCCCGGATGAAGCTGAAAGGCGCCTCAGCAACCGCACGATCACCGGACCTTTCGCACTGAAAATCCTGCTCAAACGCCAAATTCCGGAGCTGGCGGCGGAGCCGGGCCACGCCAAACTCAGCAGCCCCAACCGAGGCTTCGGCGCGCACATGTGCGGCATGCATGCGCGCCTGAGAGACGTGGACCTCGTCGACGAGGCGCCTCAAGCGCTCCAACTGCCCTTCGCGTCCGAGCTGCTTGACCGAGGCCCTCGCGTAAGCTCGCGGTGCGCGTATGCGAGCCCTGGCCCGGCCGGGTGCCGCGTTGGCTATCGCCGCGCACACGGCGCGGATGGACCGCCACACCACGCGCAGTCCGAGCACAAGATTTATGATGGCTGCTATCGCAACGGGGATCATGTCAGGCCTTGGCGCATGAATCTAGAATACTGACACAACAATAATGATTATTCGCGAATAAACAATTCCCATTCAATTATAAAATCCTCACGGTCGAATGTCGCTGCGCACGCGAGACCAATGCTTGATGAGCCAATTATCGGCTTGGAGGCTTTCTGCCCAACGCATAAGGTGGCCGCGCGCGACTGATCGAAGGATCGAGGCTCGGCTGCGACGCACGCCTCGACACGCGTGATCCGCCTCGAGAGGTGTCGCCACGCGATTGTGACACCGGACCCTCCGCAATGGCCTCAGCGTTGGAAGCGTTTGCAAAACCGGTTGAAGTCGGCATCACTGGACTCGGAAGCTCATCGAACGGTCGAAAACGGAAATGCCCGGTGATCTTATCGACGAACAGCGCATCTTCGAGCTGCACGCTGTAGCCCCGATTGTGCAAGATAAGCGGTCGTCCGGTTGGCGCCATAAGATGCGTGACGATAGCAACGTGCGCCCGCGACACACGGCTGAATGGCCGATGATAGGTAACGATGTCGCCGGGCTGATAATTCTCCGGATAGAAAGTGATCGGTAGTTTTGCGCCTTTGAGCTTGAAATATCTGGCGAGCGTCTCCGTGCGGCGATGATCGATATTGCGGTCCCCTGTACCAACGCGCGCTTCATGGATCGCCTGCTGCAAATCGAAACCAAGCGCTCGATATGCCCGAATGATGACGTCAGAGCACGCGCCATAAAGGCTCGGAATGTCCCCCATGGGATAGGCAAGCTTCTCGTATGAGGCAGAGTAGATTACAAGGCTGCCGCGCTGTGCGAGGGCCGCGCGCGAGAGGGCGAGGCCAAAAGCTCGTCCCATTAGCGGTGCGTGGCCCACTGCGACGTGGCTCCCGGCTTCCGATGCGGAACCCTGCTGCGCAGACCCTGACACAGATCGTTGCATGCCGGACCGGGGCTTTTCGAACTGCAGCCTGGCGCGGCCTGCGCCCATGGCAGTCGAAGGGGCGATGCACCTTCCAATATCATCGCTTGCGTGGCCAGGCGCATCGAGCGCCGGCAGTCCACCCCAGCTCAGGAACGGCCGGTGGCGACGGCGCAAAATTTGGCTGACGTTGTCGCCATCGATGCGGAGCGGGGCAAAGCTGGCGACTCTCGAGTATTCACGATCGCGCAGGCTTGGTCTCGGAAGCGCTCGCGCCATCTGGTTGAAGTCGGCGTCCGGCCGCGGCCGGACCGCGCCTTGAAGGACTGTTGGGCTATAAGCCGTGGCACTTGCACCAAGATCCAGGGCGGCCAGCTGAAGTCGACGCTCTGTCGCGTGACGCATGACGACAGGTCGACCGCCGGCCCGCTCGAGGAACTGCGGCGCGCCTGAACGGGTTTCGCTTGCGGACACGCGAAACGGCAGTGCGGTTATGGACGGACGCAGTTGCGCGCCTGATCCAACCGCATCCAGCCGTCGCATCAGGGCCATGTCCGCGAGGCGCCGCAGGTACCGCGTTCGCATGAGTGCATCCGACGCCAAGACCGCCGTGCGAGCCTGCGACGGGGGTAAAGCCAATCTCCCACCAGCGTTGACAAAGTCGAGAGAGCCGATCGCGTCGGCTGGGCGGATGGACCGGCGCACCCGGAGGTCGTCAGCCACCACGACGGGGCCGGGTCCTCGACCATTAAGGGAGGAGTCACGTTTTGGAGTGGGAACGGGCTGTGCACGCCCTTCGACCTCGACGGCTAGTGGCGGCATTACCGGTCGAAGCGGCAGATCGCCATCAGCAGCGATGTCGCTAGAAGCGTCCCCAAAGTCCGGTGGTGTGCGATGAAGTGCGCGCCTCGCATCAAGCGATAGCGCGTCAGCGATGGGTGCGAACCGAAGGGTCCCGCCGCCGAGGCCGATGTCGTTTCCGATCCGCGACACTGCCGCAGGGTGCACGGTCGTGCCGAACTGTGGCGGACTTGGCCGATAGCGCAGTGCTTGCAGCGCCCCGCGCACTTTAGCTGCCGCAGCATCCTCAACATAAACCCTCTGCACCTCACCGGTCGTCGTCGCGGTGTCTGGTGGTTCGATGATCATCCGACCGATTTTGGCCGCCGCGAGGGCGAGGCACAGGATCAAAACGGGGGCTGCAACAAGCGCCGCGGCGACGCCGATGTCGGAGCGCGCTTGCAATTGCGAGACCGGCGCACGCATACGGGCAGCTCCGTCGGCCACCGCATCCGGCTCGCCCGCTGCGTTACGCTCCGGCACGAACGCTCAACTCCCGAAACACGCTGGTCGCCTTGCAAACCATCGAGAATAGCCTCGGCGGTCGTCCTGCGCTCGCATGGATACCCTGGTTTGGACCCCTGGAGAAGTGTTCAATCCGCGCCAGAGCTTCAAGTGCCGCAAGTGTTCCGATTCTGACATCTCCTGCCCGGTTGGGTTGGTACCCTTTGCTGTCCGGTGTTCGTTTCGGCGCCTGACAAGGGTGACAGACGAACGACGGAAAGCGGGTACCAGTTCGGATGTTGCTCTCGCGTCCGAGCACATGTCCGAACCGACCGCGACACTTGCAACTATAAGATTCCTATGTAGCTTTTTCCGCAGACGCCGAGTCACGGTCCGATCCGGACAAGCGCACCAAGCGTCCATGGCGCAACACTAAGCAAGGCCGACGGCGCGTCGGACATCCCCCGGGGTCCAGCCTTGCCTGCGAAGCTCGCGCAACGATACATCGCCAACACTTTTTGATAGTTTCAGACCGCTCTCGGCACGCACCAATTCATGATGATGGTAAATCGGTTCTGGTAATCCCAGCAACGATTGCAACAACCGGTGCAGGTCGGTCGCGCGCTCGAGATCGCGGCCGCGCGTCACGTGCGTCACGCCTTGGAACGCGTCGTCGACTACAACGGCCAAGTGATAGCTGGTCTTGATATCCCGGCGGGCAATGATCGCATCACCCCAGGAGGCGGGCTCGGCGGCCCGAAGCTCGACTGGGCCGTCAGGGCCATCGGACGGATCGAACATCGCGATTGCAACCCCAGCCAACCCTCCTGCCGACCGACCGTCGAAACCCAATCCACGACGTCTGCTTCCCGATGACGCGGCACGATCTGAACCCGTCATCGAACGCAGGCAGGCACATGCAGCCGCCATATCCAGCCGCCAGGCGAATGCGTCCGGCGCGTCGGCCACGCTGGCTGCACATGGAGGTCGGGCCGGTGGGGGCGGCACCGACTGAGCATCCGCAACGTCCTGTGGCTTGCGATGAGAACAGATCGGCCGGTAGACCGGTGCGCCGTCGGGATCGAGTTGCGAATCGACAGCCACGCGCGCCCGAATTTCAGCGCGCGTCGCAGCACAAGGATAGACGACCTCTAGCTGCTTGAGGGTGTCGAGCGCGCACGCATAAGCATCCAGCCGCCGAGATTGACGCAGAACCGGCTCATCCCAAGTGAGCCCGAGCCAAGTGAGATCCTCCAGGATGGCATCAACGAAGGCTTCCCGTGTTCGCGTGTGGTCGATATCCTCAAGGCGCAACAGGAAGCGCCCGTCGAACTTCAACGCGGCCTCAAACCCAATCAGTGCAGACAGCGCATGACCTAGATGCAGAAAGCCGTTCGGGCTTGGCGCAAACCGAAACGTAGGCCGGCCGGGTGGTCGCTGCATATCAGTTCGCTCGCCGAACCGCGAGCAGCCATCCTGGAGCCGAAGCACCTGGACCTGGACGTCTCGCCATGAACCGGATCACGACCCTCGACGACATCAGGCGCGGCGCCGACGCGCTCCGTGCTACGTGTCCTGCCTTCCAACGCATGCATGACGAGGCTGGTTTGCCGCCCCTGCGCGTCGGCTCGGAGGGCTTCGTGGGATTGGCACGCATCATCGTCGGACAGCAGCTGTCGATCGCGAGCGCAGGCGCGATCTGGTCCAGAATGTCAAAGAAATTCGATCCCATGACTTCACAGCGCGTCGCGCGGGCTCGCGATACGACGCTGAAGTCCGTCGGGCTGTCAGCCGCGAAGATTCGCGCATTACGCGCTGCTGCCGCGTCGATCGAAGCTGGCACGTTGGACCTCACCCCTGGCGCTTATGCCACCGACGATGATCTTGTTGCCGCATTAACGGCGGTAAAGGGAATTGGGCCCTGGACCGCCGACATTTATCTGATGTTTTCGGTTGCGAGACCAGATGCGTTCGCGCCGGGTGATCTCGCCCTGCAGGTCGCGGCGCAATGGGCATTCGAGTGGCAGGAGCGTCCCGATCCAGCAACCCTTGCAAGTGGCGTTGAGCATTGGCGGCCGTGGCGGGGCGTCGGAGCTCGCATGCTGTGGCACTACTACGCGCATGTTCGGGCACGAAGGATCGCCGACCCGGTCTGAGCCTGGTCGTCGACATCGGCTTGCGAACGGACCCACATCCGAATGCAGCCACCGAGCCGCCGACGAACACTGGCGAGTGGCAACTGTGGCAATTTTACCAACTTGGCGAACACCGGTGCCGCATCTTAGGATATTGATATAACGAGTTTTTTGTCTCAACCGCCGCCACGACACAGCCGTTACTCGTGGCTTCACAGAGCTGACATGCAAGTCTAATATGTACCCCATGCGCGAGTGCGACGTGCGAGGCAGGAGAAGTCTCGAGACGCTTGGCATCGGTCCGTCAAGCCGGCAGCTCGAAGACTCGAGTTGTTTCGGGAAGCACAGACGGGATGTCCATGAACGAACTTCCAGGACAGGCTCCGGCCCTGGTCCTGAATGCGGATTTTCGGCCGCTGTCGTACTATCCGCTGTCGCTTTGGAGCTGGCAGGATACCGTGAAGGCGGTGTTCCTGGACCGCGTCAACATCGTCTCAGAATACGACCACTACGTGCGAAGCCCAAACTTCGAGATGCGGCTTCCGTCCGTCGTGTCTCTGAAAGAATACGTCAGGCCAGCGGTCTACCCAGCTTTCACGCGCTTCAACGTGTTCTTGCGGGATCGCTTCACCTGCCAGTACTGCGGTTCCAAAAGTGAGCTGACGTTCGACCACCTGATCCCGCGGTCAAAGGGCGGACATACGCGTTGGGAAAACGTTGTCACGGCCTGCTCGCCCTGCAACCTGCGCAAGGCGAACCATCTCGCTGAAAAGATCGGCATGATCCCGCGCCAGAGGCCCTACCGCCCGACGGTGTTCGAACTGCATCGCAATGGGCGAGCATTTCCGCCCAACTACCTCCACGAAAGCTGGATCGATTACCTCTATTGGGACAGCGAGTTGGAACCTTGATTGACGAGATCCCCGCTGCGTCGGCAGCCACGTCCTTGCGCGTGGCGCCGGCTGCGGCAGGACGTTGAGCGGTCATACGACCTCGACGTTGAGATCGGGCAGACCGTCCACATGGCCGTGAAGTCTGTCGCCTTTTCTCACTGCGCCGACACCGGCTGGCGTGCCGGTCAAAATCAAATCGCCGGGCCTCAACTCGAACAGCCCCGAAAGAAACGCGATCTGTTCGGGGATCGACCAAATCATTTGCTCCAGATCACCGGTCTGGCGCCGCGTGCCATTGACGTCGAGCCAGATCGCCCCCCGCCTGAGATGTCCAACGTCGTCGGCGCGAGACAGTGCTGTTGCCGGCGCCGAATGGTCGAACGCTTTTCCGACCTCCCATGGCCGCCCCATTTTTTTTGCGACGCCCTGGAGATCGCGCCGCGTCATATCGAGCGCGACACCGTAGCCGAACACCTTGGAGAGCGCGTCCTCATTGGCGATATTTCGGCCGCCCGACTTCAGGGCCGCGACCATCTCGATCTCGAAGTGCACGTCCTCGGAAGCCATCGGGTAGGGGAAGCGACCATCGAGCACGAGACAGTCAGGATTTTTCTGGAAGAAGAACGGTGGCTCCTTATCCGGGTCGAACCCCATTTCGCGCGTATGCTCGGCATAGTTGCGGCCAACGCAGTAAATTCGGTGGACGGGGAACTGTGCCGACAGGCCGACGATTGGCAGGCTGACGATTGGCGGCGGCTCGAAGACGTAGGACATGGGCAAGACTCTCGGCTGTGGGCGTGGACCGGCTCGCAGATGACAGGCCTCTGCGTGACCGCTCGTGACGATTGCCCAGTCGCGGCGGGCGGGCAAGCCCGCGAACCTCAGGCCTCATCTGCGCGCGGTCCGCAATGCGGTGCTCTGCAAGGCCTCACTGACAACGACCGGCCGGGCCGCGGCACTTCTGCCGGACCCGGTCGATCTCTCATCAATGTCACACCCGCTCACTTGGTGCCTGACCTCAGGTGACCTGCTCACAGGTCCATCATCTGAGGTGCCATCGGCGCCGGGTTTTCGAGGATCGCGACCTCGAGGACCATTGCGAGCACTCCCTCCGCCAAGGCCAGAGCTTGGTAGCTCACAAGGCTGATGCGCTCGCCAACGGTGCAGGACATCACCATCGAGACAGGGGCTGGCGCGTCGGAAACCTTGGCAGGCTGCAGCGGAAAGGCCTCGAAGTTGCCGGCACATGTCTTCGCTTCAACTTCGACGCGGCTTTCAAGGAGTTGCTCCACGGTCTCCGCCGCATTCTCGACGATCAGCATGGCGCCGATCACCCCGCTCGGCCGCTTCCAGTTGACCGCCCAGCCCTTGAGCGCGCCCTGACCCTCGGCTTCGAACTCATAAGTCGACGTGTTCTGGCCGAGATAGCGCAGCGCGATCGGCAGGGTCTCGGCATAGCCGAGCATGCGCGGGGCTGGCGTCTGCGGAGCCTGCGGTTCTTGCGCTGCAGCCGGAGCCGCCTCTGCAGCTGCCTCAGTCGCTGGTGTCTGGTCTTGGTGTGCAGCATTCACGCCGCGTACTGCCATCGCGTGCTCCACGCAGGCATCCACGAGCTTGATCGCCTGTTGAGCGTCCCTCAGACCATAGCCGATTTTCTTGCCGTCCTCGGTAACCAGGGCTACCGACTTGCTTTTTGCGATCGGCGTCATGCTCTCGATCTGACGTCCCATATTGAACATGTAGCTCGAACCGACCGCGCCGCTCTGACCCTGGAAAGTCTTGCCATCAACGATCAGCCGGGCCGCCGTCGGCCTGAGCGCCGAACCGAGTGCCCAGGCAGGATTGTAAAACTGGACGATCCAGGTCGACGTGGTCCGCGCCAGCATGATCTTGGACGGGCCCTTCTGCTTGCGGATGGCCCGGCAGTGATTGAACTCGTCGCCCTGGGATGCCCGAACGATGGTCCAGTTGGGCGTCTCGCCGAACACGCTGTCTTGAATGTCGGCTGCGTGTGTCGTGAAGCCCGAGAGTGAAACCAAGGCTGTGGCGGTCAGGGTTGCGGCCGTCATCGTGTTGAAGGACTTGCGGGACATTTGACTTCTCCTTGGGGGCTGACGTTTCCGTCTCGGCTGCTGTTGACCCCAAAGTGCCGCGTCCTGGCCCCGTCGGCTGTCCCGCTCGGAACAAGGCCCAAATTTTTCAGAGGCAGGCTGACAGCAGCTGTCCGCACTTCGCTCGTCAGTCTCGTCAGGCGCCGAAACGCGCTTCGGAACGCGGGTAGGAGTGACGCGACACGCGTTGCGTCAGCCTTCTGGCGCGTTGCAGCACGAGCGCTTTGGGGCTAACCGTCGCGCCCATCACACGTGGAGGGTCGTTGCCGATGCGTCTCCAACCGCTCGGGGCCGGACCCGCCAGAGCGCTTGCCGAAGTCAAACGTCGCAATCAGGGAGTTGTCCGCATGGCGCGCACGAAAATCGCTTGTATCGGCTCTGGAATGATCGGAGGCACGCTGGCGCACCTGATCGGCCTCAAGGAATTGGGCGATGTCGTCCTGTTCGACATCGCCGAGGGATTGCCGAAAGGCAAGGCTCTCGACCTTGCCCAGTCGGGCTCGGTCGAAAGCTTCGATATCGCGCTCAAGGGAACGAGTTCATACGCCGATATCGAGGGCGCTGACGTCTGCATCGTCACGGCCGGCGTGCCACGCAAACCGGGCATGAGCCGCGACGACCTGCTCGAGATCAACCTCAAAGTCATGCAGGCTGTTGGCGACGGGATCCGCAAGTACGCACCCGGCACACTCGTGATCGTCATCACGAACCCCCTCGATGCGATGGTCTGGGCGCTTCAAAAGGCGTCAGGTTTGCCACCGCACCGCGTGATCGGCATGGCCGGCGTGCTCGACACAGCCCGCTTCCGCCACTTTATCGCCGACGAACTGAAGGTGTCGGTCCGGGATGTGTTCGCGTTCGTGCTCGGCGGGCACGGCGATGACATGGTGCCGCTCGTGCGATATTCGACGGTGGCCGGAATTCCGCTGCCAGATATCGTCAAGATGGGCTGGATGAGCCAGCAGCGGCTCGATGCGATTGTCGATCGAACGCGCAAAGGTGGCGGCGAAATCGTATCGCTTCTCGGGAATGGCTCGGCCTACTATGCGCCCGCTTCGTCGGCCATCCAGATGGCCGAGAGCTTCCTCAAGGACCAGAAGCGCATTCTTCCTTGCGCTGTGCAGCTCAATGGCCAGTTCGGCGTCCATGGGCTCTACGTCGGAGTGCCAGCGATCATCGGTGCCGGCGGCGTCGAGCGGATCGTCGAAATCGAGCTCAATGCCGACGAGCAAGCCATGTTCGAAAAGTCCGTCGCCTCAGTGAGCGGGCTGGTCGAGGCGTGCAAAGCGATCGCACCAACGCTCGGAAGCTGACCGCGGCCGCGCCTGCAAGCGGGCACGCCACCCATCAGAAGACCCCGAGGATGGCCGATAAGAAGTCCCTGCACCATCTGCAACACCCGCCGTCCAGGGACGCCTGATCGAAAAGCGGTACGAGATCCGGTATGTTGCTCGTACCGTTCACTTTCCGAAGTTCGTTTCGGCGTCTGACGAGGGTGACCGACGAACCACGGAACGCGGCTACTCGCACCGCCGCTGACCTTGACCGAGGTCAAGGTCGCAAGGCCCTCCGGGCGCTATGGGCATCTGGCCACCAGGAGAACGCATTCGGAGGCCGTCATGCGGCTCAGTTTGACATTCGTCGTTTTCGTAATCGTGGGTCCGACCGTCGCCGGTATCCTGTTGACCGGACTGCTTTCGACCGACGCACACGGCCTGAGCGTCACGGAGATGTTCGCACCTGTCGCGGGCTTGGGATTTCTCATCGGCCTGCCAATCAGTTACGTCATCGCGGGATCGCTGATGAAGCGTCTGAAGTCGTCACAGGGTGCCGCCTGACGGCACTCATCATGCCACGTTCACGCGCCGGCCGGGTTAGAACGTCGCGTTTGCGGGTGGGCGTTGTGGCCACGCGGCGGCCATATGGGATCAGACACGCGATGCTGCGCGCTGAGGCTCCATCGCCTCGAACGCGACGTTGATGCGCCGCACACGGTTTAGTGCATGCGTTGCGATCGGGATAATGGTTCCCACCGGGTATGACCCACGATTGAGCGGCGGCACCAATCGGACAGCACGTGCGCTGCGTTGACACCATGGCGGTACAACGACCGGTGTGCTAAGCGCTCCGGCAGTTTTGCAGCGCACAACGCGCGGGCCGCGGGATTGCGGCTTTTCCCGGACCTCGAGACCCGACCCATGCAGCTTCGCAACATCGCGATCATCGCCCACGTCGACCATGGCAAGACGACACTTGTCGACGAACTCATGAAGCAATCCGGCGCGTTTCGCGACAATCAGAAGGTGGCCGAGCGGGCCATGGATTCCAACGATCTCGAGCGCGAGCGGGGGATCACGATCCTGGCCAAATGCACATCCGTCGTCTGGAAGGACACGCGGATCAACATCGTCGACACACCGGGCCACGCGGACTTCGGCGGCGAGGTCGAACGCATCCTGAACATGGTCGACGGCGTCATCGTGCTCGTTGATGCCTCCGAAGGACCGCTCCCGCAGACCAAATTCGTCGTCTCGAAGGCGCTGAAGCTCGGCATGCGGCCAATTGTTGCGATCAATAAGATCGACCGCCCAGACGAGCGCCACCAGGACGTGCTGAACGAGGTGTTCGACCTGTTCGCGAACCTCGACGCGACCGATGATCAGCTCGATTTCCCGACCCTGTTCGGATCAGGCCGTGATGGCTGGATGGCGGAAGACCCCTCCGGGCCGAAAGAGAGCCTGGCGCCGCTGTTCGATCTCGTGATCCGGCATGTTCCGGCGCCGAACGTCGAACCTGGTTCTTTCCGCCTGCTAGCGACGACACTTGAGGCCGATTCATTCCTGGGCCGTATCCTGACCGGGCGCATCACATCCGGGAGCGTGAAGCCCAATATGCAGGTCAAGGCGCTTCGCGCAGGCGGCCACACCGTAGAGACCTTCCGGATCACGAAGGTTCTTGCATTCCGAGGCCTCGAGCGGACCGCGATTGATCAAGCGGACGCTGGTGACATCATCGCGCTCGCCGGCATGACTGAGGCGACAGTTGCCGATACGCTTTGCGACCCGTCGGTGACCGAGCCGATCGCCGCGCAGCCGATCGACCCGCCGACGTTGTCGATGACGTTCCGGATCAACGACGGTCCATTTGCTGGCCGCGAGGGTGACAAGGTCCAGTCGCGCGTCATCCGCGACCGGCTTTTCAAAGAAGCCGAGCGCAACATCGCAATTCAGATCACGGAAAACGACGACAAGGACTCCTTTGAGGTCGCAGGGCGCGGGGAACTTCAACTCGCGATCCTGATCGAAAACATGCGCCGCGAAGGCTTCGAGCTCACGGTCGCTCGTCCGCGCGTCATGCTGCGCACGGATAGTGCCAGCGGCGGGCTCCTCGAACCGCTTGAGGAAGTCATCATCGACGTCGATGAGGAGCACTCCGGCGTCGTCGTGCAGAAGTTGTCCGAGCGCCGTGGCGATCTGATCGAGATGCGGCCGTCTGGCGGCGGACGTCAGCGGGTCGTCTTCCACGCTCCAACGCGGGGGCTGCTCGGCTATCAGAGCGAATTGCTCTCGGACACTCGGGGCACCGCCGTAATGAACCGGCTGTTCCATTCCTATGTCCCTTATCGCGGCGAAATACCCGGTCGCAGGAATGGCGTTCTGATCTCGAACGCCATGGGCGAGGCGACCGCTTACTCGTTGTTCTATCTGCAGGAACGCGGCCCGATCATGATCAGCCCGCAAACCAAAGTTTATGAGGGTATGATCATCGGCCAGCACAGCCGCGACAATGATCTTGTGGTCAATTGCATCGAGAATAAGAAGCTCACCAATATTCGAGCGGCGGGCAAGGATGATGCACTGAATCTCACTCCGCCGATGAAAATGACGCTGGAGCGTGCACTGTCTTATATTGAGGACGACGAACTGGTCGAGATCACGCCGGACGCGATCCGTCTGCGCAAGCGCTGGCTCGATCCGAACGAGCGCAAGAAGCGCGAGCGGGCCAAGGACAAGGCTGCCTGACGGCTTGAGCCGCGCAACCGGGTTCCGGTTATGCAGCGTCACCGGGCGCGGCTCCGAAAGCACGTGCAGCCTGCACGGTTCGCCACTGCCGGCAACAGCAAAATCAGATCCGACGGAATCGCCAGTCCAATTCACACATCGGATCGGGTTGCTCGAAAACTGCAGGAATAGAAGATTTTCATCCGACCACACGTGACTGCGAATGTAGTCGCGTGTGGTCGGTTGCAATGACATCGCCAGATAAGGCACAGCGGAAATAGAAGCGAGCCATTCTCGCTCCGACGGGAGGCATCCATGAAGTACGTGGCTAGTGTTGCGCCACTAACGTTGGCGGACCACGTCGCAGTAACCGGAGACCAAGTGCTAGTGGCGCAACACTAAGAAATATCCTCTTGAGCGGTCGCTCTTTTTTTGGACCTTTTTGTAAGTCGAATTTTTAGCGCTCGTGAACCAAGGAGTGGCAAGTGTCGCGGAGGTTTAACATCGATTAATGAGACGGACTGCACATTTGTAGTCCTAGAATTGATGAAGGTCGGCGTGTTCTCGCTGCACATGAATCAAGAAAGTCAATCCGCTGTATGGTTTGCGAGGGCAAGCCTGCCGTCAGGAGTTGCATCCAGTGCGCTCGAGTGAAAAGCGTTTCTCGCCGGCGGCCGCGCAGATCGCGCCGGCATTGCTCGGATTCGTTGCGCCCGTTATCGCACTCTTCGCGCTCAGACCCCAATTCGTCCTGGAAAACCGCGAGGTGTTTGCTGCACTTCTGGTGATCGCATTCGTGATCACCATGTGCCTTCTGTTGCTCGCCGCAGCACTTCCACGACGCATCATCGCAGCCGCGTTCAGCGCCGATGGGGAAAGGCTGCTCATCCAGCGTGCAAACGCCGTATCCTCATCGGTCGAAGACATCCCGGCGCGCGCGATCATCAGTGCCAAAACTGTGCGGACGTACGACGCGGATGGCTACCCAGAGGACGTTGTCGACGTCGAACTTGCTGGCGGTCGTGTCATCAGGGTCCCGGCGAACGCTTCGTTTGCGCCCTGATCGAGCAGCACCCTGCAAACGCCGCCATCCACCCCCTCCGCTAGCGGCGTTGCGCGAACCAGCCTAAGGTCGCTGCGCGCGAACGTTTGCGGCAACCAGGAACACGGGCGGAAGCATGGCCGATTGGCCACACGACGTCACACCGACACCGGACTACGCCGCAGCACTGGATTACGTGCGAACCGGCGACGGCCACCTTTTCGTCACCGGGCGCGCCGGGACGGGAAAGTCGACCCTGCTCCGCGTGCTGTGCGCCGCGCTTGGCGACGAGGCCGTCGTCGTTGCTCCGACGGGTCTTGCAGCGGTCACAGTCGGCGGACAAACCATCCACGCGTTTTTCGGCTTCCCACCGCGCCTTCTCGGCGCTGGCGACATCAAGAGAAGCCGCAACGGGCGTGTCATGCGCCGCATGAAGACGCTGGTGATCGATGAAGTCTCAATGGTCCGATCCGACCTGATGTGGGCGATCGACCAATCGCTTCGGCTTAACCGGAACCGGCCGCGCGACCCGTTTGGTGGCGTGAGGCTTGTCCTGTTTGGCGACCTGCATCAGTTGCCGCCGGTCATCCGCGATGCGGAGGAAGCCGCCCATCTCGATGCGACGCACGGCGGACCCTTCTTCTTCTCAGTTGGTGCCCTCAGCGATGGAATTGGAACGCAACTGTTGGAATTGGGACAGGTCTTCCGCCAGACCGATGAGGCCCTTGTGTCGGTTCTCGACCGGATTCGCGAAGGCGAGGCCGACGAGGACGATCTATCACTCATCAATGCGCGCGTTGCCCCGATCCGCACGCTCGGCGAGGGTCTTGCCTATGTCATCCTGACGCCGACCAACGAGGCCGCAAACCGCATCAACCGGGCCTACCTCGATGCCCTGCCGGCAATTGCCAGGACCTACACGGCCTCGTTGTCGGGCGAGTTCAACCCGCGTGCCCAGCCGACCGAAGCGGAGCTCGTTTTAAAGCCGGGCGCTCGCGTGATCATGCTGCGCAACGACCCCGATCGCCGTTGGGTGAACGGTTCCGTGGCCCTTGTCTCCCGGCTCGGCGACACGTCGGTTTGGATCGAAATCGAAGGCCGCGAGTATGAGGTCGAGCCCGTCGCATGGGAGAACCGGCGATATGCTTTCGAGCAGGACAACGACAAGATCGTCGAAACGGTCGCGGGCACGTTCAAGCAGTTTCCCATGAGGCTTGCTTGGGCGCTGACCATTCACAAGAGCCAGGGGCTTACGCTCGACAAGGTCTATATCGACCTCGGCCGCGGGACGTTCGCCCATGGACAAGCCTATGTTGCCCTGTCGCGGTGCCGCTCGCTCGAAGGCCTGGCACTTGCACGAGCATTGCAGCCGCGCGACATCCTTTTCGATGCAGAGGCGACGGCCTACCGGCGAGTCTTCCAAAGTTTGGTTTAGGCCGCGGCTGGCTTGTTGGTTTTGATCGCAGCCTAGGGTTGCACCTGCGTCAAATTCGCATGGCGGATCATCGCCTGCGGAATTTTTGTTGCACTGCACAATAAACGGGATTACACCCGCGTCATGACCGGAGCGGCCCTGCAACCGCGCAGTTTGCCCGTCGCCCTACACCACCCGCGTCTAACGACCGCTGTCGTCAAACCCCAAGGAGGAGAAAATGATGAACGAGCAATTTACCCGCCAAGCGCAAGAGATGTTCAACATCGGCAAGAACGCGCAGATCCCCGAAAACATGCAACAGTTCGCCGAAGATACGGTCCAGAAGACGCGCGAGTTCTATGAGCGCATGAACGACCAGATGAAGGATTCGGCGAAGGTTTATGAAGAAATGATGCTCGCGTCGCACGCCGGCATGAAGGCGATTGGCGACAAAATCCTTCACAACACGACCGTGAACACGGAGTCAGCCTTCGACGCCGCCCGCGCGATCGCCAAAGCCAAGACGCTTCCAGAAGTGGTCCGCCTCCAGGCAGACTTCATGCAGCAGCAGTTCGCGGTCGCGAGCGCTCAAGCGAAAGAGCTGATGGAGCTGTCCGCGAAGGTCTCTCAGCAGACCTTCGAAAGCTTCAACCAAGCCGCAGCGAAGTCGTTCGAGAAGATCAAAACGCATTGATCAGGGTTGTGCAGGTCCTGCCGCTTAGCCGCACCAGGATGTGCTAACCAACGCTGGATGATGTGAACGTCTCGACGTTACTATCACTTCGAGGCCCCCCGAGCGCTCGGGCGGGCCTCTTTGTTTTGCGGCGCGACTGCTGTCCGCAGCCCGCTGCGGCCAGAACATAGTCTTTGGTTTTGTTTCGTTGGAGCACCGGCTCCGCGATACTCCTGGCATGCTGTGGTCACGAACATCCGCCGATGTCAGGCCGGCCCGCGTTTCCGACGCTGAGGGCCTCGTTCTCGTGCATCGCGAGGCTTGGCTTTCGGCCTATCGTGGCCTGATCCCGCACGACCAGCTCGAACAGCTTGTCACGCGCCGCACTCCTAGTTGGTGGCGCAGTGCGATCCGCTCGAAGGATCGGGTCACGGTGCTTGAATCGGACGGCGAGATCGTCGGCTATGCCACGTGCGGTCGTGCTCGAGGCCGCAGTGCAACCTTTGAAGGCGAGATTTACGAGCTCTACTTGCGCCCTGATCATCAGGGTCTCGGCTATGGAGAGTATCTCTTCGAGGCTTGCCGAGCCTTGCTCGACGAGCGTGGCTATCGGGGTCTGCTCGTTTGGGTGTTGAGCGACAACGATCGCGCGCTTTCTTTCTACTGGGCCCGCGGCGGGCGTGCCGTGGCGCGCACGACGGAGCGGTTCGGCAACGTTCGCCTGGGCAAAATCGCGCTCGGCTGGGACTGACCGTTCCGAGCGAGTGCCCGCTTTCTGAAGTTCGCGACTGACCCTAGTCAGACGCCGAAACGAACGTCGGAATGCAAAGGGTATGAGCAGAACAATGATTTTCGTGCCGCTTCTCGATCAGAAGTCCCTGGACGGCAGGTGTTGCGGACGGTGCTGGGACTTCTAATCGGCAGTACCAGGGGCCCCAAAATTGTCCCCGTCGTGCGAGAACGGCGTTGCGTTTCGCATTTTATGATCACACAACCGGACGCCGGGGCCACACCAAAGGCTCCGGCCCGTTGTCAGGCCACTCTTGTGATTGCTGAAGCAACGGGCGCTGCGCGAACCCTAGCAGACTCCGCGCACCTTGCGCTCATTTGAGGCCAGGAACCCCAGAACCCCATCTGCGTTCAACGTTTCACGGAACACTTCACCATGCGCCTTGACGCGATCGCGATCGGCAAATCACCACCCGACGATATCAATGTGGTCATCGAAGTTCCGGTCGGTGGTGAGCCGATCAAGTACGAGATGGACAAAGCCTCTGGGACGTTGTTCGTCGACCGCTTCCTGTACACACCCATGCACTATCCCGGGAACTACGGCTTCGTGCCCCACACGCTGTCGAGCGACGGCGACCCGGTGGATGTGCTTGTTTGCAACACACGCGCGATCGTCCCTGGTGCCGTGATGAACTGTCGGCCCATTGGCGTGCTCGTGATGGAGGACGACGGGGGCGGCGACGAGAAGATCATCGCCGTCCCGTCGACGAAACTGACCCGCCGTTATGAGAAGATTTCGACGATCGGTGACTTGCCAGAGATTACGCGCCAGCAGATCCAGCACTTCTTTGAACACTACAAGGATCTCGAGCCTGGCAAGTGGGTTCGCGTCGACCATTGGGGTGATGTCGACGAGGCCAAACAGTTGATCCTCGACGCAATCGCACGCGCCAAGTCGAGCGACTGAACCGATCCCGAGCATGCGGCTGCGAGAGTGCGGCCCAATCGACCGACACCGAAACCCTTTGCGTGGGGGAGGCGATGCAGCTGCGGCCCCGGACACTTCCATCGGCGCCGGATAGGCTCTACGACATCGCGGTCGCTTGACGTCGGCAAAGGGGATCTCGCATGCTCAAGCTGGGTGTGATGGGCGCCGCAGGACGCATGGGCCGGGCAATCATTGCTGCCGCCCGGGACCGCGGAGGGTGCACCATTGTCCGCGCGCTGGAATCCGTCGGGTCACCCGATCTCGGGCAGGATGCAGGTCTGCTTGCCGGGATCGGACTGATCGACGTTGTGATCACTGCAGATATGGATGAAGCGGTTGCAGCAGCCGACGCTGTGATCGACTTCACGCGGCCAGACGCCAGCGTCGCCATCGCTGAGCGTGCAGCGCGTTATGGCAAAATCCACGTCATCGGCACAACCGGATTCGAGGCGCATCACGAGGCTGCGATCGCGAGCGCAGCTCGTTCGGCAACGATCGTCAAGGCCGGCAACATGAGCCTTGGCGTCAATCTCTTGTGCGCGTTGACCCAGCGCGTCGCGCGGGCGCTCGGCGATGACTTCGACATCGAAATCCTCGAGATGCATCACCGCCACAAGGTCGATGCTCCGTCGGGGACAGCGCTGATGCTTGGGCAAGCGGCGGCCGCAGGCAGGGGCGTCAGCCTTGCCGACCGGTCGGTTCGCACGCGCGATGGTGTCACCGGCCCGAGACGCAGCGGCGACATCGGTTTTGCAACGTTGCGCGGCGGCTCCGTCGTCGGGGAACACGAGGTGATCTTCGCGGGCGACGGCGAGCAGGTCGTTCTCGGCCATGTTGCGACGGACAGGACGATCTTTGCCCGCGGCGCATTGACCGCTGCAGCTTGGGCGGCAGGCAAGCCAGCCGGGCTCTACTCTATGCTCGACGTGCTTGGGCTTGGCGACCACAACGCGTGACTGGGGAACTGACGATCATGACTGACGGTGTTCTGGTGCTTGTCCGGCACGGACAGAGCGAATGGAATGCACTCAACCTGTTTACGGGCTGGCGCGACCCTGACCTTACCGAGACCGGTATTGCGGAGGCAAAGAACGCAGGCATGCGGCTGAAGGCCGGTGGCTACGTGTTCGATATTGCCTACACCTCCATGCTGACCCGTGCCGATCACACGCTCCGGCTCATCCTCGAGCGTCTCGGCCAGAGCGAACTCACGACGGTTAGGGACAAAGCGCTCAACGAACGCGACTACGGCGAATTATCGGGCCTCAACAAGGATGATGCGCGGGCACGATGGGGTGAGGACCAGGTCCACATCTGGCGCCGTTCGTTCGATATGCCGCCACCGGGTGGCGAAAGCCTGAAGGACACAGCCGCACGAACGCTGCCGTTCTACCGCGCCCATATTCTTCCAGCCGTGCTTGCAGGACGGAATGTGATCGTCGCGGCTCATGGCAACTCGCTACGCTCGATTGTCATGGACATCGAAGGTCTCAGCCCCGCTGAGATCCTGAAGGTCGAGATCGCGACTGGCGTTCCCATCATCTACCGGCTCGACGCAGAAGGGGGCGTTGCGCACAAGCTGGTGCTCGAGGCCGCGTGACGATTGCCGGGCATAATCCGTCAAGGGTCCGGCGTGGACAGAGAGCCCGCGCGCTGTGCTTCGCTTCCGCCACATCCGTGCCTCTGGATCCATTCCACGCGCGACTGCATGCACCCCATAGAGCGCGTCATACATTCTCTTAGTAGCGAGTTCGAGGTCGCGGCACATGGCCCTTGCCGATGTCACTGACGCAGTCGAGACTGCGAGATCGAAAAATTGCGACCGCTGGATTGCGATCTATATCGCCGTGGTCGCCGTCATACTGTCGATTGCTTCGGTCGCCGGCGACAACGCCATGAAGGAGTCCGCCAAGGCAAACCTTGATGCAACCAATCTCTGGGCGTTCTTCCAAGCCAAGAATATCCGGCGCACGAACTACATGATCGCAGCCGAGGAACTCGAACTGCGCCGGCTCGAAAACCCCGACATGCCGCCGGCGGCGCGGGCCAAGATCGATGCCATGCTGGCTGAGTATCGCAACCGCATCACCATATTCACCTCAGACAAAGAGCGCATGGAAGGGCTGGACGAATTGTTCGTCCGTGCCAAAGCCAAGGAAGTGGAGCGCGATATCGCGCTCAAGCAAGACCCCTATTTCGATACGGCCCAGGCGTTGCTACAAATCGCCATCGTGCTCGGCTCGGTCGCGATCGTGACAGGCGGCTCGCTCGCGCTGAGCGTCAGCATCATTCTCGCCATCATCGGGTCGCTTGCGACCCTCAACGGGTTCACGCTTGCCGTTGACGTTGAGGCCCTCGCCGCACTCGGTTTCGGTGAGCTGATCCAGCAGCTCGTCGATCGTGCGGGAGCGCAAGTCGAGCTACAGCACCAATTTTCGGAAACAGCCACCAAGACGCCGTGATGTGGCTCTCAGAAGTCCCAACACGAAGATCTGAGCACCCGTCACAAGCCAAAAGTGCCAATCTGAGAACGTCTTACTCTACCCCTACAGCTGGGCTGGATAATAGGCCGCTGCTCAATTGCTTCGGCCCTGAGCGCCCTTGATCGAGTATGGCGGCCGCGCGAAGATCGCGCGCCCTATGCGGTGCCAGTTCCGAAACTCGACCAAGCCGCTTTGCCCTACACACGAGAACATTGAATTTCTGACTCTATGGGTCTCGTGCTGCTCTTGTATCTGACGCTTGGTTCGGGGCCGTTCTGCCACCATGACCCACGCCCTGGATGCGCCGAACGAGAGCATGATGCCACCCCACGTAACCGCTTTTGGCGATTCCATAAGATCGGATGTTGCTCTAACTGATCGCCAGAACAAGGATGGCTTCCGCGTCGCCATTTCAAGTTCTGCGCGACCATGAGAAACCAGGTCCCGATCGCCGAGCGATGGTTCCCAACACACCGACGCAACCAAAACATCAGCAGGATGAGCCGGTTAGCCGGTCCGATTGATGATTTCGTGCAACACGAGATGGTTCGAACGCAGATTTTGCGAAATGAACACGCTTTTCCTGTCAACAAATCAAATGGGATTGCGCATTGTTTTTTTGCTCGGATGATTCGAGCAAAACCCTGGGAGAGAGAAATGGCGAAAGCAACTGATAAGGCTCTGGCCGAGGCCATCCTTGAGCCTGCAAAGAAACCGCGCGTTCGTAAACCAAAGGCTGTGACGTCCGAAATCGCTATCGCGACGGAAATAAAGTCCGTGGCAACCAAGAAAACGGCTGCTGCAAAGGCGGAGAAGAAACCCGCAGCCAAGACGGACAAAGCGCCGAAGGCTGCTGCGAAGAAGAGCGAAAAGCCTGCCAAAGCTGCTGCACAGAAAGCACCAGCCTCGAAAGCGGCCGTGGCGAAGAAAGCTGAGCCGAAGGCGAGCGCAAAGTCAGTGGTGACCAAGACGCCTGCGGCGCCGAAGGCGAAGAAGGCAGCTGCTCCGAAGGCGACCGTTGCCAAGACGCCTGCCAAGACGCCTGCCAAGCCGGCGGCGACGAAATCTGCGCCAAAGGCTGCTGCGAAGCCCGCGAAGGCCCCGAAGGCTGCCAAAGCGAGCACAGCGCCTGCTTCGCAGCCGCGCGCGCGCAAGAAGGCAACGGCCTGAGCTACGCTCTTGCCGATGGCCAGCGGCGGGACAGCAAAAGGCTCGAGCAATCGCGCTGCTCGGCCCCGCCGGATGGATCGCCCATGAGCGCGTGACGCGGCCCATCGGCCGGTCCGCGGACCAGCCAGACCGCTGCCGCGGCGTTGACGAGGCTTCCCACGCGCATCCTGTTTCGTGCTGGCTCGGCACGAGCGAGTTTAGGCGGGTCCGCAGCCCGCCTTTTCGCGCTTATGAACTGCCTGCACGGGCTGCCTGACGGCCCATGGTCAACCGAGAGGCAGCTAGCTCCGAGGCTCCCGTCAGACTCGCCGCTCGACCATCAGTTTTTTGAGCTCTGCGATTGCTTTCGCCGGGTTGAGGCCCTTTGGGCACGCCTTTGCGCAGTTCAGAATCGTATGGCAACGATAGAGCCGGAAAGGATCCTCGAGATTGTCGAGACGGTCCCCCGTCGTCTCATCGCGCGAATCGATCACCCAGCGGTAGGCCTGCAGCAGAACCGCCGGCCCAAGATACCGATCCTGGTTCCACCAGTAACTCGGGCAGGAGGTCGAACAACACGCGCACAGAATGCATTCATAGAGACCATCCAGTTTCTCGCGGTCCTCGCGGCTCTGGCGCCACTCCTTTGGCGGGGTCGGCGTATCGGTTTTCAGCCACGGTTCGATTGAGCGGAGCTGCGCATAGAAGTTTGACAGATCAGGAACCAGATCCTTAATCACACTGAGGTGCGGCAATGGATAAATCCGCACCGGCCCCTTGATGTCTTCGATGGCCGAAAGACAGGCAAGACCGTTCTCGCCGTCAATGTTCATGGAGCAGGACCCACAAATCCCCTCTCGGCACGAGCGACGGAACGTCAGAGTGGAATCGATCTCACTTTTGATCTTGATCAGGGCGTCCAGAATCATCGGCCCACATGTTTCGAGATCGACCCAGTAACTGTCGACACGCGGGTTGTTTCCGTCGTCAGGGTTCCAGCGATAGACGCGAAACTCCTTGAGGCGTTTTCCTTTCTCGTCCGCCCGGCTCGGCTTGTTCCAGGCCTTCCCCGAAGTGATCGTCGAGTTCTTCGGTAGCGTGAGCTGCACCATGCGGATGAAATCTCCTACCTCGAATGCGGAGCCCCCTTGGATCGGGGCAACGCTCTAACCCAAGCTAAAAAGCGCAACGGCCGCAGATCAATCGCGAGCCGTGGGCTTCAGCGCGGCTGCCACAATGTTGCCGGCAGCCGTAGTGTCAACGGTCCGTTTGGCGCATTCTTGAGAGGGAAGCGGGCCAAGCGCCGGGAGACTTGGAGATCAGACGGGCCGCTCGGCCTTGATCATGCGAACAACATCGGTCAACCGCTTGGCAATCAACGCGCCGGTCTCGACAGCCTGCTTGAGGGGAAGGCGCTGCTGAATGATCTGATTGAGGTCGTCCTGCGCCGCGCCAAGCGCAAAAAACACGTCTTCAGGCGGCGTGATATCTCCGTCCTCGACCGCGGCCATCACATCGGCCGCGTTCTGGGCCGAAAGCACCAGCATCGACGCCGTGTCGTTCATGAGCTGGTAAAACACGCGCGCCTCGTCGGGAGTCACGCGCGTTCCATGAACGCCGAATTTCAGAGGGGCCGCAGCGGCTTGCGACCCTGCAAACAGCCGCGGGTTACGGAGGAAGCGGCGGAAAATCTCTTGCAACCCGAGGCAGCAGCTTTCCAGGTCGCGAAGAGCGGCTGCAGGCTTGCGCCGCGTTTTCGAGCGGTCTGGCGTCTTGTCCTGAGCGACCCAATTGACAGCTGCAATCGACGTCACGGCGGCCAGCGCCGACAGCGCCGGCAGGACGACGATAAACGGATCGGGTGCAATGCGCGTGTCAGCATCGGACGAGCCGGTTGCCTGGACAGCCCCTTGCGCATTCTCGGTTGGCTTGCTCTCGCGGGACACCGGTCCACCCCGTCTCGGTCTCTGGACACGCATAGTCCTGCGCCGAACTCTATGGCAATCGATTGGCGGGCGCACCAGTCATTGGCGATGCGCTTTCCGTTCAGAGATCGCCGGCCGAGCGTCGTAGCACCCGGCAGACCACGACGTTCAGTAGGGATCACGCCGCCATGGTCGATCGGCTCGCCGATATCATCCAAGACCCCGCCGCCGAGCTCGCAGCCATCTTGTTGGCCATGGTCCTGCTCGCCGGGCCGATGATCTGGCTCGCGATTTGGTATCACCGGACACTTCGCAAGACTGCCGATGGCAGGGCCTTGCTCGACGAGAACAGCAAGTGGCCCGCAAATCCTCATCGTTTGAGCGCCCGGTCGCTTACCGGCGCTGCAAGAATGGCCCGCGACATTCAGCGCGGTCGTTATGGGGCCAAGGTGCGCGCCGTCCAGAAGCGCACCTATTGGGTGATCGGGCTCTGGGTGTGTTTGAACGTCGCAGCGTTCGCGTTGCTGTTCGCTGCGCAGGAGCGCAACAAGGCGAGAGCTGCCCAGCAGCAGCCCTCCGCACTCAAGTCTCAGCCTTCTGCCAATCCGTCCGCGAGCGAGGCGTGGAAACGTCAGTAAACGCGCGCCTTGGGCTCGATGTAGCCAACCTCGTTCGTCATCGTGAACGTGTGCACAGGGCGATAGTCAATGGCGACTGTAGCGGCCGCATCATCGGCCCAAGCGAGCGTGTGCTTCATCCACTCACCGTCGTCCCGGTCAGGATAGTCTTCGCGCGCATGCGCACCGCGGCTTTCGGTTCGGTTCGCAGCGCTGAAAACGGTGACGGCCGCCTGGTTGATCAGGTTGTCGTACTCGAGCGCCTCGATGAGATCCGAGTTCCAGATCAGCGAACGGTCGGAAACCTTGATGGCCGGGGTATTGCGCCAAACGCCCGTAATCAGTTCGACACCCTCTTGGAGCACGGTGCCATCGCGGAACACAGCGCAGTTGTTCTGCATGATGCGCTGCATGTCGAGCCGCAGCTCGGCCGTCGGGGTGTCACCGCTCGCGAAGCGGAATTTATCAAGGCGCGCCAGCGCCCGCTCTGTCGAATCTCCAGCCAGCGGTGCGTGCGAGCCTCCACGCTCGACGGCCTCAGCACACCTGAGCCCCGCCGCGCGACCAAAGACGACGAGGTCAATGAGCGAGTTCGAGCCGAGACGGTTCGCACCATGGACCGACACACAAGCGGCTTCGCCGATCGCCATCAGGCCCTGCACGACTGAATCCGGGTCCCCGTCCTTCAGTGTCAAAACCTCGCCGTGATAATTCGTGGGAATGCCACCCATATTGTAATGCACGGTCGGCAGCACCGGAATCGGCTCGCGGCGCACATCGACACCTGCAAACACCTTGGCGTTTTCCGTAATGCCCGGCAGGCGTTCCGCGAGGATATCCGGATCGAGGTGATCGAGATGCAGATAGATATGGTCCTTCCGAGGCCCGACGCCCCGCCCCTCACGGATTTCGATCGTCATCGAGCGCGAAACGACGTCGCGCGATGCCAAGTCCTTGGCTGATGGGGCATAGCGCTCCATGAAGCGCTCGCCTTCCGAGTTCGTCAGGTAACCACCCTCGCCACGCGATCCCTCCGTGATCAGAACGCCAGCACCATAGATCCCGGTCGGGTGGAACTGTACAAACTCCATATCCTGCAGCGGCAGCCCTGCGCGCAGCACCATAGCGTTGCCGTCACCGGTGCACGTGTGAGCAGATGTGCATGAGAAATAAGCGCGCCCATATCCACCCGTGGCAAGGACCGTGCGCTTGGCGCGGAAGCGGTGGATCGAGCCATCTTCGAGGCAGAGGGCCAGGATGCCGCGGCATACGCCATCGTCATCCATGAGCAGGTCGAGGGCGAAGTATTCGATGAAGAACTCGGCGGCATGCCGCAACGACTGACCGTAAAGCGTGTGCAGCATGGCATGGCCGGTCCGGTCCGCGGCAGCGCATGTGCGTTGGGCGGGAGGGCCTTCGCCGTACTGGGTCGTCATCCCGCCGAAGGGGCGCTGGTAAATGCGGCCATCCTCGGTCCGGGAGAAGGGCACACCGTAATGCTCGAGCTCGTACACGGCTTCGGGCGCATTGCGGCAAAGGTATTCGATGGCGTCCTGGTCACCGAGCCAGTCGGCACCCTTGACGGTGTCGTACATGTGCCAGCGCCAGTCATCTGGCCCCATGTTTCCGAGCGACGCAGCCACGCCGCCCTGCGCCGCAACCGTGTGGGATCGCGTTGGGAAGACCTTCGTGACGCAAGCCGTCCTGAGCCCGGCCTGGGCAGCGCCGAGCGTTGCGCGCAGGCCCGCCCCGCCAGCTCCAACGACCACGACATCGTAAGCGTGCTCCTGGATCGGGTAGGCACGTCCATTGAGGCTTGGCGCTTTGCCGTTGGATGCGCCGTTCGAACCGTGTCCGTTGACTGCCATGATCTCAGGTCCCGAAGCTGATTTTCAGCACTGCATAGCTGCATGCCAAGCCGATCAGAATGCTGAAGAATGTATTGAGGAGGAGAAACACGATTTTTGTACCGTCGTTCGCGATGTAATCCTCGATGATCACCTGCATCCCGAGCCGCATATGGAACGTGCCTGACAGCACGAGAAGCAGCAACATGAGTGCGACAAACGGATTGGCAATCAGCTGCCGTGCTTCTTCATGGGAGGCACCCGCGATGTTGGCGACGAGCCAGACGAGCCCGCACGCGAGTACGACGTTGGCGACGGCCGTCACGCGCTGCTGCCAGAAGTGCGTCGCCCCCTCCTTCGCAGAGCCGAGCCTGCGAACCCGCTTCAACGGCGTTCGCATCGAGTTTCCAGAGACCATATCGTCGAGCTCCGTCGAGCGCTGAAGAGACTTGGCGATGGCCGGAACGGCGCACGCACAGCCTGGTTTCCATACGTGATCGCAGTGGTTTAGATGAATGCCAGAGCCCAGATGACGACCGTAATGCCGATCGAGAAAACGAGCGAGGCCCAGCACAGGCGGTCAACAGTCGCAAGGTCGAAGCCGCGACCGGTATCCCAGATCAAATGGCGGATGCCGCCGGCCATGTGGTGCATCAGCGCCCAGGTGTAACCGAACAAGACCACAAGGCCGAGTGGGCTGCCGAGAATCCCCGCCACGAAATCGAAGTAGGCCGGCCCGACGGCGGCGGCGACCAGCCACCACGCGAGCAAGATCGTCCCGACATACAGGGCAGCGCCCGTGATGCGATGGACGATCGACATCACCATATTTATGCGTGGCGTGTAGATCTGGATGTGCGGCGAAAGCGGGCGTTGGGTCATGCGAACGACACCTGTGGCGGCCAGAGTAACAGTCGGCTTGAGACCCGGGTGGTTTATCGCGCCGCAACACGGCCAGCAATCGTCCGATCGGCGGCCTCACGCGATCGTCAGTGCTGCACAACTTTGCTGCGGCCGCATCCCCGACGTATGGGCACGGTGGTGCGCTCGTGCGGGTGACGGGTAACGTTGTCGCGCCCGCTCAGGACAGCGCGCCGTTGATGGCCCGGGCCAGGGCGTGGCCGCTTGCAAACCCATGCTCGGCCAACCGCCCCGTGCACCAATCTCCGGCGACGCCGACCCGGTCTTTCGTCGAGAACACGCACCCTTCGCCGAGCGGGCGATCGGTCAACCCGTACTTCCAAAGATGAGCAACCATCTGCGCGGGTTGTTGGGGTGGAATATTGAGCAAGTGACAGACCTCAGCCCAGAGTTCCTCGGCGACAACGGACGGCTGAAGGTCTTCGGTCTCCCGGCTCCACGCTTGCGACGCGTGGACGACAACGTGTTCTTCGCGCGAACGCCGCCCTGGTTTCGCGCTGTTGCGGCAGACCCAACGCACCGTCTGGGACATATCGGAATAGACGTCGAATTTCGGCAGCACAGGTTCAGATAGCCGGATCGAGACGGACCAGCATGGCGCAATCCGTACGGCACTGAGGACATGGGCCATCTCGTCGAGGGGCCCGAGCAGTAACGCGGCTTGTTGCGCAGGCACTGCAATCGCGATCGACGAATAAGGGCCTTCACGGGTCTCATCGTCGAACCAGACCCACCAGCCACCTGGCTCGCGCGCGATCGTGTGGGCCGCGCGACCGAGAAATACGCGAACACTCTCTGCGAGCGGCCGCACGATCGCAGCCATGGTCGGTGCGCCGACGTACCACGGCAGCATGCTGCCGTTGAAATCTTCCTGCGCCATCGCGATCCGGGGTTGCCATCGCTGCAGATAGCCAAGCGACATCAGTTCGTCGATGAACGCGCGAAAGAGTGTGGTTCGGGCCGTAATGTATTGTGCGCCGTGATCGAACGACTGGGTTCCCATACGCAGACTGCCGAGGCGACCGCCGATCCCCGATCCCTTCTCGAACATGTCGACGAAGTGTCCAGCGCGGCGCAACTCGCGCGCACAGGCCATTCCCGCAATACCTGCCCCGATGACGGCTACTCGATGCGGCACGGCCGATCCGCTTTCTCCAGCATCCCCGGAAGCGACCCCAAGTGATCGGCGTTCCGAGCACAATCCATGACCTGCACCCCACCGGGTACGGGCCAGCAGGGTCCTCCCCAGCCTTGTCAGACTACGCGCGAGTTGCTCAGGTTTGGTTAACGCTCGCGGGTCTTCGGCGCGGCTTCAGTTCCGTCCTGGCAGGACAAGAGGGGGCGCGGTGCAAACCCTGATGCCGAGAGCCTGGGAAACGATCGCGTGCTCAAAGGACCGGGATGACGCACCAGAGGTCGAGGTCGAGAACGACGCCTGCTGTCCCAGGGCCCGCAGGGGCCGGTTCGGTTGGGAATTGGCCGCACGGCATGTTCTTGGCAGCAACGAGCCGCAGGCGCAGCACACCGAGATCCGATCGGCCGCTCACCGCTGCCTTGTCGAGCACCTGGGACCACGCATAAAGGGTGTCTCCTGCGAAAGCCGGCGACAGGTGCCGTCCTGCGTTGATCCCTGCGACTGAAAATGCGTTGCCGAGGCCATTGAACGACAGGGCACGGGCGATCGAGATCACGACACCGCCATAGACGAGGCGACGGCCAAACCGCCCCGCGCCCTCAGCATGCTGATTGAAGTGAATTTTCGCGGTATTTTGATAGAGCCGCGTTGCGATCTGGTGCTCTGCCTCTTCCAGCGTTGCGCCATCGACATGATCGATCTGCTCGCCGAGCTCATAGTCATTGAAACCGTGGCGAGAGCCGGACAGTGCGCGATCGTAAGCGCCAAGCGCGCCAGCCGGAACCGATATCGCAATGTCCGAAGGCGCAACCGTGCTGGCAAGTTCCGGAAGGTGAGCTGCAGGTGCCGGCGTTGCGGGATCCCGCTTGTTGACCATGACCCAGCGCACGTAGGTCAGCACAGGTGTCCCGTCGGCCTTGAAGCCCTCGGTGCGAGCATAGACCACACCCGTTCGGCCGTTGGAATTTTCTTTGAGACCGATCACCGTCGAACGCGCCGACAGCGTGTCGCCGATGAACACCGGCGCCAGAAACCGGCACTCCGCATAACCAAGATTGGCGACCGCGTTGATCGAAATATCCGGCACGGTCTTTCCGAAGACCACGTGAAACACCAGGAGGTCATCAACAGGCGCGTCAGGATAGCCGATCGCACGCGCGAACGCTGCTGACGATTGGACTGCAAAGCGACTGCCGTAGAGGCCTTGATAGAGCGCAACGTCGCCGGCGCTGATCGTGCGTGGCGTCGCGTGGGTGATCGTTTGCCCGATCGCAAAGTCTTCAAAGTAGTTGCCGGCCGAGGTCTTGGTCATGGCGGGTTGCCTCTGCGAGGTTCGGGAGGTCTCAACGACAATGCTGGCAGTCGCAATTCGCGGCGACGACCGCTGCGCGCGCATTCATACGAGGCCGATCGCGTCAGCAAACGCCACGGTGCGTCGCGCCATGTCCGCATGCAGCAGCTCGATCATCCGCCCATCGATGCTGATGACGCCCTTGCCTTGGTTCTCTGGCAGAGCGAACGCCGCGAGGATGCGCCGCGCCTCTGCGACGGCCTCAGCCGTCGGCGAGAAGACCTCGTTTGCGATCTCGATTTGGCTCGGGTGGATCAGCGTCTTGCCGTCCATGCCCAGCATGCGACCCTGTTCGCACTCCGCCCGGTAGCCCTCGAGGTCCTTGAATGCGTTGTAGACACCATCGAGTACGTCAATGCCGTGGGCGCGCGCCGCCGTGACCGTCGCGCTCAGCCAGTACAGTGCGGCCGTCCGGGCGGCATCGAGCGTCGCGCGCGTCTCCTTGACCAAGTCGTTGGTGCCGATGACGAAACAGGTCAGCGGATAGGCGTCCCCAGGCGCGAGCGCAGCGATCTCAGAGACGTTGAGGACCCCGGCGGGGGTCTCGATCATGGCCATGAGCTCGACGGTCGGGGCGATGCGCGCAGCTGACATTTGCGCGCGGATCGCTGCAACGTCCGGACCCGACCCGACCTTGGGCACAAGGACGGCGCTGACACCGACGTCTGCAGCCAACGCCAGATCGTCGGCAAACCACGTTGTCGCGTGGCCGTTTGTGCGCAGCGCAACTTGTTTGCGTCCGTAGCCCTCGCCGGCAAAGGCCTCAGCGATGTTGACGCGCGCCGCGGCCTTGGCCTCTGGCGCAACAGCATCCTCGAGATCGAGAATGAGCAAATCCGCCGCGAGCGATTTTGCTTTTTCGAGTGCCCTTGCGTTGGCACCGGGCATATACAGTGCGCTACGGCGTGGCTTCATGGGACGTCCTCGGCTGAAGCGATAGCAGTCGACGGTCAGAGGCAACGATGTAAGCCTCGTTTGGTTGACGCCGCTGGCGCCGGGTTTCCGGATACAGCGGCAGCGTCGACCAAGCATGGGCCGCGCAACTCAAGGAGCACTGGCCGTTACAATCGGCAGCGATCATTTTTTGCTGCGCTGCACAATATGTCAATCACGACGGGATGCCACCCGCCGTTCGGTGAAGGGGGCGAATCCTTTGGCACGAATTATCGCCGTCTCGTCGCAGGTGGCGTCGGGGCATGTTGGGCTCTCAGCCATGGTTCCTGTGTTGCAGGCGCTGGGACATGACGTGATCGCACTGCCAACTGTCTTACTCTCCAATCACCCCGGCCACGCTCATGTCTCCGGCGTTCGCATTGCCCCCGAGGCGCTTGACGCCATGGTGCAGGCGCTCGATGACAATGGCTGGCTCGAAAATGTCGCTGCCGTCGTCAGCGGCTACTTGCCGAGCCCGGACCACGTCGCGGTCGTTGCAAGACTGCTCGATCGCGCTGTCACAAACGCCGACGTGGCTGGCGGCACGGGCTGCCGCTACGTCTGTGATCCCGTGCTCGGCGACCAACCGAAAGGCCTCTACATCGACCGTGCAGCGGCCCTGGCACTGAAAGACCTCCTTTTGCCCAGGGCGCACGAGATTACGCCCAACGCCTTCGAACTCGGCTGGCTCGCAGGGTTCGATATCGCAACGGTTGACGATGCGACGCACGCAGCATCCGTACTCGGCCGCCCATGGACTACACTCACGTCGCTCCCCGACGCGGCACACGACAGGTTGCTGGCCTTGCGAATGATGCGATCCCCAAGCCGTGATTGCATTGTTGTAACGGAACAATCGTCTGTTCCGCGGCGCGATCAGGTCCCGCATGGAACGGGCGATGCTTTCGCGGCAGCACTTGTCGGGTTGCAGGCTCAGGTACGACCGCCGGACAGGCCACTCGCATGTGTCATGCGCCTGCTGTCGACGCTGGTCGACGCCAGTGTCGGACGCCCGGAACTTGCGCTTACCGAGCACCTCCCGTCGCTGGCGACGCTGAGCGATCGAACCTCACGCCTCTCGACCAAGCCCCAGCACGGTGATGCGGAATGACGCCATGGGTCGCCGGCGCCGATGGCTGTCCCGGCGGTTGGGTCGTCGTGCTCCATCCGGTCGCAGAACCGGACAAAGCGCGTGTCGTCAGGGTTGCAACCTTCCGCGACCTACTCGCACTCACGCCCGAGCCAAAACTGATTGCAATCGACATCCCCATCGGACTGCCAGACCGAATCGGTCCCGGCGGTCGCGAGTGCGACATTGCAGCCCGGCGCGTGCTCGGCCAGCGCCAGTCGGCCGTGTTCGCGATGCCGTCGCGCGCGGCTGTCATGTGCGACGACTATCGCGCAGCCTGCACCGTTGCTTTCGCCACCTCAGATCCGCCCCGCAAAATCTCGAAGCAGGCCTTCAATCTCTTCCCCAAGGTCCGGGAGGTCGACTCGCTGATGACACCCGCGCTGCAGGAGAGGGTCCGCGAAGTCCATCCCGAGGTGGCTTTCTGGGTGCTCAACGGACGATCGCCGCTTTCGACACCGAAAAAGATCAAGTCGCGACCCAATCCCGAGGGATTGGCCCAGCGCGCGGCCCTGCTGTCGTCGGCGGGCTACGATCGCGCAGCCGTCGAACACATGTGGTTTCCGCGCCACCAGGCAGGGGCAGACGACATCATCGACGCATTCGCCAATGCCAGCGCGGCGGTCCGTATCCTCCAAGGGTGCGGCGTGCGCTTTCCCGATGCGCCGGCCCGTGATGGCAGAGGCCTCAAAATGGAAATCTCGGGTTGAGGCCGTTGGCGCCTGGCCGCATCGTGGCCGCCGGGAGAACTGGCCCCTGCCGAAAGCGGCTTGAGCCCAATTGGCGAAAGACAAACTCGCCGATCGTGCTATCGCCGTTGCGATTGTGAGGCGGCGATCGGCCCAGATGACGCACAGCCCAGTGCCATCCTCACGCAAACCATCGAGTGACGCACCCGCATGACGACCTTTCCGGAGCAACTCACGGACCGCTACCGCCGGTTCAAGCTCAGGCACTTCGAACCCAATCAGGACCAGTATCAGGACCTCGCCGAATTCGGCCAGCATCCTGACATCATGGTGGTGTCGTGCTGCGACAGCCGCGTGCCACCGGAGACGATCTTTTCTGCGCTGCCCGGCGAGCTGTTCGTCGTCCGGAATGTCGCAAACCTCGTGCCGCCGTTTGAGACGACCGGCACCTTCCATGGCGTCAGCGCAGCCCTGGAATTCGCGGTCCTCAACCTTCGCGTCAAGCACGTTGTCGTGCTTGCGCATTCAGGTTGTGGTGGCGTCAAAGCCTGCCTTCAGAAGGAGGCGGCACGCCAGACCGAAGCGCAATTCATCTCGAACTGGATGACACTGCTCGATGGTCACCGAGACCGGATTGTCGCCGACAATCCCGAGGCTGATCAGGCCGCCATCCTGCAGGAACTGGAACGAGCGACCGTGCGCGCGTCGCTTGCAAACCTGAGAACCTTCCCGTGCATCAAGATCCTCGAGCCTCGCGGAAGGGTTTCGCTGCACGGCGCCCATTTCGATATCAGAACAGGCGCGCTCGAAGTTCTCGATCCGCTGACGGATCAGTTCTTTCGGCTCTGAGCACGCTCGATCGCTGGTATCAGCGTGCCTTGAAGGCTCTGCTCGGTAATCGGGCCGACATGCTTGTAGACGATGACGCCGTCGCCATCGACGACGAAGGTTTCAGGCATCCCATAGACACCCCATTCGATGGCGTTGCGGCCATTCGGGTCCGTACCGACCGCCGTGTATGGATTTCCAAGCCGCCTCAGGAAGTTGAGGCCACCAGGCGCGGCGTCCTTGTAGTTGACACCGAGGATCTGCACGCCGTCCCGGCCGGCGAGTTCGACCAGCAGCGGATGTTCTTGAACGCAAGGGCCGCACCACGACGCCCAGAAGTTGACGATGCTCACCTTTCCCGCCGTGAGATCGTTGCGCCCGAAGCTCGGGATCGGCACGCCGTCACGCTGAAGGCCGGCCAGCGGCTCCATGTTGAGTGATGGCGCTGGCTTGCCGATCAGCGCAGACGGAAGTCTCGATGGATCGCCGGAGAACAGGGCGACGGCGAACATGGCACCGATGGCGATGAAGATCACGAGCGGTGCTATCGCCCACGTGAGGCGGATGCGACGCGGCTTTTCGGGCGTCTGATCGGAAGACCTTGCCTCGCTGTTCGCCACCGGCACCTCCATGATTGAACGGCTGCCCAGAGCTAGAGCGAAGGCCACAGTCGCAACGGGCTGCCGGTCCGCCTCATCCACACGCCGATTGGCTCAACTGGAAGCGTCCGTGGGGTCGCTTTCTGATCGTCGGCGAATGCCTTTCGCCTCCAGATCACGTCTCAAGCGTTCAAGACGGCGACCGTCCAGGATCAACCACGCCACGAGCGCTGCCAGAACGGCCACAACCGCAGCGTAAGAGGCCCAGATGAACACAGCGTGGCGGCCGAGATCCAGCATTGCTCACGCCTTGAGTGTCGCATCGACGGACGCATCCGCCATCACATCGCGCTCGAGACCGCGCGCACGCTCGACGGCTGCAATGCGCATCGACTTGATCCGACGCCGAAGAACCTCGTTCCGCATTGCCTTGAGGTGCATCGCAAAGAACAAGAGCGTGAAGCCCAAGGCCGATACGAGCAGTGGATAGAGGATCGATGGGTGGATCGTTGGACCATCGGTTCTGAGCACGCTCGATGGCTGATGCAGGGTGTTCCAGCTCGGAATCTCAATGCCGAGCCATGGGATCGACAAACCTTCGACGGAGATTCTGATGAACGGCAGGATCGAGACACCGACGAGCGCCAAGATCGCCGTCATCTTCGCGCCGGTCGCCTCATCATCGAATGCGCTCCGCAATGCCATAAGACCGAGGTAGAGAAAGAACAGGATCAAGACCGACGTCAGCCTCGCGTCCCACACCCAGTAGGTGCCCCACATCGGCTTCCCCCAGAGGGAGCCTGTGACGAGTGCGAGCAGCGTGAAAGCTGCCCCGATCGGCGCTGCAGCCTTGGCCGACACATCAGCGAGGGGATGCCTGAACACCAGCAAACCGAAACTCGAGACAGCAATCAGCGCATAAGCCATCATTCCGAGCCATGCCGCTGGGACGTGAACGAACATGATGCGAACCGTCTGACCCTGCTGGTAGTCTTCTGGGGCGACGAAAAACGCTTGGTACATGGCGAACGTCAGCACGGCAGCCGCCAGAACCGAGAGGACTGGCAGGACTGTAGCCGATAGCGCCATGAACCGCGTCGGGTTGGCCAGCTTCTGCGTGAAGGTCATTGTCATGACGGTCTATTTACGAGCCGGCGGCCCCGCTTTCAATCGGCAGATCGGCGCGATCGCATTTGCCATGGCGGTGGCCGTGGTCACGCCTCAGCCGGCAGGTGCGCATGCGTGGTATCCGCAAGAGTGCTGCAACGATCAAGATTGCTTTCCGGCCGACGATGTCGAGATGCGCGCCGACGGGTCGATGATCGTGACGGTTGGCCCTAACGCGCGTTTCCGCGTCACTGTTCCGCCGAGCTTCCCCCTGCGCCCGTCGCAGGACCCGCGCGTACATGTCTGCATTTATCGAGATGTGTTGGGCAGGCACAGAATCAGATGCGTCTTTGTGCCCGGCATCGGTTGACCCGCTTGCACCCGAACACCGCCCACAGGCCTTAAGCCGTTGCGGCCCGCGCGAACGATCCCGAACTAACCGCGGGTCTTTGCGATCGCTTCGATCTCGACCCTTGCCCCGAGCGGGAGTGCAGCCACCTGGATTGTCGAGCGCGCGGGGAACGGAGCGACCATGTAGGTTTCATAAGCTGCGTTCATCGCAGCAAAGTCCTTCATGTCTGCAAGAAACACCGTGGTCTTGACGACGTCGGAGAAATCGAGGCCTGCGCCGCCAAGCACCGCTTGGAGATTATCGAGGCAACGGCGCGTCTGAGTGCCAACGTCTCCCTCGACAAGAGCCCCTGTCGCCGGATCAAGATGAATCTGCCCGGAGCAATGCACGAAGCCACCGCAGTCGATCGCGAGAGAATATGGGCCGACCGCCTTGAGTGGCGAGGCCTCGATCGCTGTCTTCGTCATAGGGTCCACTCCCTCGAATTGTTTCGTGATGTCAGACACAGTCCTGCGCACGCTGTCAGCCCCGGCCGCGCATGCCAATCGTTCGCAGCCGCAGCGCGTTCAGTTTGATGAAGCCTTTTGCATCGGCCTGATCGTAGGCACCCTGATCATCTTCAAACGTGACGAGCGTGCTCGAGTAGAGTGACTTCGAGCTCTGGCGGCCAACGACCGTGACGTTGCCCTTGTAAAGTTCGAGCCTCACTTCGCCTTCGACGTGCTCTTGGCTGCGATCGATGGCGGCCTGCAGCATCTCGCGTTCGGGCGAGAACCAGAACCCGTTGTAGATGAGTTCGGCATAGCGCGGCATGATGCTGTCCTTCAGGTGCCCGGCACCTGCGTCCAGCGTGATCTGCTCAATACCGCGATGCGCCTCCAGCAGGATCGTGCCGCCGGGGGTTTCATAAAGACCGCGCGACTTCATCCCGACAAAGCGGTTTTCCACCAGATCAAGGATGCCCACGCCATGCTTTCCGCCCAGGTCATTCAGCCGCGCAAGGATCGTGGCGGGCGAGAGCGCCTCG
>JBHJOC010000039.1:0-22094 GCA_050330095.1 Hyphomicrobiaceae bacterium
GGTTGTCGGGCGTGATCTATGATGTCACGGGCAGTTATCAGGCCGCGTTCCTCAACGGTATCCTCTTCAACGTGTTGAATCTTGCCATCATGATTTGGCTGCTGTCGCGGCGAAGCGGAGAGGTCAGAGGCCAAGCCGGTCCGCGTCCGGCCTGACAAAAGCGCGTCGGGGCGCTGTTGGGCATCAGGCCGCCGCGCTACTTCGGCGCCCGCTTCGCAAGGATCCTCTGCAGGGTTCGGCGATGCATATTGAGCCGTCGCGCGGTCTCGGACACGTTCCGGTTGCACAGTTCGTAAACGCGTTGAATGTGTTCCCAGCGAACGCGATCCGCTGACATCGGGTTATCCGGCGGCGGGGCCTTCGAGTCGGGTGCGGCGAGCAAGGCGTCCGTGATCTCGTCGGCATCGGCAGGCTTGGCGAGATAGTCGATCGCGCCGAGCTTTACGGCCGATACGGCGGTCGCGATATTGCCATAGCCGGTTAGGATAATGGCGCGCGCTTCGGGGCGCAGTTTCGAGAGTTCTGCGATCACATCGAGACCGTTGCCGTCGTCGAGACGCATGTCGATGACAGCGAAGGCCGGCGGGCGTTCGCGGATGAGTGTTAGTCCATCGCTGACGGTGTTCGCCGATCGCACGTCGAACCCGCGCTGGATCATCGCCCGCTCGAGGCGAGCCTGGAAGGCGCTGTCGTCGTCAACGATAATCAGCGATGCGTCCTCTGGCAGTTCTTCGCGGCTGAACGCATAATCGTCGCTCACGACTGGACCTCCGGTTTTGTCATGTTCGTCTTCAATAGCGCAGTATATGGGGCACGCCAGACGCGTTGCAAATTTCACACGATTTGCGTGCGCCTGTCCGCAGGACGGGTTCGACGTGCAAGTCTTGGTCTCGATCGCAAGACGTGGACCCCGTGAGGTTCCAAACCCGCCTTAAGAGGTGCCGGGCGCAACTGACGATCTCTGGAACGGCGGCAGCACCTCTTGCTTGAGCAAACTCGGCAGGTTCGTCACCGTGAAGCTCTCGCGCGACCAGACGAGCTTCACCACGGCGCCAGCGTCGCTCGGGCCGGAATTGCCGGCATCGAAGGTGGCGCCCGACCGCTCCAGCAAGGTCTTGGCGATGAACAGGCCGAGGCCAAGACCACCGGCGCGGCGTGCCCCGTTCGATGGGCGGATCAAGCGGTCGGGGGTCAATTTGCGTGGGGGCGTCGAGGAAAGATAGGGATCGCCGATTTGATCCAGGATGCCGGCAGGAAAGCCCGGGCCGTCGTCCCTGATTTCGATCCAAACTGCATCGGCGTCCCAACCGACTTTGACAACCACGACCGAGTGGGCGAAATCGACAGCGTTCTCGATCAGGTTGCCGAGCCCATAAAGCACGCCAGGCCTGCGATCAGCTTCCGGCTCGTCGGCATCAGTCGCTGTGTCCCGGTCGACTTCAACGCGCACGGCGACGTCGGGCCTGCGATGGGGCCGCGTCACTTCCTCAGCGATCTGGCGCAATGTCATGCGCGCGTGCATCGGGTCCGGCCCGGACGGATCGCGGGTGAGTTTGCGCAGGATGTCGCGGCAGCGCTCGGCCTGCGACTTGAGTAGAGCGAGGTCCTCGGTCAGCGCCGGGTTATCGCTGGCTTCAGACTGAAGCTCGCTCGCAACAAGCACGATCGTTGCCAACGGTGTGCCAAGTTCATGCGCCGCGGCGGCTGCGAGGCCGTCGAGGGCATGAAGTTGCTGCTCGCGCGCCAACACAACTTCGGTCGCTGCCAGGGCGCTCGACATCTGACGCGCCTCTTTCGACAACCGCCAAGCATAGAGCGTAAGGAACACGAGGCAGGCCGTGACAGCTGCAAAACTGCCGAGCTTGTAAAGCCATGGCAAGCTGAATGGGTCATCGGCCGCCCAAGGGAGCGGCACGTAAACTATGCTCATGAATCCGGTAATCGCCAAGGCCAGCGCACCGAGCAGAACGGTTGAGCGCGCCGGCAGGGTCGCTGCCGATACCGTGACGGGAGCGACGATCAGGACAACGAACGGGTTTGTCAGGCCGCCGGTCAAAGTCAGCAAAGCGCCGAGCTGGATCAGGTCGTAGCCGAACAGCAGGGTCGTCGGCAGTGGATTGAGCCGATACGCTGGCGGAAAGCGCCAGCGCAAATACACGTTGAGCCACGCTGACATCGCAATCAAGGCGAGGCAGGCCCATAGCAGGACTTCGAATTCCAAGACGAAAGCGACAAACAGGACCGTCAGAAGCTGGCCTGCGACCGCGAACCAGCGGAGCCGCACGCTTGTCTCGACGCGCAGACGGCTGAAGTCAGAGCTGTTCAATACATCTGGCCGGGTTCGCTGCGGCTGCTTCAACGCTGGTCTCTTTCAAATCGCTTTATGCCCGTGGCTTCACGCACGGCATCGCTCCGGGTCTGCCCGTGCCAGACTTAGAACCGCCTGCGACACCACTGCCGGGTTGCACCTCTTGGTCGGCAGAGATTGTGGGGCCATACCGATCGAAGGCGGCAGGAAGGACCCGGACCGTTGTCAGCTCGTGCGCCGCAGCTGCGACCTCAACAACGCTGAGAGGCGCCCTATCGATGTCTACTCTGTCAACGCCAAAGAGACGATGGAGGATCTCATGATCAGAACGTTGGTCGCAATCACAGCGCTGTCCATGGCGCTGGGCCTCGCGCTCGGCACCTACGTCGTCACGTCCGAGCGGCGATCCGGTGAAATCGGCACCACGGGGCGCGCTCTGGTCGGCGGGCCGTTTGCGCTCGTCGATCACACGGGACGAACAACGACGGACGAGGACTTCCGGGGCCGATACATGCTTGTCTACTTTGGGTTCACCCACTGTCCTGACGTCTGTCCTGCTGCACTGCAGGTGATGAGCGCCGCGCTCGATGCGGTTGATGCAAGCCGTACTGATATCGCGCCGATTTTCATCACCGTGGATCCCGAGCGCGACGATGTCGATCTTGTCAGGTCGTATGTCAGCAGCTTCCATCCGCGCTTCGTTGGTCTGACAGGGACGGTCGAGCAAGTCGCTGATGCCATGCGCGCCTACCGCGTCTATGCCAAGGCGATCAAGGAGGCGCCTGACGATACAACGTCGTACAACGTCGATCACTCCTCTCTGATCTATCTCATGGGGCCGGATGGTGCCTATATCACGCACTTCAGTCACGCCACCAGCATCGATCAGCTAACCGCGCGTCTCAGGGGACTGCCGCAGGTATCGTGAGCCGATTGTTCCGCCGACGGGCTGACAAAACCGGCGAGCGCGTCGATCGCCGTGGTCCTCCGATCCTGAGCAGCTGTGGCGCTTCTGTATCAATGCGGCGCTCGTGCCACATATCCTCTGCGAACGGCAGCATCAATCTTGCCGAATGGTAGGCGAAGCAGGTGAGCTGTTGTTAGCACGACATCATGTTGCGTGGCGTCGCCGAACTGCAGCGGGCGCGTCTGACGTTCAAGCGTGAGTTATCGGAGGGTTGCCCGGAGCCCGCGCACCGGCTCCACAACGCGGATAGAATTGGCAGTCCGTCACTGGCTGCCGACGAGGGCTCAGATGACGAAGCACGTGCGATCCAACAGTCCGCTGCGCGAAAAGCTGCAAGTGGCGGGACTCCCCGCACCGGTGGAGGTCCGTCGGCATCCGGCTGCGCGGCGCATGACCTTGAGGGTCAGTCGGACCCGCAGAACCGTCATCGTGACCCTGCCCATGCAGTGTGATCTGAAGCAGGCAGGAGATTTCCTGAGCCACCACGTTCGTTGGGTTCGCGAGCGCCTCGACCATATCCCATCCGCCCAGCCCTTTGAGCACGGTGCCTTGATCCCTCTTCGCGGCGTACCCCACGAAGTGCGCTTTCGTGGGCTCGAGCGCGGCAAGGGGGTCGTCGTGCCGTCAACCGAACACAATGGCTGTGCGCACCTCGACGTATTCGGCCCAACCGATATGGCGCCGCGGCGGCTCGGCTGCTGGCTGATGGAGCAGTGCCGCTTGGACGTCGGCGCTCGGGTCGCTGGTCACGCAAAGGCACTTGGGCTGCACCCGAAGCGGATCGCGATCAGAGATCAGGTCAGTCGCTGGGGCTCATGCTCCAGTACGGGGAACCTGTCGTTCTCTTGGCGCCTCATCCTGGCCCCGCCGACGATCCTCGACTACGTCGCAGCACACGAGGTTGCTCATCTGCGGGAGATGAACCACGGACCAAAATTCTGGGCGCTCGTTCGGGAGGTTTACCCGAACCTCGAAGAAGCCCGCCAATGGCTGGATCTCTATGGAGTGGAATTGCACCGCTATGGCGCAGCGCGCTGAGTGGCGTCTTCGCGCGTGATGCTGCGGCTGCCGAGCCCCATCATGTTTCGCCCGTAGTCGAGGCGGCCCTGGCGTTCGAGTTCGGCGAGGTGGCGTGCAATCGGGTCGTCGTGTGCTTGGCCCCCTGCCGTTTCGCGGATGGAAGCTTTTACGGCAGCGGAGACGAACGCTTCCGGAATTCTGTCGGTTCGCGGTTGGGCAACGGTGCCGGAGCTGTGTGCGCCCGCCCCCTCGGGCGGGGGCGTCGTTGCGACGCGCGTACCCACACGCCGATCATCGCGATCAACTTGCAGTGGCTGAGCCTTGCGAGCGCCACTCTGTCCCCTGACAGTGTGACCAACCGTCACCGACGGCCGCCGCCTGGGCAGCACCGGGACGCTGCGCGGAACGGCTCGGTTGGGTGGCGTAGACGCCTGTGGCTCAATAATCATAGAGGGGTCGCCGGGGTCTGCTTCGAACAAGGCCTCAGCGGTGTTCATGCCAACGTTGGCGCCGCCTGGGGTAAGGTCCAGAAGGAGCGGCTGCGGCGTCAAGTCTCGATGGGCGTCCTGCATGATCGCCCGCCAAAGCCGTGCGGGCAGACCGCTGCCGCGTTGCGTGCCTCGACCCGACCCGTCTTCATGACCGATCCAGACGGCCGCTGTGAGCTGACGGGTAAAGCCAACGAACCACGTATCACGGCCGTCTTGCGTCGTCCCGGTCTTGCCGGCGGCGGGATGCGCTGACAGCTGAGCGTTCCGGCCCGACCCCGTCGTGACAACTGCTGTGAGCATGCGGGTGAGATGAGCCACGATCGAATAATCGAATAGTCGCACGCTTTCGAGCGGAGCGCGTGCATAAACGATGCGGCCCTGGGGCGTACGGATGCGCTCGATCAGGTGGGGCGTGGTGCTCAATCCGCCTGTTGCAAACACCGCGTACGAGTTTGCCAACTCAAGAACGCCAACTTCGGAAGTGCCAAGCGCCAGGGTCGGATCGCTCCTCAGGTCCGAGCGCAACCCGAGCCTGCGCGAGATCGCGATAACCTGATCAATGCCGACCTGCTGCTGAAGCCGAACAGGAACGGTATTCACGGAGCGTGCGAGGCTCTCTTCCAGTGTCATTGCGCCGGCAAAGCGGTTGTCCACGTTGCGTGGGCTCCAGTTCCCAACGGTCACGGGCAAGTCGTAGACGACCGTCTCCGGGTGCAGACCCTGCTGAAGCGCCGCGAGATAGACCACGGGCTTGTAGGCCGAGCCCGGTTGCCGACGCGCTTTCGTTGCCCGGTTGAATTGGCTGCGATCGTAGTCGCGACCACCGACGAGCGCGCGGATGCCGCCGTCGCCGTCGAGCACAACGACCGCTCCTTCGAGGGTACGTGCCGCGGGGTCTTCGGCCGACAGGATGCGGCTCAAGGCGGTCTGCGCCGAGCGCTGAAGGCGGGCATCGATGGTCGTCTCGACGATGAGCAGACCGCTTTGCGCCGCAGCGACTTGGGGCATGCGTTCGAGAACGGCATCGACGGCAAAGCCGAACACTTGGGCTTGGCGCCCTGGCTCCTTCAGTCCGCGGGAAAACGTGTGCCTTTGGGCACGCGCTGCTGCAGCGTCGGCCTCGCTCAAGTGCCCAGCCCGCACCATGCGGGCCAGAACGCTATGGCTGCGCGTGATCGCGCGCCTCGGATCGCGCAGTGGTGCATAGCGTGACGGAGCCTGAAGGAGCCCTGCGAGCAAAGCCGCCTCGCTGACGGTCAGCGCCCGGGCAGACTTGTCGAAATAAGTCTGCGCAGCCGCCTCGATGCCGTATGCGCCCGACCCAAAGTAAACCTGATTGAGGTAGAGCTCCAGGATTTGCGACTTGGAAAGCCTGAGTTCAAGCCAAAGTGCGAGGGCAAGCTCGTTGGCTTTGCGCATCAGCGTGCGATCATGGCTGAGAAACAGGTTCTTCGCGAGCTGCTGGGTGATGGTCGAGCCACCCTGCGAGAAGCGGCCCGCCCGTAAGTTTGCAAACAGGGCGCGGCTCAGCCCCCAGAGGTCGAGGCCCCAGTGCTCATGAAAGCGCTGGTCTTCGGTTGCGGTGACAGCGTTCTGGACGTGCCGTGGAATGAGCACGAGCGGAATATAATCGTGTGGCCGGCCCCGCTCCGCGAGGAGTGCGCCGTCTCTGGCGAGCACTTGGATGATGGGGGCGCGCTGGTCCCTGCCGGCGGTGAACGGATTGGGGATGACGAGCGTGAAATAGACCATGAGTACAAGGAAACCGAACCCGAGCACGGTCATGGCGGTAAGCGCGTGCTTCACCAGCTTCCAGCGCCGGCGGCGAGGGCGAGGGCTCTGACGAGACCCGTCACGCTCCGGCCGGTTCAACGTGGTCGAAGGATCGGTGCCACAGCCGTCCATTTGCCACGTCGGCAGAACCGGATTGGAGGCTTCGTCTTGGCAACCGCCCTGCACCGTTGGTGCCGGCGCTGGCCTGTCGCTCCGATCTCCGGAAGATTCCTGCATCGCCGAGGACCTGCCCACTGCTACGCGACCGGTTGCCATGGTCTTGAGCGACCGACCAGCTTGGGTTGGTCAGTCAGAATCGCATCATAATGGGAAGGGCTCTAAGCCGAGGTTAACCCTGCTTCGGGTGAAAGCTGGGTTTTGGGGCCGGGTTTCCGGGCTGGGTTTTGGCTGACGGCTCCGAGAGGTGCAGGCGCCTGCAGCCCCATTTTGCCGGCAGTGCAGGCAGAAGACCGCACATGAGCACTGTCGATGCTCCACCGTGGCGTCGCAGCCCTGCAACGATTTTGTAACGACATGCGGACCGATCGTGTGGTTCAGACCGAGTGACCCGCCTCAAACTCTCGCTGGACGGAACGCAGCCGACTTCTCGGTCACCACGCTACGGCGTCGCTTGCGCTGTTGTTCTTCCGCTGGGCTCGGGGCCGCGGCGCGCATCGCCCTCCGATAGTCCGCGCCCTGCCAGCTGACGGCGGCCCTCAGGCGGCGCAAGCAAGCGCGAAGAGAGGACGACGGCGCGGCCCGTGAAGCGGACCGCCGTCCGATCAAGTGGTCGTGCAGCATGGCCAGCCACAAGGCGAACAAGGGGCTGGTGGCCGGCGTCATCGATCATTGCGATCGTCGCCATTGTCTCCGGGTGCTTCAAGTCCAATAGCGCCTCATCATCGTGTGATGGGGTATGGGTCAGGAACGGCAGCACCGGGAATGGGTCATAGTGGAGAAGTTCCGATTCATCTCCGTCGTCGTCTGTCGGGGCCGCAGGGCGCCCGCTTGCGCTCGACGCGGCTTGCTCCATCGCATCGCCGCGTGACGCCTCCTCGAGGAGCAGTCTTGCGATCTCAGCGCCACGTTCTGTCGCCGGTTCAGGACCCGCCACCCTGTTCGTCGGGTTGCCTTCGGTCACGGGGCGCGCTGCCGGCGACGGCGCCGGCGCTGATGAGCTGCTCGGGGCACGTCGCGTTTCAGCCGCGGCCAGGCTTGCCATCTGCGCAAGTTGGTTGCGATCGCGCGCGAAGCCAGCGTCGGAATTGAGAACGGCCAGCCGTTGCAGCATGGCGCGTGCTGTGTCGCGCGCCTCGGCCTCAGAAACGAGCGTCGGCTGACTGACGAGCCTTGGGGCTGGCTCGATGGCCGCTGGCGATGCCCTGGGGCGCGCTGGGGGATTGAGAGAGGCCTGGGCAAGGGTCGGTGAGGGGACCTGAGGCCCGGTTGGGCGCATCGGTGTTGCAGGCGGTGGCGCAGACGCGATCTGGGTCGAGGCGGCCCAACCCCGTGCTCCCCCATTGCGCAGGCTGTGGAAGGCGGCCACCTGGAGCGCGAGTTCAGGGTTCGATTGCCGAGCCTGGATAGCATCACCGGCGGTCAGTGGCTTTCGGTCTGCAGGCACGTGTTTCGTGCGTGCCGAGGGAAACAACAGCGCGAGTTCCTGGCGCTGCATTCTCGGCCAGTGTCGAACGTTGCCTGTATCGACATGGACGAAAGGCAGTGCGGAATTCGGGTAATACCCGACGCCGCCGGCTTCGCGGACCATCGCGGAATACCGCAGCTGTCTCACGGGGACGTCCGGGAAATGGACGTCGATCGCCTGCCCCAACATATGCCGGCTCACTTGGGCTTGGCCGCCCCGCGTTTCCCGCAACATGGCGTTCGTCTGCGGTGATCTGTATCCGGAAATGACATGGATGGGCCGCTGGCTTCCAACATCCGCATGTATAGCCCAAAGCAGGTCGAAGAGTTTCGGGTCAATTTTCGTCGATTCGTTTTGGCGCCAGTCGCGCAGAAACCAGTTCAGCCGTTCGAGTGCTTCAGGGACGAAAGAGCTGCCGCGCTTATAGACCAGCGTGATGTTCTCTTTGGTGTGGATATTATAGAGCGAGATCGCGCGCTCATCAGAGGCGCGCAGACTGCTCGCCATGAGCAGTGTCGAGCAAAAGGTCGCCATCGACGCGATGAGCACCGCCAATATGCGCCAAGGTTCGGCCGGCGTCCTGCATCGAGACGCCTGCTGTTTGCGCCGCGAACGCAACGGCGGATAGACGCACGCCGGCCCGCGCCCAACCGCAACGTTGCCTACCGTGTCGTGAAAACCCGTCACGCCGCGTCCCCCCGGACCAGCCCACCACCCTCAAACATGCCTGATGTTTATGGCAGTTCCAAGGGAGATCGGCACCGAGGGGAGCCACCGCCGGCGTTGGTGCGGATGTGTTTGCGGCGGTGGTGTCCGTGACTGTCGATCCGGGGCCAATCAACGATCAGACGTGAACGCGTCCTGGGCCCAGCGCGGCCTGGAATTCGGTGGTCCGGACGTGCCGCCCCCATTGAAACCGCTAAAGAAGCCTGACGAGGTCTGGCCCGAATTGCCGCCGCCGAACCACAAGTTGTTCCCGTAAAAGTCCTGCTCTTTGACGCGGTTGCTCGCAACGATCTGTTGGAAGTCCGCCTCAACATCGCGCTTCACCCGAACGATGCGATTGTATTGGCCAGCAAGTGCAAAGCCGAGGTGACGCTCGTGCTTGTAGATGTCCGGGTAGTAGTTGACGTCGCCCGTCGATTCATCAACCCACACCGGCGCATACACGAGATGGACCGGGATTTTGGTGTCGAGATCGACGCGCTGGTCCTCGGGACCATTGCGATACATGTCTTCGGTCTGCGCTGCGGACCATCCATTGCCGATGCGCATGATGACCTTGGCAAACTGATCCGGGTTGCGCACGCGAATGCAGCCGGCGCTATGGGTCCGCTCGCGCGTCGAGAAGAGTTCTTTCGACGGCGTGTCGTGCATGTAGATCGCATGGCGGTTCGGGAACATGAACTTCACGTTGCCGAGAGCATTCGACGAGCCTGGAGGCTGATATACGTGATAGCGACGGATATCATCGCGACGCCAGTCGACCGTACGCGGGTTGTACTCACGCGTTCCGATCTTCATGCGTAGTCCGCGCTCCGCCAGGGTATTGCGGCCTTGGAGTAGACCTGGGAGCAGCGTGTTGACCTTGATCGAGTCTGGGATGTTCCAGTAGGGACGGAACACCAGATGGTCCATCCGATGTGAGAACAGAGGCGTCTGGGTCGTCGTTTTCCCGACGATAACGCGCTCTTTGAATGTCTCACGCCCGTTCTCGTAGACGCGAACTGTGAACTCTGGGATGTTTGCAACGATGTGGGTGTCCCCGACATCCTCGGGCAGCCAGCGCCACATTTCGAGGGTTCGCGCCATCCGATCGAGGTTTGCATCGCGGGTTCGGCGGTCGCGTTGGGACAGAGCGCTCTCATCGCCGGCCAGTCGCTGATAAGCGGCCTGTAGCGCCCAGTACTGCGGATGGCGTGGCTGCAATCCGCGGAAGTACGATGTGACGTCTTCTGCCGCCGCCAAGTCGGCGAGCACTTGAGCGTCGGTCCGAAGGGCGCGGGTGACGAAAATCTCAAACGACAGCGCGCTCGGGTCCACTCGGCCACCGCGCGACCAGTTGGCAAGCTTCACGGCGAGCTTCGAAAGCGCGACCTCTGCATCCGCGGCAAGCAACGGGGTATCAAGATCGGCGAATGCGGCAGCCTCAACAAGAAAATCGTCGGCAGGGAATCCATGGTTCGGAGCATCCTTCAGTACGTCCCGCAAGGCGGCACCTCGAACGCTCAACGAACCATCCGACACCCACATCGGCCGACCATTGCGATCCGTGTAAAACGCGCGCAACGCCTCGTGACGCGGTCGATCGGCACGTGGAACGGTCCGCAGCAGCTGGTCGATTTTTGCCACAACAGCGGCGCCGATCTCTTCGTCGCTGGCACGCGCCGCGCGCCTGCGCTCCTGCTCAGCGTCGAAGGCGGCCCTGCGTTCTGCGCGGCGCTGGTCGGCGGCCCGAGGATTGACAGCGGCGGCGCTTCGCCCTGCGTCTGGTCGGGCCGATGCCGCTTGGACGGTCGAAGCAGCCCCTTCAGCAGCCACTGGCTGCCCGGCAGTGTTAGCGGCTTTCGCCGCGGCTTCGGCCTCGCGCTCGGCGGCCAGCAACGCACGGAAAGACGCTTCTTCTTCGGCAAGTCGGTTTGCCACTTTTGCGCCCGACGAATCAGGTTCATTGGCGCCTGAAACGACCGCACGGATCTCCTGAGACAGAACTTCTGTGCCAGCCGTGCCAGCTGTCGGCGTCTGAGCCCAGGCGAATTGCGACTGCAACAGCAGCGCAACGGCGACCGTTGGCGTGAGCGTTCTCAGGATCATCTCAGACTTCCGCGCATTGGCAGGTTGCGATTCGTAACGAAGATAGGTGAACGGCTCATCGGCGCAAGGCATTACCGAGGCACACTCGGGAATTTGATCTCGCGCGCGATTTTACCGCAGAATTGACCTTGACGGAGCCAGAAATTGGGCGGGCGCAAGATCAATTTCGGATTGAGCGTTGTTTTTTGGTCTCAATTCGTTGGCGCGCGATGCGTCACAAGTGCTGGAATACGTTTTTGCTCCCGGTTTGCTCCCTCGATTGCCGCCCGAACGTGCCGAGCGGCGTAAGCGGACCGAAAGCTTTGGCGCGGCAATCTCATCGCCTGACGGCAAAGCCCGCGGAGCCGAAAGTCCGGTCATCGGGCTTCTTTTCGTTGGTCCGCGCCCGCCGCAGTCGTCAGCGTTATCGCGTTTCGAGACCATACTCCTGCATCTTGCGATAGAGCGTCGAGCGGCCGATCCCGAGGCGTTTTGCAACTTCGGTCATGTGGCCGCGATAGCGCCCGAGGGCTAGGCGGATCATGTCGGCCTCGACGGCTTCGAGCGGCCGGATCTCACCCGTATCATTGACCGCTGGGATTCCCAGCTTGCTACCACCGCGTTCGCCGTCAAGTGCGATGGTCTCTGGCACCGTGTTTTCGGCACCAATCAGCGCAGGGCCCGTGTAGGCTTTTTGCTGAATGGCGGGTGCGGCGGGAATCTCAGCTGAGAAGCCCTGCACGTGGGCTGCGATCTGGGGAAAGTCCGCGACGGTCAGGACTGCGCTGTCGCAGAGAACGACCGCGCGAAACACCGCATTCTCGAGCTGGCGGACGTTGCCGGGCCACGGGTAGGTCGTCAGTAGTCTTAGGGCCTCGGCATCGATGCCAGTGATTCTCTTGCCCTCTTCCGCGGTGAAACGGGCGAGGAAGTGCTGGGCCAAGTCCGGCACATCGTCGATCCGGTCCTTCAGGGGCGGCACCCAGATCGGGAAGACGTTGAGCCGATAGAACAAGTCTTCGCGGAAACGGCCATCGCGAACGCGCTGGATCATGTCCCGGTTGGTTGCCGAGATCAGTCGGAAATCGACTTTGATGGGCTTTTTGGCGCCGACGGGGTCGACCTCGCCCTCCTGCAAGGCGCGCAGCAGCTTGACCTGGACATCAAGCGGCAATTCGCCGACCTCATCAAGGAAAAGCGTACCCCCATCGGCTTCCTGGAACTTTCCGATCCGCTTGTCGGTCGCGCCCGTGAACGAGCCCTTTTCATGCCCGAATAGGATACTCTCAACGAGGTTCTCAGGGATCGCGCCGCAGTTGACCGTCACGAACGGTCGACCGGCGCGCTCGCTTTCGCCCTGAATGGCGCGCGCGATCAGCTCTTTGCCGACCCCTGATTCGCCCTCAATCAGGACTGGGATGTTCGACGTCGCAGCACGGCGCCCGAGCCTGACGACACGCTCCATCGCTTCACCGCGCAGAATGAGGTCGTCGAACGTCAGCGTGCCCTCGACGCGCTTCTTGATTCGGGTGATCTCCCCCGACAGGGCTTCGAGCTTCAGTGCGCTCTGGATCGAGACGTCCAGGCGTTCCGGGCTCACGGGCTTGACGACGAAGTCGATGGCGCCCGCGCGCATCGCGTTGATGGCGGAATCGATCGAGCCGTGGGCGGTTTGGACAATGATGGGTGGCAGATGCTGGCGACCCTGCAACCGTTTCAGAACGGCAAGCCCGTCTGTCCCGGGCATGATGAGGTCAAGCAGGACGAGTGAGATGTCGCGCGCCTCGGGCCGTTCGAGCACATCGATGGCTTCCTCGCCCGAACGCGCGAGTTGCGTCTCGAATCCCGAACGCTTGACGCATTCCTCGAGAATGCGGCGCTGGGCTGGATCGTCGTCGACGATCAGAATACGTTTGGGCATCGGTTACTCTGACGCTACGCGGGACACTGGGACCGAGCCACCATCACAGGCGAGCGATGGCTTCGGGCGAAGGGGGTGGTGCAAGTTCGACCACCCGGACGCCATAGAATGTGCACGATCTCAGTAAATGCCCCGTTACGGTCCAGTCCGATTTGGAGCCATTGCGTCAGACGGCAGCATCGCACGACGGAACGCGCGTCTGCGACGATCGCGCCGGCCTGGGCAGCCTTTCGCCGCCTTGGCCTCGATGGCGTGTCGTGCGACATCCCGCGCAACTGCGTTGGCAGCGGCGGAAATGGAAAAGACCATGCAGGCGATGCAAACTGATCATGGTCGAGCCGCTGGCCGAACCCAAGCGAGGATAACGAACCGTGGCCAACAAGAAAGACCTTGGCGCTCTTCCCGAATGGAACCTGTCTGATCTGTACGAAGGACCAGACAGTCCGACACTCGCCGCCGATCTCGAGCAGATCGCGCGCGCAGCGGAGGCTTTCAAAGCCGATTTCCAAGGCAAGCTCGCTGCGGGCGATCCAGAGACACTGCTGCGCGCGATCGAGCGCTATGAGGTGCTCGGCGATCTCATGGGCCGGATCGGCGCGTTCGCTTTCCTGCATTATGTCGGCAACCAGCAGGATCCCTTGCGCGCAAAGCTCTTCGGCGACGTGCAGGGTAAACTCACGGATGCCTCGTCGCATTTGATTTTCTTCGAGCTCGAGTTGAACCAGATCGGTGACGTGGCCCTCGACCGAGCGCTTGGAACCGACAAGCTCGCGCGGCTCAAGCCCTGGTTCGCCGATCTTCGCCGGGAAAAACCCTATCAGCTCGAAGAGCGCCTCGAGCAGGTGTTCCACGACAAGTCGCAGACGTCGCGCGCGGCCTTCAACAGGCTGTTCGATGAGACGATGTCCGGGCTCAAGTTCCATGTCGACGGTCTCGAAGAGCCGCTGACGCTCGAGCCAACGCTCAACTTGATGTCCGAAGCAGACCCGGCACGCCGCAGGGCCGGCGCCGAAGCGCTCGCAAAGACGCTCGGCGACAACCATCGCCTGTTCACGCTGATCATGAACACGCTCGTGAAGGACAAGGAGATTTCCGACCGTTGGCGCGGCTTCAAGGATGTCGCCGACAGCCGGCACTTGGCGAACCGCGTGGAAGCTCCTGTCGTCGAGGCGCTCGTAGCGGCGGTCAGCGAGAGCTATCCGCGCCTGTCGCATCGCTACTACGCGATGAAGGCGAGGTGGCTCGGCATGGACCGGCTCGCCCACTGGGACAGGAACGCCCCCCTGCCGGACAAGCCGGAGCGGGTTGTCGCCTGGGACGAGGCGCGCGAACTGGTGCTGTCAGCCTATCGCGGGTTCTCGCCAAGAATGGCGTCGATCGCGGCCGATTTCTTCGACAAGCGCTGGATCGATGCGCCAACCCGTCCCGGAAAAGGGTCTGGTGCGTTCGCGCACCCGACCGTGCCGTCGGCGCACCCTTACGTCCTTCTCAATTATCAGGGCAAATCCCGGGACGTGATGACGCTTGCTCACGAACTTGGCCATGGCGTCCATCAGGTGCTGGCAGCCAAGCAGGGCCTGCTGCTCGCACAAACGCCGCTGACGCTTGCTGAAACCGCGTCGGTGTTCGGCGAGATGCTGACGTTCCGCGCTCTCCTCGCCGCAACGAGCGATCCCAAAGAGCGCAAGGCGTTGCTTGCCTCCAAGGTCGAGGACATGCTCAACACGGTCGTCCGGCAGATCGCTTTCTACAAGTTCGAGCGCAAGGTGCACGAGGCGCGGCGGCAGGGCGAACTTACGGGCGAGCAACTGAACGGCTTCTGGCTCGAGGTGCAATCCGAAAGCCTCGGACCCGCAATTGAGTTCAAGCCGGGCTACGACGTGTTCTGGACCTACGTCTCGCACTTCGTCCACGCGCCGTTTTACGTCTATGCCTACGCATTCGGCGACTGCCTCGTGAACTCGCTCTATGCACTCTATGAGGATGCTCATCCGGGCTTCGTCGAGAAATACTTCGCCATGCTCGAGGCCGGCGGCTCGAAGCACCATTCGGAGCTGTTGGCGCCGTTCGGGCTCGATGCCTCGAGACCCGAGTTCTGGCACCGTGGGCTCGGCATGATCTCAGGCCTCATCGACGAACTGGAGGCAGCCGACCGCGCGTCGGCGTGAGGGTCCGGCGGTCAGATTCTCTACCGGCCGAGGTTGCGTCGGGCGGCGGGCAGACGTGCTCACCAGGGGCGCGTCGCCTTCGCGATGGCGTTGCGCCTGTCGAAGCGGACGAGTTCGACGAAGCGCCGCTCGATCGCGTCAAGCGCTGTCTTTTTCGAGGTGACCCTTGCGCCTTGGCCAGCAAAGGCCTTCGCAATCGCGACAACGTCGCCGGCTTTCAGAACCTTGTCTGATCTGATTTGCGCAATCAGAGGCTCGAACGCGCGCGCATCGGTCTTGGCTTCGGCCAGCAGCGCTGCGTAGTGGTTGACGGCCTCTGTGTTGATCGGTGCGCTGCGCATGGTGGCGTCCGCGTCTTCTTCTTCGAGGAGGTTCCTTATCGCCAATGATGTCATTGATGTTGCCCCTGATTTCAAGCGGGCAACGCGGTACTACCGATCAATCTCCCCGAACACGATGTCAAGTGAGCCGAGGATTGCTGAGACGTCGGCGAGCATGTGACCGCGGTTGATATAGTCCATCGCCTGGAGATGCGGGAAACCCGGGGCCCTGATCTTGCAGCGGTAAGGCTTGTTCGAGCCATCTGAGACGAGATAAACGCCGAATTCGCCCTTCGGCGCCTCAACGCAAGCATAAACTTCGCCCGCGGGCACGTGGAACCCCTCGGTGTAAAGCTTGAAGTGGTGAATGAGCGCCTCCATCGAACGCTTCATCTCACCCCGCTTTGGCGGCACGACCTTCTTGTCGTCGGTTGTGAATGGGCCGCGGCCGTTCTCGGACAATAGAAGTTCGCAGCACTGTTTCATGATCTTCACGCTCTCGCGCATTTCAAGCATGCGGATGAGGTACCGATCATAACAGTCGCCATTCTTGCCGATCGGAATATCGAACGCGAGATCGGAATAGCACTCGTAGGGCTGTGCGCGGCGAAGATCCCATGCGGCCCCTGATCCGCGAACCATGACTCCGGAAAATCCCCAGCGAAAGCAGTCCTCGAGCGAAACCACGCCGATATCAACGTTGCGCTGCTTGAAGATGCGGTTGTGGGTCAGGAGCCCTTCGATGTCGTCAAGAACCGTTGGGTGCGTTTCGCAGAACGCTGCGATATCCTCGATCAGCGCGTCTGGCAGGTCCTGGTGGACACCACCGATGCGGAAATACTTCGCATGCATCCGTGATCCCGACGCACGCTCATAGAAGCACAAGAGCTTCTCGCGCTCCTCGAAACCCCAGAGCGGCGGGGTCAAGGCGCCAACGTCCATGGCCTGCGTCGTGACATTGAGCAGGTGCGATAGCAGCCGGCCGATCTCGGAATAGAGCACGCGGATGAGCTGGCCGCGGTATGGCACCTCGAGGCCGAGGAGCTTTTCGGCGGCCATGCAGAAAGCGTGCTCCTGGTTCATTGGCGCGACGTAATCAAGCCGGTCGAAATAGCCGATGGCCTGCAGGTACGTCTTGTGCTCGATCAGCTTTTCGGTGCCGCGGTGCAGCAGGCCGATGTGAGGGTCGACACGCTCGACGACCTCGCCGTCGAGCTCCAGCACCAGGCGAAGCACGCCGTGTGCGGCAGGATGCTGCGGGCCGAAGTTGATCGTGAAGTTGCGAATGTCGGTTTCAGCCATGATCGTCTCCAGCTTGAGTTGCCGAGGAATCGGCGAACTGGGCGAGGAATTCGGCTTCGGTCAGTTTGTCCGTTGGGTCCGCGAAGGTGTAGAGCGCGGGCTTGTGGTCGATGAAGATCTCTTTCGTCAGCGTCAGTGCGCTGGTGTCGTCAAGCGTCCCCGCCGTCACACCGAAGTAGCCATAGGCTGGCGCAGCCCAGAACAGGCTTGATCCGCAAATGGCGCAGAACTGTCGGATGCCCCACTCGGATGATTTGTAGGTTGCAAGGTGTTCCTCGCCCGTCACCGTCGCCGGCTCCGCCAGCATCACGCCTGGTGCGGGTCCGCCCGTCCACCTTCGGCACATGGTGCAGTGGCAGACATCGGCGTGCACGTCCTTGGCCGTCGCCGTGAAGCTGATCGCCCCGCACAGGCAGCGCCCCGAGAGATGTGAGTTGCTCAACGTTCAGGTCCCCCAGATGGCGGCCAATCGAGAGCTGGAACGCCCGCGCGTGCCGCCTTCTGGTTGACCTTGGCGACGAACCGGTCCCACGGCACGACCATGCGCTGGTGGGTGCCCTTGCCGATGACCTCGATGCCGTCGTGCGCTGAGACATCAAACGAGATGCGTCGGCCCTGGACTGCGGTCACGGTGACGTCGACGGTGATGGTCTGGCCGGGCAGCGTGGCCCCGGTGTGATCGATGCGGATGTCGATGCCGAGAGATCCTTCGCCCGGGTCGAGGTGGGGGTTGATTGTCTCGAGCGCGCCCCATTCGAGCAGTCCGACCATGAAGCCCGTTGCGAATACACCGGGCATGGCAAGGAACAGGGGCGATTCGGGATAGAGGTCGGGCACCCGCTTGTTCGCCGCCATTTCATAGACGTGGCGGTGGGCGAGGCCGGGACGCAGCGACTCTTTCATGGCGGCCTCAGCTGGCCTTCGGCGGATCGCCAGAGGCTTTCTCGTCGCCGGGTAGGATGTAGTCCGTGCCCTCCCAAGGGCTTTCGAAATCGAACGAGCGGTACTCTTGCATCAGCTTGACGGGCTCATAGATCACCCGCTTCTGCTCATCGTCGTAGCGAACTTCCACGTGGCCCGTCAGCGGAAAATCCTTTCGCAGCGGGTGACCCGAGAAACCGTAGTCCGTCAGCAGACGCCGAAGATCAGGGTGGCCCGAGAACAGAATGCCGTACATGTCGTAGGCTTCGCGCTCGTACCAGTTGGCGCATGGGAACACGTCGATTACCGACGGCACCGGTGTTTCCTCATCGGTCGACAGCTTCACCCGGATCCGCTGGTTGGAGCGCGGGCTCAGCAGGTGGTAGACGACATCGAACCGCTCCGCGCGCGCAGGATAATCAACGCCGCACACGTCAATCAGCACCTCGAACTGCGATTGCGGGTCGTCGCGAAGCCGCTTGAGCACGGTGACGATGCCATCGCGTTGGACGGTGAGCGTGACCTCGCCATAAGCGATCTTGCTCTCGAGCACGAGGTCACCACAGCGGATGCACATGCCATCACGCAGGTCCTCGATCTCGGTTCCGTCGGTCTCGATCATGCGTTGCGATCCTTAGGTCCGGGTTGCGGCGGCGGGCTTTGCGAGCTGCGGTGATGCGCGACGCACGGGCAGTGGGGGGCACGCGTGAAGCTGCGGCAGCGGTGCCACGAGGTCCGCACGTGCCTGCAATGCCCGCCCATTGAAGCTGCCTCAACGGGCAATTGTTCCCGTGCGCCTGATCTTGCGTTGCAGGAGCAGCACGCCGTAGAGCAACGCCTCTGCCGTTGGCGGGCAGCCGGGCACATAGACATCGACCGGCACGATCCGGTCACAGCCGCGCACGACAGCGTAGCTGTAATGGTAATAGCCACCCCCGTTGGCACACGATCCCATCGAGATGACGTAGCGCGGCTCCGGCATCTGGTCATAGACCTTGCGCAGCGCCGGGGCCATCTTGTTGGTCAGCGTGCCAGCAACGATCATGACGTCGGACTGACGCGGGCTTGCGCGCGGGGCGAATCCGAAGCGCTCGAGATCATAGCGTGGCATCGACGCCTGCATCATTTCGACCGCGCAGCAGGCGAGGCCGAACGTCATCCACATCAGCGAACCGGTGCGCGCCCAGTTGACGAGATCATCGGTCGTGGTGACGAGGAATCCTTTGTCCGCCAACTCATCGTTGATCGTCGAGAAGAATGGATCAGAGTCGGGAGCCGTTGGGCCGCCGCCAGTCGCAGCCGGCAACCGCACGCTCGCACCCGCAGCCCCCTCCGGCGCCCGGTCGAACACCGGCTGTTGGCCGGGAAGGATCAATCCCATTCGAGCGCTCCCTTTTTCCATTCGTAGATGAAGCCGACCGTCAGGACGCCGAGAAATACCATCATCGACCAGAATGCGAACGCGCCGAGATCGCCAAACGCAACCGCCCAGGGAAACAGGAATGCGACCTCAAGATCGAAAATGATGAACAGGATCGCAACGAGGTAGAAGCGCACGTCGAATTTCATGCGCGCGTCGTCGAAGGCGTTGAACCCGCACTCGTAGGCGGAGACTTTTTCGGGGTCCGGGTTGCGCACGGCCACGAGGAACGGTGCGATCATGATCGCGGCCCCGATGACAAGACAGACGCCGAGAAAGACAATCAGCGGCAGATAGTCGGTCGCGAGTGTAGCCATCGGCGGTCGGACTCCTGAAACGTCGGCCTCGTCTCAGGTATCCTGGCCTCTGCTGCGGTGCAACCGAGGGCGGCTTGGCCGTTTGTCTCATAGCCGTGGCCTGCGGCAGAACTGTCTGCTGCGGCGGGAGGTTATGGTTGGTCGTCGGCTGCCTCGATCGCCTCCATGTCATCGTCTGAGAAGCCGAGATGATGGCCGATCTCGTGGATGAGAACGTGCCGGACGACGTCGGCGATCGCAAACCCCTCGTCCTCGGCGTAGGCCAGAACGGGCAAGCGGTAGACCATGACCATGTCGGGACCGTCTGGCGCTTGGAGGACACTCTTGAATGGCCGCGCAACCCCAGAATAAAGCCCGAGAAGGTCGTAGGGGTCTTCAATTTCCATCGCTGCAAGCGTGGTGGCGTCGGGGAGGTCTGGGGTCAGGATCGCGACACCTTCGCAGGCTGCACGGAACGGCTCAGGGAGCGCGTCGAACGCTTCTTGCGCAAGCGCCAGGAAAGCGTCTGGGGACATCGGTTTCAGGCTCCCCCGCGCGTCGCAGGTATTGGGGCAGGCAGATTTCGTGATCTGAGCGACATCAGCGCATTGTCCGGCCGCTTGACCGCGAATACCGTCATGTGTGTTCGGCTACTGCTTTAGGACCCTCGTTTCGTAGTTCGTGAGACAGTCTTGTGAGACGCCGAAACGAACGACTGAAAGCAAAGGGTCCGTGCAACATGTTCGTTCTCGTACCACTTCTCGATCAGAAGTCCCCGGCAGGCATGTGCTGCGGATGGTGCAGGGTCTTCTGATCGGCGGTGCTGGCAAATTCAATGTTCTGGCTGGACTGTAAAGTGAGGTCTTCCGATCTCCTGATCGCGAGGCGATACCTGCAGGCCGGATAGTCCAGTGCAGCTCGTGAGGCGTCGCGCCTGAATTGACGACCAGCGGGCCGCACGTATCGGTCAATTCAGGTGCGATCAACGCCACACTCCGCCATTCATTTCGCGAGTGGCTTTACGTCTCGCTGAACTCGTCAGCGGTTGCGGCCAGCATAGCGATTTCGGCGAGGCAGGCCACTCGTGTTCCCTATGGTTCTGACATTTGCTCGGAACCAAGCCCAACCTGAACGAGAGTGTCGGAACCGGAACAGTCGCCATCAAGCCCCGGGGCGGCCGGTCTTTCGAGGGCGTCCACGGCCACCGCGCTGCTTCTTTTGTGCCGGATCGTCGAATTCGCGAACCTTTTCGGGTCGTTTGGCCGTAGCGCGTGGCACACTCGTGCTGGCGTGGGGGCCCATCTCGTCGAGTGTTGGCTTGTGGGGGCCCTTGATGCGCTCACCGTAGGCGCCGGCGCGCGTGTGCGGATCGACAGGAATGGCCGTCTGCTGGGCGTGGCTTGGGGTTCCAGGCTTGTAGCTTTCGCTTCTGCCTGGAGGCGATGGGGCGCTCTGGACATTTGGGTCCGAAGCGGCAGCGCGCGTGTTGCGCGGCGCCACAGGCGCGCGCTTTGGAGCGCCGCTGAGCCCGGCGGGCAGGTTCGCCGCGTCGCCATATTTCCTCTCGCCCGCGTAAGCGCCCGCTCGGTCCTCGACATTCGACTGTCGCGCGAGTGGATCGTCGGCGAGCGCGAGTTCGGTCGCCTGCAGGCGCTTGATTTCGTCTCGCAGCCGCGCCGCGGTCTCGAACTCGAGGTCGGCGGCCGCCTCTCGCATCCTGGCTTCGAGATCGGCAATCACAGCCTTGAGGTTGTGGCCGACGGTCTTGTTGCTCGATGCTCCTGCACCGCGCCGTGAGGGAGAGGGCCCTGAACCGCCCTCCAGCAGGCCTGCGTCGACGGTCACGCGATCGCGCTCATAGACGCTTTCGAGAACGTCGCTGATCGAGCGCTTGACGCTTTCCGGCGTGATGCCGTTGGCCGCGTTGTAGGCGAGCTGCTTGTCGCGGCGACGCTCGGTCTCGGCGATGGCTCGCTCCATCGAGCCGGTCATCTGATCAGCGTACAGGATCACGCGGCCGTCGACATTGCGCGCGGCCCGCCCGATGGTCTGTATGAGCGACGTCTCGGAGCGCAGGAAGCCCTCCTTGTCGGCGTCGAGGATGGCGACGAGGGCACACTCGGGGATGTCGAGCCCCTCCCGCAGCAGGTTGATGCCGATCAGGATATCGAAGGCCCCAAGCCTCAAGTCGCGGATGATCTCGATGCGCTCCAGCGTATCGATGTCGGAGTGCATGTAGCGCACGCGCAGACCCTGCTCGTGCATGTACTCGGTGAGATCTTCCGCCATGCGCTTGGTCAACGTGGTGACAAGCGTTCGATAACCAGCCGCAGCAACACGACGTGCGTCGTCGATGATGTCATCGACCTGGGACTTCGCTGGTCGGATCTCGATGCGAGGATCGATCAGCCCTGTGGGCCTGATCACCTGTTCAGCGAACGTGCCACCGGTCTGCTCGAGTTCCCAGCCGCCGGGTGTCGCAGAGACAAAGATGGATTGCGGCCGCATCGCGTTCCATTCCTCGAACCGCATCGGGCGGTTATCGAGACAGGACGGGAGCCTGAAGCCATACTCGGCAAGCGTTGCCTTGCGGCGGTAGTCGCCCCGGAACATGCCACCGATCTGCGGGACGGTGACATGACTTTCGTCAGCGAAAACCAGTGCGTTGTCTGGAAGGTACTCGAACAACGTCGGTGGCGGGTCGCCCGGTCTGCGACCGGTGAGATAGCGAGAATAGTTCTCGATCCCG